>CALROF020000297.1:0-6459 GCA_943369775.1 Reyranella massiliensis 521
CGACCTCTTCCTGGGCTGCCTGCAGGAGGCCGGCATCCTGGCTGGCCGCCACCAGCAGCTTCAGCTCGCTCGCCGAATGCAGCGATCCTTCACCGGTGCCAGGCTGGAGCCCGCAAAGCCGCAGCACGAGATTGCCCAGTCCGTTCAGCACGAAGATGGCAGGCCGCAGCAGCCACAGGAACACCGCCAGCGGCCGCACGACCCAAAGGGCTGTCCCCTCGCTGCGCTGCAGGGCGAGGCTCTTCGGCGCCAATTCGCCCAGCACGATGTGAAGGGTGGTGATCACGACGAAGGCAAGCGCAACGGCGATGGTGTAGGTGCCGATCCCGGTCCACGCCCCTAAAGCCTTGCCCAATAGCGGCTCGATCAGATGAGCAAGGGCCGGTTCGCCGACCCAGCCCAGCCCCAGCGAGGAGATGGTGATCCCGAGCTGGGTCGCGGCCAGATTGGCATCGAGGCTGCCCAGCGCCTTGTCGAGCGCCTTGGCGTTCATCCGGCCGGCCGCGACCAGTTCGACGATGCGGCTGCGTCGGACGGCGACGAGGGAGAACTCTGCAGCGACGAAAAATCCGTTGGCGGCAACGAGGAAGAGAACGGCGATTAGACCGCCAACATCGGACATGATGTGCTCCAGCTGAGGGCGTCGCTATCTAGGTTTGTCGCCGGCAAGCGTGATGCGGTGCATCACGCGGCGATAGCCGTGATAGTCGTTGATCGGATTGTGCATGGCCGCGCGATTGTCCCAGAAGGCGAGCGACCCTGCCTCCCAGCGGAATCGACAGGTGAACTCCGGCCGAGTCTGGTGCTCCCACAGGAACTTGAGCAACGGCAGGCTCTCCTTCTCGGTCCAGCCCTTGATGTGCGAGGTGTGGGCGTCGGACGTGTAGAGCGCCTTGCGGCCGGTCTCGGGATGGGTGCGCACGATCGGATGCTCGGCCGTCAGCTCCTTCAGCTCGGCTCCCGCCGCCTTCATGCGATCTTCTCGAGTCTTCGAGACGTCGGCCTTGGCCGAGGAGCTGACGCCGATCAACCCGTCGAGCGTGGCCCTTAGCCCTTCCGAAAGTGCTTCATAGGCGAGGTACTGGTTGGCGAACATCGTGTCGCCGCCATAGGGCGGCACTTCGCGCGCCAGCAGCATGCTGCCCATCGGCGGGACCGGCAGATAGGTCGTGTCGGAATGCCAGATGCCACCGAAATTGTTGCGCTCGTGTTCGAGCTTCACCACCGGCGTGATCATCTGCGATTCTGGCAAGCCCTTGAGCTGCGGGTACTCGATCGGCTCGCCGAACTTGCGAGCGAACGCAAGCTGCTGCATCGGCGTCACGGTCTGCGCACGCAGGAAGATCACGAGATGGTCGAGCAACGCCTGGCGCATCTCGGCCACGACATCGGCCTCGAGGTCGCGCGACGCGTCAACGCCATGGATCTCCGCACCCAGAGCACCGGCGATCGGCCTGACCTCGATGTGGCGATAGTTACGCATGTTCCAGCCCCTCTAGCCTTTGCTCCATGACGGCAGCGTCTTGGCCTTGAACGCCTTGATGCCCTCCGCAGCCTGCGGCCGCCGCAGCAGGCCGACCAGGCTCTCCGCCGCGGCGTCGAGAACCGCGCGATCGTCGTTTGTCGAACACGACTGTACCAGACGCTTGGCGGCCGCGAGGGCTGCCGGTTCCATCTTGAGAATGTCGTCGAGGAGGGCCTGAAGCGTCGCGTCTACCTCTTCCGTTGTCCGGCAGAGGTAACGTCCAACGCCCAGCCGATGGGCTTCACCGGCGTCGATGACGCGCCCCGTCACCGCGAGATCACGCATCGGCCCCTCGCCCACGCGCCGCACGAGGAACGGAATGATCTGCGAGGGGATGAAACCCACTTTCGGTTCCGGCACGCCGAAATGCGCGCTTTGATGCAGCACCACGACATCGGAGCAGCAGGCCATGCCGAAGCCGCCGCCGACGGCCGATCCTTCGACGACCGAAATCGTCGCCTGCGGCAGGGAATCGAGGGCAAGCAGCGCGTTGCCAAATTGCCGATAGGCCGGCAGCAGCGGATCCTCCGCGCCGTTCTCAGGCCGCGGCGGCATCTCCGCCATGGCATCGAGATCACCGCCCGCGCAAAAGTGACCACCGGCGCCACGGATCACCAGCACCCGGCAGAAAGGATTGTCGCCTATGCGCGCGAAGGCGTCTTCGAGCTCCAGCATCATGCCGTGGGTCAGCGCATTGCGCCGTTCCGGCCGATTGAGCGTCAACCAAGCCACGGCGTCGCGGCGTTCGAGCTTCAGGAAAGCATAGTCGGCCATGGGCAAAGTCTTAACGAGCGACTATCCTGCCAACAAGATGATGCGTTTCGTCATTCCGCTGCTCGCGGGCTTCCTCGCGATGGCTGCCGAAGCGGCAGCCAACGATTGGGCCGACGTCTCTACGCCGGCGCCCGGCCCGCCCCAATCCATCGGCTTCTATACTGCAGGTTGTCTGCAGGGCGCCCAGGCCTTGCCGCTCGACGGCCCCGGCTACGAAGCGATCCGCATCAGCCGTAATCGCTACTGGGGACAACCCGTCACCGTCGATTTCATCACCACCCTTGCCGAGAAGATGCGCGCCGCCGGCCAAGCGCATCTCTACATCGGCGACCTCGGCCAGCCGCGCGGCGGCCCTGCTCCTTCGGGCCACGCCAGCCATCAGATCGGCCTCGACGCCGACATCTGGTTCGAACGCCAGCCCGGCGCGCGTCGCGCACCGGCGGAGCGCGAGAACCCGCGCCTGCGTTCGCTGGTGCTCGCCAACGACAGCGGCGTCGACGACACCGTCTTCGCCCAGCAGCACGTACTGTTGCTGCGCACCGCCGCCGAGATGCCGAACCTCGACCGCATGTTCGTGAATAAGTGGATCAAGCAGCGGATCTGCAACACGGCCACCGGTAACCGGAATTGGCTGCGCAAGCTGGTGCCCTGGTACGGGCACGACGAGCATTTCCACGTCCGCCTCTACTGTCCGCCCGGCAATCTGCAATGCCAGCCGCAGGCGGCCTATTCCGACGATGACGGCTGCGGCGAGGCTCTGGAGTCGTGGTTCCGCAAGGCGCCACCCACGCCGCCGCCGGGGCCGCCGAAGCCCTATCGCCCCAAGCTGCCTGGTGCCTGCCAGGCCGTACTCAACGCGCGTTAAATGTCCGGCTCTTTCAGAATCTCCCGTCTCCAGGCTTCCGATGCCGAGGCGTTTCGCACCATTCGCCTTGCCGCGCTGAGAACGGCACCCGGGGCGTTTGGCTCGACATACGGCAGCGAGGCGAACCGACCTTTGAGTGCATTTGCCGAACGGCTCTCTTCCTCTGCCGTCTTCGGCGCCTACGACGGCCAGCAAATTGTCGGCATGGCCGGCTTCATGCAGGAAGCCGGGCCGAAGGTCGCCCACAAGGCCTTCGTCTGGGGCTTCTACGTCGAGCCCGACTGGCGCTCCCGCGGCGTAGGATCGGCGCTCGTCGCCGCCCTGATCGAGGCGGCGCAAGGCGTCGTCGAGCAGCTCACGCTCACGGTCGTCGAAGACAACGACGCCGCAATCGCGCTCTACGAGAAGTTCGGATTCTCTGCCTATGGCGTGGAGCCTCGCGCCCTCAAGACGTCGTCCGGCTACGTCAACGAAATCCTGATGGGGCTGCGCCTGCCGAGTGGAGCAGCCGCGAATCCAACGGCCACATGACGACCGCCCGAGATTTCGACGTTCTGCTGAACGAGGCGGAGCGGCGGCCCTTCGTCGGCTGGGACGTCTCCTACGACCAGCGCATACGGATCACACCACCCTGGGACTTCGGAGCGATCGTCGACGCCCATGCCCGTCTCTCGGCCGACTTGCTAGACCTCGGCACTGGCGGTGGCGAATGGCTGAACGAGCGGCCGCACCTTCCGACACGAACGGTCGCAACGGAGGGATGGGCGCCCAACGTTCCAGTGGCACGCGCCCGGCTCGAACCGCGCGGGATCGATGTGATTGCCGTGCACGGCGCACCCGACAATGTCGATCTAGAAGATTTCACGACAGAGGGCGTCCTGCCCTTTCCGGCGGCCGACTTTCACCTCGTCGTCAGTCGCCACGAATCCTATGTGCCGAGCGAAGTGCGGCGGGTGCTCGCACCAGGTGGGATATTTCTCACCCAGCAAGTCGCCTCCAGTGGCGCCGACGATTTCTATCGCCTCTTCGACGCGTCTGCTCCGTCGGTTCCGGTCGCGTGGGACCTCGCCTTTGCGGTTCGGCAGCTCGAAGCGGCCGGTTTCACTGTCACGGAGAAGGCCGAGGGCTTCGAGATTATCGAGTTCGACGATGTCGGCGCCCTCGCCTGGTATCTGAAGAATCTGCCGTTTGTTTATCCCGATTTCACCATTGCAGCGGCTCGCCAGAAGCTGCAGCGCCTCCATGACGACGATCGTGGAGCCGGTTCGCTGGCGATCCGGCAGCCGTTGTTCTGGTTGAAAGCGCTGGCGCCTGGAGCGACAGGCCCTCAGCGGCCTTAGGCCGTGCCGCCGCAGCGGTTGGCGCGCTCGCGGGCCTGGACGTCGAGCCAGTCAAGACCGCCAACACTGCCCAGCCGCTGCCAGCTCACCTGGAGGGTGCCGTCGGGAACGCGGCTCACGAGATAGCGCGACTCGGCCTGCGGGGCGCTGCGCGGCACGTAGGAGATTGCGGTAACGCCCGGCGTCGGCGACGGCGTCTGGGCGACCACGAAGCCGTCACCGGCCGGTTGCGACAGGCAGTTCACCATGTAGTCGAGCGGCACGGTGTAGATGTTCGTCCACGCCGGCTTCGGCGTCGGCGGCGTCTGAGAGGTTGTCGTGACACAGGCTGCGGCGGCAAGCGCGATCAGGATGGGCAACACAGCATGCTTGGACATCTCTCACCTCGGTGAACGGTCGACCCTACTCTACTCCCCTTGTCCCAGCAGCGACCCTGCCCGGCGCGAGGACCGGAAGAACCACTGGAACACTTGGAAGCCTACGATCAGATAGACGATCGACAGGCCGAAGGCGAACGCCATCAGATCCCAGTGCACGGTCCCCTCCGCCAGGATCGAGCGCATGCCCTCGAAGACATAGGAGGTCGGCACGCCCCAGGCGATCACCTGCAGCCAGTGCGGCAGGACGGAGATCGGGTAATAGACGCCGCTCACGGGCATGAGGATGAAGACGGCAGCCCAGGCGAAGCTCTCCGCGCTCTGACCGACCCGCATCACCAGCCCGGACATGGCAAGCCCGATCGACCAGGAGAACATCTGCAGGATCACGAAGAAGGCGATCAACGGCAGGCCGAGCGTGTAGATCGAGTAGCCGAAGAAGGCCCAGGCCATCAGAGACACCGGCACCATGCCCAGCAAGGTGCGCAGCAGCGCCACGATCACGATGCCAGTCGCCATCTCCCAGGAACGGATGGGGCTGACGAAGAGATGGCCTAGGTTGCGCGACCACATCTCTTCCAGGAAGGCGATGCTGAGCGAGAGGTTGCCGCGGACCACCAGTTCCCACAGCAGCAGGCCGGCCAGCAGTACGCCGGCGGCATGCCCGACATACGAGGTCTGGTTGGCCAGGAACTGAGTGAGGAACCCCCACATCACCATCTGCACGGCCGGCCAGTAGATCGAATCGACGATGCGCATCACCGACCCGCTCCACAGATGAATGTGGCGCATGACCAGGGCGGAGATCCGGCGAAGCGAACCGCTCATGGCGCTACTCCCGGTTTCTTCAAGGCGTCGAGCCCGCGGCCACGGCCACGCGCCATGTCGAGGAACACCTCCTCCATGTCCTCGCGGCCGAATCGTTCGATCAGCTCGCGCGGACTGCCACGCTCGAAGACCTTGCCCGACTGCAGCAGGATCACGTCGTCGCAAAGCCGCTCGACTTCGCTCATGTTGTGCGATGCCAGCAGGATCGTGGCGTGCGTCTCGTGCTGGTACTCCTCGAGATAGCCACGCACCCAGTCGGCGGTGTCGGGATCGAGCGACGCTGTCGGCTCATCGAGCAGCAGCACGTCGGGCTTGTTGATCAGCGCCTTGGCCAGCGCCACGCGCGTCTTCTGTCCGGCCGAAAGTTTGCCGGCCTGCCGGTCGAGGAACGGCTCGACCTGCATCTGGCGCGCCACCTCGATGATCCGCGCCTTGAGGTCCTTCACGCCGTAGAGGCCGCCATAGAACATCAGGTTCTGCCGCACGGTCAGCCGATGCGGCAGGTCGACGTAAGGCGAGGAGAAGTTCATGCGCGGCAGGGCAGCGTAACGGCGCTTCAGCATATCGATGCCGAGGATGTTGATACTCCCGCCCGTCGGTTCGAGCAGGCCCAGCAGCATCGCGATCGTCGTCGTCTTGCCGGCGCCATTGCCGCCCAGCAGGCCGAGCACCGTGCCGCGTGGCACGGAGAACGTCAGGTCGTCGACGGCGACGACCTCGCCATACACCTTGCGGAGGTGCTGGACCTCG
>CALROF020000298.1:0-6452 GCA_943369775.1 Reyranella massiliensis 521
GACATCCCACGGCTTCCACCGGCCGTGCGGCACGGTGTTGCCGAGCAGGGTGATGGCATGGCCGCTTGCCGGCACCAGCATGTTGACGTTGCCGTAGCCGGCCAGCCCGCCTGCATGCCAGATCGCTCCGTTTGGCTCGATGAACAAGCCGGCCGCGTAGATGGAGCGCGCGGCGCTTCCGAGCGCCGGCACGGTGAACATCTCCTTCAGCGTCGCGCGGGGCAGCAAGGTCGCATTCAGGATGGCGCGGTTCCAGCGCTGCATGTCGCCCGCGGTGGAGGCGAGATTGCCCGAGGCGTACAAGCGGTCGCCGGGCGTGAGTGGCGCAGGCTTCCAACCACCGCCCTGTGCCGCATAGCCTTCGGCGAAATCCGTCTCGTGGCGGTTGCCGAGCATATAGGAGGACGACATCCCCAGTGGTCGGAAGATGCGCTCCTCGATGAAACGATCGAACGGCATGCCGGATACCAGAGCAACCACGACCCCGGCCAGATCGTAACCGCAGTTGCTGTAGGCATAGTGTGCGCCGGGCTCGAAATCGAGCTTCATCTCGTTGAGATTGGCGACGAGCGTCTTGTCGTCCACGCGATCCTGGACCGGCGCCTCGCAGCTCGCGTCGACCGGGATGCCGCTCGTCATCGTCAGCACCTGGCGCAAGGTCGTCCGGCTCGCGTACTTGTAGTCGGGCAGATAGGCGGAAAGCGGTACGTCGAGCGAGAGCTTGCCGTCGTCGCGCAACAGCAGGACGCAGGCGGCCGTGAACTGCTTGCTCACCGAGGCCAGCGGGCAGTGCGTGGACGGCCGCATCGGGCTGTCCGGCGCGACCGCGCGCCGGCCAACCGCGCCCTCAGCGAGCGTCTCGCTGCGGTCACCGATCGACCAGGCGATGCCGGGAACAATGCCGTTGTCGACCTCGCGCTGTAGGATGCGCTCGACGAGGGCACGCTGGCCGGCGTCGAACGGCTTGGCGCGGGCTGCCGGGGCGAGAGCGAGCAGCGACAGGGCCGAAAAGCCGAACGCCAGGTGCCGACGCGAAAGAGCTCGGTACGGATTCGGCCTCTTCATTCGATGGTTCCTTGTCGTGAGATTGAAGAGCGTAGCGCCACCGTAAAAGGCGAACGTGTCGTCTGCCCGACCCCGAGCGCGGCACGCGACGCGAAGGCGTAGCCGGAGCCCGGCGGCCACCGGCGCAGCGCGCGGGCCCTCATGGGCGCAGTCCCAGGCGGCCGCGCGTGAAGACGATCAGCAGCAGCGCGAATCCGCCGAAGCCGATGACGAGCGCAATGTAGCCGTTCAGGATGCCGACACTCGACATGGTGGTCGCCCCCGGGAAATGTGCCCAGAGGATCGCGTTGGGAAATGCGTCCATCGACGCATGCAGCAGGATGGCCATCAGCACGCTGCCGCCGGTATTGTTGAATACCCACGTGTAGATGACGGTCACGGCCGTGATCCAGACGATGTAGGCGGCAATGTTGGGGACGCTGGGCACAGTCCACTGCCCGCTGAACCAGATCGGCATGTGCCAGCAGGCCCAGAGCACACCTAGTATCAGGCTCGCCTTCACCGGTCCGTGGAGCGCCTGCAGATGGGGCAGTGCATAGCCACGCCAGCCCATTTCCTCGCCCAACGGGCCGCCGGCGATCAGTGCCGGCCAGATGAAGAACACCGCGTAGGACAGCAGCTCCGGCACGACGTCCATCGGCGTGGCGGATGCCCAGATCCCCGGCAGGACGATCGTGCCGATGGTCTGGAGCAGCGGCAGGCCGATGAAGATGAACAGGTACCAGAAGATCCCGACGCGCCACTGCACGATCCTGCGCAGCAGCCGATCTACGCCCGCCCTCCCCTCGGTAAGGGCGGTGACGATGAACGCGGCCGAGGCCGGCCCCAGGGAAGTGGCGATGCCGGTCGCCATGGCGAAGCTCATCGGCGCCGTGAACGGCAGAACCCCGCGGCCTTCCCGCGAAAGCACGAAAAGTCCTTCCACGAACCAGGTCACGGCGTAGGCGATCACGAAATACGCGACCAGCGGATGCTGACGGATCGGGCCGCGATCAGCCGCCGGTCCGGTCGCTGCCTTGTCGACTGACATGATGACTCCCCTGCATTGGCTCCGGCTCAAGAACGGTCAGAAACGCAATCCGATCGCGAACCTGTATCGGGTCTGTTGCTCGATCCCGATTGCGGCCAGTTCCGCGTCGTACCAGAGCGGCTGTGCAACAAGTCCCGTTGCGATCAGTCTTTCCCCGATACCGACCCGCACGCCGAACCCCAACGATGCGAGCGAGGCATATGGATATGCGACCCCCGGCGGATTCCAAACGGCGCCATAGTCGCCGTAGACGAAGAGGCTGAGATCCTGGAGCCAGGAGAGGCCCGTCGGAATGGCATGAGCCAGTTCTCCGGATACCAGCACGGCGCTGTTGCCTGCAATCGCGCCGGGATCGAACGCCTGGCCAAACCCCAGGCCGCCATAGGTGGCAATCACGGCCGCCGGCAGGGTCGTAAGAGCCAGCTGCCCGTTGAACAACACCTTGGCGGACAGAGTGTCCGTCAGGTTTGCCGTCAAGACGCCATTCAAGGTCAGCGCAGCGAAATTGTAGGTGTAGTCCGGGAGATTGGAGCCGAAGGCATCGACCCCTTTCAGATAGCCCGGATTCAGGATGAACTTCACGCCGAACAGCTCGTCGTCGTACTTGGCGCCGATCGCCACCCATCGTGCTCGGTCACGCGTCACCGCCTGCTGCAGGATATCGACGCTGGAATCGTTTCCGAACACACCAGCGTTCAGGATTACGTTGCGTTCCTGCGAACGCAAGAGCGCGTAGTTCAAGCTGGCACCGAAATTCAGCACTTTCGAATTGAGCTGAACCAATCGCGACAATCCGCCAGGCGCCGACCATGACTGGCCGACGAAGTAGTTGAAGCTGAATCCGGTCGTGCCCATCGGAAACAGTTGCGCCCAGTTCACGAAGGCGAGTTGATCCGGCGCGGCCGGATTGGTGACGACCAGAATGTCCGTCGATTCGAACATGCCGAAGATGTCGTTCACATGTGCGTTTGCTTGCGCCTGTAAAGGTCCGGCATCCTTGGGGCCATAGTTGTCCAGGCCCAGCGTCAGGTTGCCGGGTTTGAAGGTGATGGTGAGCTCGATGCGTATCGCACCCGGCTCATTGTCGATCCTGACAACCTCGCCGTAGATCGAGATGCCCGCCTGGTCCTCGGCCAGCAACAGATAACGATAGACCATCGACGCCCGCATCGGACGCATCGCGGTAATCCGATCAAAAAAAGGATCGAGACGGCCCCGCAGTCGCTTCGTATCGCCTTTGACCAGCAACTCCTTGATATAGAACTCGTAGACGACGATCTTGATCTGCCCCGTGGCGAAGTCCTGCCGCGGCACGATGGCAGCGGCTCGATAGTCGTTCTGCCGATAGATATCTTCGATGCCTTCCAGGACGGTCTTGATATCGAGAAGTGTAATCTGCTTGCCGATCAGGCCCTGCCAGAGGGGGGCAAAAAGTGACGGATTGAGCGTTATCGCGCCTTCAACGTCGACCGAAGCCAGACGGAAGCTCGTTCCCCCCAACTGCTCGGCAGGAATGCCGGCAATTGGCGCGCCCATGGTGCCACCCAGTGACTTCGGCCGGGTAAGCGGCGGCGCGTACTGCCGCATGATGGCATTCTGATCGATGGTGACCTGAAACGGAATCTCGCCCGGGGTCTGCGCGGCGGTCGCCAGCGGTACAAGCGCGATCAGAAAGGAAACGATGAAGGCTAAAAATCGAGGGAACGTTTCCGCCTTTGCATGCCGCCTGCCACTACGATCTGGCGTCGCACCCCCCGCATCCAATACGATCGTGTCCTCGCCCCTGCCAGACTGGTCCACTCACTTCCCCAACTAGCTCCATGCAAGAACAGCTACCGCGCCGTGCGCGAAAAATCCGGTGCTGCGTTATATGCGCGCCGGTCAAATAACTTTGCGCACCGGCACGACGGCGTCGGGTTCGGTTTCGACACAGGTGTGGTCGAATGCGTCCCGCATGGCATGCGGCCGCAATTTGCACCCACTGCAAATTCATTGCATATGAACAGAAGCTGCGTGGCATCGAAGCAGACCGAGAGCCTACATGTCGAACGTAGAGTGGCTGTTACGTGAAGAGACGGGCGAGCAGGTCATACGCCTCGGCGAACTCATCCGCGTGGACAATGAGAAGTGGCGCGGTACCGTCGAACGGATGCTGATCGGCCCCGGCCTGCGGCTCTTCCTCACCGACACCGAGGCACACCAGGACTTCACCGTGGAACCACGCGGCGAACGCCCCGGCCAGTGGGTGTCCAGCCACGTGACGATCGCCGGGCGTGCCGAGATCGATTTTCTCGACGGCCAGCGCATCCATGCAACACCCGATCAGGCAGTGCTGTTTCGCGCCCCCACCGGTCGCGCCGCCTATAGCGCCGAGGCCGGCTCCAAGTTCCATTCGGTGGGCTTCAGTCTCGACATCGAGCGCATCGTGCGCCTGTTCGAAGGCGAGGTGCCGGAGCTATTGCGGGCCCTGCTCGCGCCCGACGTCGCTACCTGCCGCGTCGCGCCGGTGCGCGGCAACCGCGCCATGCGCACTGTCGCGCGTAGCCTTTTCGGCACTGAACTGAATGGACCGTTGCGCGCGCTGATGATGGAGGGGGTGGTGATCCAGCTCCTGGCGCTACAGGCCGCCGCCGCCCAGCAACAACGTCGTGGGCGGAAGCAACGGGAGCTGTCGGCGCGCGAGCGCGAAGCAGTGCACGAGGCCAGACGCCGGCTGCTTGCCGACATGCACCAGCCGCCAACCCTGGGTGAGTTGGCGCTCGGCACAGAGCTCAGCGAGAAACGGCTCAACATGGGCTTTCGTCAGTTGTTCGGGGCCACGGTGTTCGAGGTCCTGCGCAACGAGCGGCTGGCGCATGCGCGCAACGTGCTGCTGGCCGAGCAGGCCTCCCTGAAGGACGTGGCCTTCCGCGTCGGCTACAATCATGTGTCGAACTTCATCACCGCCTTCACGGCGCGTTACGGCGCACCGCCACGGCAACACCTGGGCTAGGACTATATTCCGTACTCATTTCGTTGCCGGCCTGCTCGACGACAACAACGGCACGCGCAGGCGACCGGCTGATCACGTCGCGCACAGTCTGAGCGCAGACAAGCTCGGCAAATTGTCCCTGGAGATGCGCAAGCGCTTGGCCGAAGGGCCACCAATACGGGGCTCCAAAGTCGTGTGCAGAAGTTCTCTACTTTTGCACAGGAATGGCGTCCCCTACGGGATTCGAACCCGTGTCGCCGCCGTGAAAGGGCGGTGTCCTAGGCCTCTAGACGAAGGGGACTGAAGCCGGCGGCAGGGTGTACCCGCAAGGGGCTGGTAAATCAAGCAAAGTAGGCTCAGCCCAGGACCGAGCCGGCCGCCGGGGCGGCGTCGTCGATCTGCAGGCGCACGCTCTCCCGACCGCCGAAACGGTCGATCCGCAGGGCACCTGCAACATGCAACACGGGCCGCGCGGAATCGAGCAAGGCCGGTCCCAGGGCGGTCTGGTTCGCCCGGAAGGCGATCGCCTCGATCCGGCCGCGCTCGGCCCCCACCAGGGTACAGCGTACATGCCCTTCGCCCACCGGCTGGGCGTAGCTCACCCGCACGCCGGTCAGCACGAAGCGCGGCAGTGCGTTGCCGGCGCCGAACGGCCCTGCCCGCTCGATCATGTCGACCAGCTCCTGGGTCGCCGCAGCCGGCGCGAGGGCGGCGTCGATGCCGAGTTCGCGCACGGCGGGTGCCGCGCCAAGCTGCGGGGCAATCCGCGTGTCGAGGAAATACGCCAGCTCAGGTAACGCCACCCGCGCCACGGTGAGTCCGGCCGCCATCGCATGGCCGCCACCATTCACCAGCAAGCCCGCCTGCCGGGCCGCGATCACCGCTGCGCCGAGATCGACGCCGCGCACGGAGCGTCCTGAGCCCTTGCCTAGTTCGCCGTCCATGCCGATCACGAAGGCCGGCCGGCCGTAGCGCTCGACCAAGCGGCTGGCCACGATGCCAATCACGCCGACATGCCAGCCCTCGCTCTCGACCAGCAGCACCGCGGGCAGGCCCTTGCGGTCGGGGCCATACAGGCCCTCGATGCGGGCGATCGCCTGGTCGAGCACTTCGCGCTCGATGGCGCGGCGTTCGGCATTGAATTCGTCGAGCCGGAGCGCGAGCGCGCCGACCTCGTGCGGATCGTCGCTGGAGAGCAACCGTGCGCCGAGATCGGCCTGCCCCACACGGCCGCCGGCGTTGACCCGCGGCCCCAGGAGGAAGCCCAGGTGATAAGCACCCGGCGGCTCCTTCAGTCGCGCTACGTCGGCAAGCGCGGCCAGACCGGCATTGCGTCGTTGCGCCATGACCTGCAGGCCCTGTCGCACGAGCGCGCGATTGACGCCC
>CALROF020000299.1:0-6426 GCA_943369775.1 Reyranella massiliensis 521
CTTCCAGGCCTCCTGGTCCCGCCCCGAAAACCGCAGCATCCCGATCGCAGAACTTGGCCGGGCGCTCGCCTGGGCCCAGACGACCTGGGATCATCCTTTCCCCACGCGCCCACTCGCCGCGACATCCGCGTCACTGGAGATCGTCGACACCGCAGACCTCCCCTCGGTGCTTGGCGCCGCCGGCGAGGCCACGCCGCTCGTCGCCAACGACAAGGCGCTGGCTGACTGGAAGATGGAGACCGACGACGCCCCCATCCTCGAATATCTCTGGCGCGCGGTCGAACCTCGCCGTCATCTCGAATTCGGAACGTGGGAAGGCTTCGGCGCGACGCTCATCGCACGCGTCACCGATGCGCAGATCTGGACGCTGAATCTTCCCGAGGGTGAAACCGGCGCCGATGGCGAAACGCTCTATTCGTCCACCGATTCAGGCCAGTTCATCGGCAGGCTTTATCGCGAGGCAGGCTTTGCGCCGCGCGTGCACCAGATCCTCTGCGACAGCCGCGAGTTCGATACGCGGCCCTTCGAGCAGGAACGCTTCGACACCGTGCTGATCGACGGCGGCCACACGCCCGACGTCGTGGCCAGCGATACCGAGAAGGCGCTGCGCGTCGTGAAGAAAGGCGGAACTTGCGTCTGGCACGATTTCTGTCCAGACCCCGACACGCTCAGCCGCAACCTGGCACCTCTGGGGGTCGTCCAGGCCGTGGTCGAGAATTTCGATAACTGGAGCGCGCGCTTCGACCGGCTGTTCTGGATCCGCAAGAGCTGGATCCTGGTCGGCCTGGGCGCCAAATGATCGAGCGCCAAGTGAATGCCGGAAACGCCCCACAGCCAACTCATCTAGGGACGACGATGCCAGGGACGACGATCAAGGAGCGCATTGAAACGGTCATCCCGGGGCGGGCGGCCATCGAGCTGGTTTCCTTCTACGAGGAGTTCCGCAGCTACTATCCCCTCTGCGAATTGGAGACGAAGCGCTGGTTCGTCGACAACGTGCAGCCGGATTGGTGGATCTTCGATATCGGCGCCAACGTCGGCTACTACTCGATCCTGTTCGGCCAGCTGGCGCCCAAGGGCCGTGTGCTCTCGTTCGAGCCCACCTCGACCGCGAAGATGCTGCGCGAGAACCTGCAGCATAACGGGATCGCCAATGCCGACGTTCACGACGTCGCCCTCGGGGCCGTGACCGGCGTGCACCAGGATCGCATCTTCCGGATGTGGGGCGGCGATGGCGACGTAAAGGACTACCCCTTCTACCGGCTCGACGATTTCATCGACGAGAAGAAGCCCGCCCGCGTCGACTGCATCAAGATCGACGTCGACAGTTTCGACTTCGAAGTTCTGCGCGGCGCCGAGCAGACGCTCGCCCGGCACAATCCTGTCATCGTGGTCGAACTCAATCACGCGCTGGCCAAGCGCAACCAGAGTGCCGGCGAGGCGCTGGCCTGGCTGGCGCAGCGCGGCTATCGCCAAGCGCTCGTTCTAGACAACGACAACTTCGTCCTCCAGCAGGGCCGCGAGCAACTCAAGGTCGCCGACGGCGCGACGCTGGAGCTGGTGTTCCCGCCGCCGATGCGGTTCGAGGAGTCGCTCGACGCCGTCGCGGGGACGGCGCTCGACCGGCCGCTGACCACCGGCGAACTGCAGAACGAGGCGAAGTTCCGCAACGATCGCGACGCCGGTCCGTCGACGTCGCTGGTCGGCGCCGTATCGCGTGCGATGCGCAAGCTGATCTCCAGCGGCGCCAGCAGCACTGGCGGACGTCACGAGTTTGCGGCCCTCACCGGCCGGACCATCGAGACGTCGCCGTCGATGTGGAGCTACGCCCTGTCGCTCGCCTTCGATCCTGGCGTGCTGGCAGCCGTGCCGGCCGGAGCATCGCTGGCGGTGGAGATCGAAGTCGACGTGAGCGAGGGAAAGCTCGGCATCGGCATTGCCGAAGCCGATCCTTCGGTGTTCGTATCGCCTGAACGTACTCTTTCGGCCATGACAGGAAGGCAGCGCGTCGTCGTCGTAGCCCCCGCTGCTCAAGCGAAGTCGCTGATGCTCCGTAACGTCGCTTCCGAAGGAACGCGCACCGCCTTCACGCTGTCGGCCGTCAGAGCGAAGCTGAAGCAGCCCGCGGCTACTTAACGAACTCCGACAGCCGTTCCATGGGAACGGCAATCACGTTCGGCGACAGCGCCGAACCTGCCGGCGGGCGCTCGATCAGCCCCGTCGTGTGCGAGAACACCAGGACCTCGTAGGCGAGATCGCTCCGCAGGGTTTGCAGCAGGACTGCAGCACTCTGATGCTGGGCATGCAGCGCCCGCTCGTTCAACTCCATGAGCAGCAGAGGGCGCATCGACTTCAGAACAGTCTTGGCACCGGCAACAACGCCGGCCTCGCCACCCTCGACGTCGATCTTGACCATGTCAATTTTCGACAGTCCGTGCCGCGCGACCACCGAGTCGAGCGTTTCGAGCGGCACGCGCTCGGAACTGGCGCGAACAACGTCGTCGTGGGCGAAGTCGCCCAGCGTGTTGTGTCCGGCATGAACGCCATGAGCCAGGTGAAGGTCGACGACACCCGCCGTCGCCCCCAGTGCCGCCGCCACGACATGAACGTTGTCGAGGCCGTTGCGACCGAGATTGCGTTGCAGGTGCGCCCTTTCGCGCGAACTCGGCTCGACAGAGATCACCTTGCCGGTGGCGCCGACCCGGCGGGCGGCAAAGAGCGTATAGTAACCGTCGTTGGCGCCGACATCGACGAACGACATGCCAGGCTTCAGGAAGCGGTCGACGAAGGCGAACTCGTTGGGCTCGAACGAGCCGCAAACGTAGAGGCAGAGGCTGTTATCGTTCCCCAGCGTCAAATCGACCGTGGTGCCGCCATGCCAGCGCACGGTGAGCGGAACGGCCAGGTCCTTCTCGCGCGCCGCTTCCCACAGGGCGCCGCGCCGGCAGGCCAGCCAGCGCCGCTGATCGTAGTATTCCTCGGCAAAGCGCCAGCCCGGGCGTGGTTCGAGACTCGGCCGCCGCGGCGCCAGAACGCCAGCATAGGCAACACCGATCGCCGGCGCGTGAACGATCAACCAGCGACCCATATTGTCGAGGTGATAGCCCACGCCGGAGCACACCCGTTCCCAGGTGCTGGCAATGCTGATCGGGCCTTGGGCCGTCGTCATGCCGATTTTTACGCTCCCACTGTGCCGTGTTCGGCTAAACCACCCATTGCCGACCGTCAAGCAATGCCTGTGTGTTGCCATAGTCTGCCCGTAGGTCGATGCATTGCAGCAGACCTGCTACGGAATATAATGGATGTCCCTCTCTCAATCCGCCGGTGAAATGTCCGCGTCTGTCCTCCGCACTATTGTTGCGATCACCTTCCTGCTGTTGCCCACCGCGGCATCGGCTCAACGGCAGCCTGCTGCCGGTGCCACGGCACCGACGCAAGGCCTGCGCGTGGTCGCCCGCGTCAACGACGACGCCATCACCGACTTCGATCTTCAACAGCGCGTGCTGTTCGCGATCAGGACAAGCGGCCTGGCCGACAGTCCCGACCTGCGCCAGCGCATGGCGGGGCAAATTCTGCGCCAGATGATCGACGAGAAACTCCAGGTGCAGGACTCCAAGCGCCTCGGCGTGAAGCCCACCGAGGGCGAAATCCAGAACCGTCTTGCGGAGATCGAACGATCGGCCGGCATGGGCCGCGGCCAGTTCCGCCAGTATCTGCAGAGCGTCGGTGTCGCTCCCGACATCGCCCTGCAGCAGATCGAAGCACAGATCGCCTGGGGTAAGATCATTCGTCGCAGGGTCCGTGCCCAGGTCGATGTTTCGGAGGCCGAGATCGACGACGCGCTTGCGCGCATGCGCGGCAATGTCGGCAAGACCGAAACCCGCGTGGCCGAAATCTTCATTCCGGTGGATCGCGCCGACGGTGCCGACGAAGGCAAGCGCAGCGCCGACCGCGTCGTCGAGCAGCTTCGCCGCGGTGCGCCATTCGCCGCAGTGGCGCAGCAGTTCTCGCAGGGTGCCACCGCGCAGTCCGGCGGCGACCTCGGCTGGGTTCTGCCGGGCGGTCTCGACCCCACGCTCGACAACGCCATGGAGAAGCTGCAGCCGCGCGCCTTCTCCGATCCGATCCGCACAGCAGCCGGCTGGCACGTTCTGATGGTGGTGGACCGTCGTCCCTTCGCGGCAGCGCGGGCCGACGATATTCGCCTGAACCTGATCCAGCTCACCCTGCCGCTGCCGCTCAATGCCTCGGCCGACGAGACCAACCGCGCCATGCAGGAAGCCCAGAAGGCGATGACCGGCGTGCGTCAGTGCTCGGACCTGCACGGCCGCGCGCGTGAACTGAAGGGCGCAACCTCCGGCGACCTGAACGGCGTGCGCGTCGGCGATCTCGCCGCCAACACGCAGATGTACGACCAGTTGCCCAAGCTCCCGATCGGCGGCGTCGGCGGACCATTCCGCGTCGCCGAAGGTCTGCAGATCGTGGCGGTGTGCAGCAAGTCCGGCGGCGACGGCCTGCCGACACGCGACGCCATCTCCCAGCAGATCCTGCTGCAGAAGCTGGAAGCCGCGGGCCGCCGCTACATGCGCGACCTGCGCCGCCAGGCGACGATCGACATCAAGTCATGACGCCATCCCTGCCGCTCGCCGTAACCATGGGCGAGCCGGCCGGTATCGGCGGCGAACTCAGCCTCAAGGCGTGGCTAGCGCGGCATCGCGCCGGCCGCGCCTTTTTCGTGCTCGACGATCCGGCGCGACTGAGCGCGCTGGCGACGAACCTCGGCCTCGACGTGCCGGTGCGCGAGATCGAAGTGCCGGAGGATGCCGCCGCAACCTTTGGAACGGCCCTTCCCGTCCTGCCGGTGCACCTCGCCAAGCCCGTGGTAGCGGGACGGCCCGATCCGGCGAACGCCGGCGCAACGCTCGAAGCCATCGAACGCGCTGCGCAGTTCGCCATCGCCGGAACGATTGCCGGCATGGTGACCAATCCGATCCAGAAGAAGACCCTGCAGGACGCGGGCTTCCCGCATCCCGGCCACACGGAATTTCTCGCCGAGCTGGCGGGCGGCGTCGACGTCGCGATGATGCTGGCCTGTCCGCAGCTTCGCGTCGTGCCGGTGACGATCCATCTTTCCCTGGCCGATGCGGTGCATGCCCTCGATGGCGAGGCGATCGAACGCGCCGGCCGCATCACCGCACAGGGGCTTGCCGACCTCTTCGGCATCGAGCGTCCGCGGCTTGCCGTGGCAGCGCTCAATCCGCATGCCGGCGAACAGGGTGCGATGGGCGACGAGGAAGGCCGCGTGATCGAACCTGCCATCGCAGCGCTGAAGCGCGCGGGTATCGACGCGCGCGGTCCCGCACCGGCCGACACGCTGTTCCATGCCGCCGCACGCACCAACTACGACGCCGCGCTCTGCATGTATCACGACCAGGCACTGATCCCGATCAAGACCATCGACTTCGCGGGCGGCGTCAACGTCACCCTGGGCCTCCCCTTCGTGCGGACTTCGCCCGACCATGGCACGGCCCTCGACATCGCCGGCAGCGGTCGCGCCGATCCGACGAGCCTGCTGGCCGCGATCGAGATGGCCGACGACATGGCTCGCCGGCGCGGCAACTAGCCGGCAGCATCCGACATGAACCGGATCGCAGCCCTGCCGCCGCTGCGCGAGACCATCGCCCCGCATGACCTCGACGCCAAGAAGCGCTTCGGCCAGCATTTCCTGCTCGACCTCAATCTCACGCGGCGCATTGCCCGCGCGGCCGCGCCGCTCGACGAAGGCACCGTCATCGAAGTGGGCCCCGGCCCAGGCGGCCTCACGCGCGCGCTGCTGCTCGAAGGTGCGGCCAGCGTCGTCGCGGTCGAACTGGATCGCCGCGCCATCGGGGCGTTGCGCGAACTCGAGGCGGCGGCCGAGGGCCACCTCGCGCTGGTCGAAGCGGACGCGCTGCAGGTCGATCCGGCGTCGCTCGGCCCCGCCCCGCGCCGCATCGTCGCCAACCTGCCCTACAACGTCTCGACGCCTCTGCTCGTGCGCTGGCTGCACGCCGCCGCCGACCTCACCGACATGGTGCTGATGTTCCAGAAGGAGGTCGTCGACCGGCTGGTCGCCGCACCGCGTACCAAGGACTATGGCCGGCTGTCGGTGCTGGCCCAGCATGTCTGCGAGGTCCGGCGCCTGTTCGACATCCCGCCCTCGGCCTTCGTGCCACCGCCCAAGGTCGTTTCCTCCGTGGCCCGGCTCACCCCGCGTCCCGCCGCCAACCGGCTGGCCGATCTTCGCCCGCTGGAGCGGCTGACGGCCGCCGCCTTCGGCCAGCGCCGCAAGATGCTGCGCGGCTCCCTGGCGAGCCTCTTCGGTGATCCCACGGCCGTCCTGACGGACCTCGGCCTCTCGCCCACGGCTCGTGCCGAGGAGCTTTC
>CALROF020000300.1:0-6369 GCA_943369775.1 Reyranella massiliensis 521
GAAGGTTAAGAGGAGAGGTTCACGCCTTGAATCGAAGCCCCGGTAAACGGCGGCCGTAACTATAACGGTCCTAAGGTAGCGAAATTCCTTGTCGGGTAAGTTCCGACCTGCACGAATGGCGTAATGACTTCCCCGCTGTCTCCAACACCGGCTCGGCGAAATTGAATTCCCCGTGAAGATGCGGGGTACCCGCAGTTAGACGGAAAGACCCCGTGCACCTTTACTACAACTTTGCAGTGGCATTAGAGAATGGATGTGTAGGATAGGCGGGAGCCTTTGAAGCATTGGCGCTAGCTAGTGTGGAGGCAACCTTGAAATACCGCCCTTTTGTTCTTTGATGTCTAACCGCGGTCGGTTATCCCGATCCGGGACCCTGCATGGTGGGTAGTTTGACTGGGGCGGTCGCCTCCCAAAGAGTAACGGAGGCGCGCGATGGTGGGCTCAGGCCGGTCGGAAATCGGCTGCTGAGTGCAATGGCACAAGCCCGCCTGACTGCGAGACTGACAAGTCGAGCAGGGACGAAAGTCGGCCATAGTGATCCGGTGGTTCCGCGTGAGTGGGCCATCGCTCAACGGATAAAAGGTACGCCGGGGATAACAGGCTGATACCACCCAAGCGTCCACAGCGACGGTGGTGTTTGGCACCTCGATGTCGACTCATCACATCCTGGGGCTGGAGCAGGTCCCAAGGGTTCGGCTGTTCGCCGATTAAAGTGGTACGTGAGTTGGGTTCAAAACGTCGTGAGACAGTTTGGTCCCTATCTGCTGTGGGTGTTCGAGACTTGAGAGGAGCCGTCCTTAGTACGAGAGGACCGGGATGGACGTACCTCTGGTGTACCGGTTGTGACGCCAGTCGCAGCGCCGGGTAGCTATGTACTGGAGGGATAAACGCTGAAAGCATCTAAGCGTGAAACCCGCCTCAAAACTAGGTCTCGCTGAGAGTCGTGGTAGACCACCACGTTGATAGGCCGCATGTGCAAGTGCAGTGATGCATTCAGCTTAGCGGTACTAATAGCTCGATCGGCTTGATTTCATTCGTTCCGTGCAGCGGTCGACATCCGCTGCCGGCCTTGTGCACGACAGACCCAAGACTTTCTTTCTTCGCGCTTCGACGATCTGGTGGCACTAGCGAAGGGTGTACACCCGATCCCATTCCGAACTCGGACGTGAAAACTTTCAGCGCCAATGGTACTGTGTCTTAAGGCACGGGAGAGTAGGTCGCTGCCAGATCTTCAAAGCGCGAAGAACCTCTTCCGACAAAACGATACAACCAAAGCAAAGCATGGATTTGCCGCGGGGTGGAGCAGCCCGGTAGCTCGTCAGGCTCATAACCTGAAGGTCGTAGGTTCAAATCCTGCCCCCGCAACCAAATCGGCCAAAAGCCCCAGTGACCTAGCAGGTCCTGGGGCTTTTTGCTGTGGCCACGACTTTCAGGTAGTGGTCGTCGCGGCGTGCTTGCCGGGACTGCTTCGTTGCCAATTCCATGTTGCGGCGCAGCAGAGGCCAACCTTGCTATCGGGGCTTTAGCAGTTTGGCGACGACGGTCAATTGGCCGACGCAAGCAAAGATCATCCGATCGACCACCACCCATCGTTGATGGAAGGGGTTGGAATTCTCCGTCTTTTCCAGAGTAAGAGGCGGATAGACGTCAGCTCTTGCCGTAACATCGATCCACGGACGCGCCCGCAGAGCGAGACGTCGTCGGTATATCGATAACTGCACGGCCGAGCCGGGCCGGCAGGCTGGCATCTCGAGTATCCAAGCATGCTTTCATGATGATCACCCTCATCGGCCTTATGGCGGCGATGTCCGGCTTGCTCATCGGCTACAACACCGCGGTCATCGCACCAGCTTTGGAGTTCATCACCCGGGACTTTGCCCTGGGCCCGTTCATGCAGGGCGTCGCCGTATCGTCCGTGCTGTTCGGTGGATTCGTTGGGGCATTGCTCGCTGGCGGATTGATCCGCCGTACCGGCGAACGTCCGACCCTGTTTGCGACTGCCATCCTTTTCGCTGTCGGCGGTGTCGGAGCCGCGGTTTCCGAGTCTTTCCTGCCGTGGCTCCTGTGGCGGACCGTCACCGGCCTTGGCGTCGGCGCGGCAACCATGGTGGCGCCTCTTTATGTCAGCGAGACCGTACCGCCGCGTATGCGTGGGGCGCTGGTGTCGATCATCCAGCTCACGATTACGTTGGGCATCCTCGCCTCGTATCTCGCCGGAGCCGTGTGGACGCCGTCGCAGGCGTGGCAGCCGATGCTTCTGATCGGTGCCGCGCCAGCCGTATTGCTGCTTCTTATCACCTTCGCGGTGCCCGAAAGCCCGCGCTGGTATCTGCTGCACGGTCGCAGAGCCGAAGCCGAACGAGCGCACTTGCGCCTGAGTGGAGGCCAGGGGGATCCGTTGCCCCCGCAGTCGGCCAACGTGGCGACCGGGAACTGGCGTGACCTCTTCGTCGGACGCAATTTCATGGTCTTGATCCTGGCGACGGGCCTGTTCGCTTTTGCGAACCTGAGCGGGATCGATGCGATCCTCTACTATGCGCCGGTGATTTTTGCCCAGGTCGGTTTCGGCGGAGCCTACGGACCGATCCTGGCGACGGTCGCCATCGGCGTGGTCAACGTAATCGCGACACTCATCGCCATGGCCCTGATCGACCGCCTCGGACGACGGCCGTTGCTGATCGGCGGCTTGGTGCCCATGGCGGCAAGTCTCATTGTTCTTGCCGTCGTCCTGGCGAACGGTCAGGGAGCTGCCTGGTCGAACATTGTTGCCGTATCATGTCTGGGGCTGTTCGTGCTGGCGTTCGGGCTTAGCCTCGGCCCGCTACCCTATGTCCTCATGTCGGAGCTCTTCCCGCTGGCGTTGCGTGGAACGGGAATGGGCATCGCATCCGCTACGGCCTGGGGTGTCAATGTACTCGTGTCGCTTACGTTCCCGGTGCTCGTCGAAGCGTTCGGGCTGGCGCTTGTGCTCGGCTTCTACGGAGTCATCAGCATAGCCGCGCTGCTCTTCGTAATGGCACTCGTGCCAGAGACCCGTGGACGTTCGCTGGAGTTGATCGAGGCCAATCTGGCAAGTGGCCGGCCGGTGCGCGATCTCGGCATGCCCCTGCCGGCCAATGCTCAAAGCGGCTGATCGTATGGGACTGGTGAAACACGGTTTGGAATCATGACGACGTCATCGTCTTCTTCCTTGATCTCCGATATCGGAGCGACCAATGCACGGTTCGCGTTGATCGTGGATTCGCAGATCATCGCATCCGAGACCTATGCCGTTGCCGACTACGCCTCGCCGATCGAGGCGGCACGCGCGTTTCTTGCGGGGCCTGCTGCAGGCCACTCGCCGGAACAGGCGCTGATTGCAGCGGCCGGGCCTGTCGATCGTGGGCGCGTCGCTTTGACGAACGCCTCGTGGATCGTCGATTCAGATCGCATTCGCGACGGTCTGAACATGGCTGATGTTGTGGTGCTGAACGATTTCGAGGCGCTCGGCTGGGCGCTTCCGGCCTTGCGGCCGGACGACCTTGCGACGCTGGGCACGCCGCGTGCGGCCGGCGGCGGAACCATGGCGGTGATGGGGCCGGGCAGCGGCTTCGGATTGGCCGCCATGGCGTTCGGCATGACGGGCGAAGCCGTGCTGGTCACCGAAGGCGGCCATGCCACCTTGTCCAGTGAGAATCGGCGCGAGGATGCCATCATCCTGGCCCTGCGGCAGCAGCTTCATCATGTCTCTGTAGAGCGAGTGCTGTCCGGCTCCGGCTTGATGCACCTCTATCACGCCATCGCCAGAGTCGACGGGACGACAGTGCCGGAGCGCGACAACAGCGAGATCGTCGCGCATGCGCTGGCCGGCGACTGCGAGGTCAGCCGCGAAACCCTCGAATTGTTCTGCGCTTTCCTGGGGAGCGTTGCGGGCAATATCGCCCTGACGCTGGGTGCGCGAGGCGGCGTTTTCATCGCTGGCGGAATTGCGCCGCGCTTTGTCGATTTCTTACGCCGTTCGGCGTTTCGTGAACGGTTCGAGGCAAAGGGTCGAATGTCGACCTATCTCGCCCACATTCCAACGGCCGTGATCGTGCACCCGACGCCGGCGTTTATCGGTCTCACTCATCTGGCGAGTGTCCGGAGTAGGCCGCGTGCACGGGACCATGCTTGGTGACGCTGAGAGCTTGTCGTATTTTTGATTTAGCGGGGGAGATTACAATGACGGCAGACGCACGCCATCTGTCGAACCGGTTGGCCATCGATGGCGGCACACCGGTTCGCTCTACGCCATTGCCCTGGGAGCTGCCCGGCGCCTACTACATCGACGAAGAAGAGAAGCGCCTCGTCAATCAGGTGATCGACGCGCGCAGCCCGTTCCGTTTCTACGGTCTGGACGCGCAGGGCATGGTCGACCGGCTCGAGTCCGAATGGTGTTCGACCTTCGGTCACAAGCATGCTTTGGGCGTGAACAGCGGCAGCGCTGCTCTTCATATTGCGTTGGCGGCATTCGGAGTAGGCCCCGGCGATGAAGTGCTGGTGCCGGGCTACATGTGGGTGAGCTGCATGAGCGCCATCGTGCGCACGGGCGCCATTCCACGCCTGGTCGATATCGACGGCAGCTTCTGCATGGATCCGGTGGATCTCGAGCGCAAGATCGGTCCGCGCAGCAAGGCTGTTCTCATCGTGAACATGAGCGGCGTGATGGGGCGCAACGACCGCATCGCCGAAATCTGCCGCAAGCACAGTTTGAGGCTGCTCGAGGATTGCGCGCAAGCGATCGGTGCTTCGCTGAAGGGCCGTTCCGCCGGCTCGTTCGGCGACATCGGCATCTATAGCTTCCAGCTCAACAAGAACATGACGAGCGGCGAGGGCGGGTTGCTCGTCACCGAGGACGAGGATCTCTACAAGCGTTGCGTCGCGCTGCACGACCTGGGCTATGCGCGCACTGCCGAGGGCCGGCTCGACCCGTCGGACGAGCGCTATCAGTACTGGGGCATCGGCAGCCGCATGTCCGAGCTTTCGGGGGCCATGGCGCTCGCCCAGATGCGCAAGGTGCGCACGATCACAGGCAAGATGCGGGAAGCGAAATGGAAGATTCGCGAAGCCATCAAGGACATTCCCGGCATCGGCCTGCGCGAGGTCGACGATCCGGCCGGAGATACCGGCCCGGTCCTGATAACGGTCTATCCGACGGCCGAGGCATGCCAGCGCTTCGTCGATGCCATCCGGGCCGAAGGCGTGCGTGGGCCCGATGGAAGCCTCACCTGCATCACGATGCGCGAGTGGGGCATGCACTGGTACTTCAACATCCCGAGCCTCGTGAAGAAGCGCTCCAACGCCAAGGAAGGGTTCCCCTGGACTCATCCGGCGAACGCGTTCGCTGCCGATTACAGCTACGCGAAGGGCGCCCTGCCGGTCTGTGACGCGATGTCGGAGCGTGCCGCGCTGCTTACCGTCGCGTCTGTTCTGTCGGATGCGGACATCGACGACATCATCGCCGCGTTCCGGAAGGTCGGAAACGCATTTGCCACTTACATGAAGGCCGCCGAGTAATGCATCCGCTAGCTCCCATCCTGTTGAGCGACCCACGCGCCGTCGCCAATGCTTCCGTCGATTGCTTGGTCATCGGTAGCGGCACGAGTGGCGTGACGACCGCTATCGAGCTGGCCGAGCGCGGCCTGAAGGTCGCCATCCTCGAGGCCGGCCCGCTGATCCTGACGGAGCATGTCGGCTCCGGCCCCTTTGCCAATCGGGCGGACATCGTTCCCCAGATCCACGACCTCGTGCGCTTTCGCACGCTGTGGACGTCGGAGAAGGGGTTGGCGTCGGCGCAGGCGCGGACGGCCGAGACCAACAATAACGCGTGGTCCATTGTCGGTGGGCGCACGGTGTTCTGGGGCGGATGCACGCCGCGCTTCCGCGACGAGGACTTCGCCGAGTGGCCCTACGACGCCAACGAGATGCGCTCGTGGTACGTCCGGGCCGAGCATCTGATGGGCGTCTCGGGAAGTGAGGGCGATAACGAGGCACCGCCTTTCATGACGCACGCAGCGCAGGAGCGTCTGCTGACTCGTCTCGCTGCCAAGGACATTCCCGCAACGCACGCGCCATTGTGCATCGATACGCGTGCTGTCCATGGCGGGCGTATGTCGCTCGGTTTCGACTCCTCGGTTTCCCGGCTGCTGCGCTGTCGGCATTTCGGCCGTATTGAGGACGGTGCTCGCCTGTCGCTTGCCGCCGAGACGGAAGTGTTGGAACTCGTGCACGATGGCAGCGTCGTCAGTGCCGTCACGGTACGGGATCGGACCGGCGAGACCTTCACCATTCCTGCGCGCCATTTCGTGCTGGCGGGAGGCTGCATGCAGTCGACGCGGCTGGCCATGGCTT
>CALROF020000301.1:0-6191 GCA_943369775.1 Reyranella massiliensis 521
GCGAGGAAGGTGTCGTCTACATCGCCCAGCCGCTCGACCGGCCGGAAGACCTGCCGGGCCGCACCTACAAGATCAAGTGGCCGGGCAGCGATCACGCGATCTATATCACCATCAACGACGTGATGCAGGACGGCCGTCGCCGGCCGTTCGAGATCTTCATCAACTCCAAGAACATGGAGCATTACGCCTGGACGGTGGCGCTGACGCGCATGATCTCGGCGGTGTTCCGGCGTGGCGGCGACGTGTCGTTCGTGGTCGAGGAACTGAAGGCCGTGTTCGATCCGCGCGGCGGGCAGTGGATGGAAGGCCGCTACGTGCCATCGCTGCTTGCGGCTATCGGCAGCGTGATCGAGCGCCATCTCGTGGAGATCGGCTTCCTGGCACCGGCGGAATCCCCGCGCCTGACCGACGTCATCGAGCCGAAAATGCGTGTCGCGGCCGGCACGCGCGAGACTGCCGGCAGTGGCGAGGGGGCAGTGCCGGCGGCGGCGATGGGGCAATGCCCCAACTGCGGCGCAGCCGCCCTGACGCATCAGGAAGGCTGCGACGTCTGCCTCAACTGCGGCTATTCCCGCTGCGGGTGAAATCATTGGACCGCGGCGTTCCGGCTCCGCTCATGAGCGGGTCCGAAACGCCGCAGCCTAATGCCACCCGGCGCCCCTCAGCCCAGTTCGAGTTCGATGCCGGCCGACTTGCTGACACCGGCCCAGAGCATGGAGAAGTCGCCCACGAACTGGGTGTATTCGGCAGGAGTCATCGGCTTGTCGCCGGGCAGCAGGACGACGTCCTTGAAGCGTTCGACGACTTCCGGCGCCTTGTAGGCCTTCTGCAGTTCGTCATAGAGGCGCGCGACGATGTCCGGCGACATGCCCTTGGGACCGGAGACACCCACCCAGGTCGATGTCGTCAGCTTGGGGAAGCCTTGCTCGGCGAAGGTCGGCGCATCGGGATACATGTCGAGGCGCTTCTCCGAACTCACCGCCAGCAGGCGGACTTTGCCGGAGTTGATGTGCGGCACGTTAGTCGTGATCGGGTCGAACATCGAGGGAATGGCGCCGGCCAGCATGTCCTGCAGCGAGGGCGCCGAACCGCGATAAGGCACGTGCTTCAGCTTGATGCCGGCCAGGCTCGACAGCAGCTCGCCCATGAGGTGCGTATTGGAGCCGATGCCCGAGCTGCCGAAGGCGATCTGATCGGGCTTGGCCTTGGCGGCGGCGATGTAGTCGGCGAGCGTCTTGAACGGGGCATCGGCCGGCACGATCAGGACGTTCGGTGTGTGACCGATCAGGGTGACATGGGTGAAGTCGGTCACCACGTTGTAGGGCAGTTTGGGATAGATGCCGGGCGCGATGCCGAGCGGCGAGGCATGCGAGATCACCAGGGTGTAGCCATCGGGCGCGGCCTTTGCGGCGAGGTCAGAGCCGATCGTGCCGCCGGCGCCCGGCTTGTTCTCGACGATCACCTGGGTGCCGAGGGCGGCCGAGAGTTTGGGCGCCAGGATGCGCGAAATGGTATCGGCGGTGCCACCCGGTGGGAAAGTCGCGATCAGCTTGATCGGGGCCTTGGTCGGCCAGCCGGGACTTGCCTTCACGGCGGGTGCGGCGAGCGACGAGCCCAGGGCGGCAGCCGAGGCGGTCAGGACGTTGCGGCGGGTCAGTTTCATGAAGCGCTCCCTTGTTCCCAGCGCGTCGGCCCCGGCGGGGTTGACGTGCGCATTGTCCGGAAGCCCTGCAATCGATATGCCAGCCGTGTGATTCAGCCCTTGATTTGCCATAAGGGTGAACGCAAATCCGGCCCAACCCAGGAGGCGAGTGGATGATTCGGCGAGCAATGCGGCGGGCAATTCTGGCAGCGGTTGTTATCGGATGTGGTGCCGCAACTGCCTATTCACCGACAGTCCTGGCGCAGCCGCTGCCCAGCTCGCGGGCAGATCTCGCTTATTCCTATGCGCCTCTGGTCAAGCGCGTGTCGCCAGCCGTGGTCAATATCTACACAACCACCACGGCGCGGGTGCAGCGCCGCCTGCCGTTCCCTTTTCCGGGTATGCCGTTCCCGCCGCAGACAGGCGAGCGCCTGCAGAACTCGCTGGGCTCGGGCGTGCTGGTGAAGCCGGACGGGCTGATCGTGACCAACGCCCACGTCGTGCGCGGCGCCGACGAAATCCGCGTCGTGCTGGCCGACCGGCGGGAGTTCGAGGCCAAGCTCGTCACCCAGGACGAGCGCTTCGATCTTGCTTTGCTGCGCATCGAAGGCAGCGACGAGAAGTTCCCCTATCTTGAACTGCGCGATTCCGACTCGATCGAGGTCGGCGACGTCGTGCTGGCGATCGGCAATCCGTTCGGCCTGAACCAGACGGTGACCAGCGGCATCATCTCGGCGGTGGCCCGCAGCGCCGGCGGCGTGAACGATTCCAACTTCTTCCTGCAGACCGATGCCGCCATCAACCCCGGCAACTCGGGTGGCGCGCTGGTCAGCCTCGATGGTCGCCTGATCGGCATCAACACGGCGATCTATTCCCAATCCGGCGGCTCGGTCGGCATCGGCTTCGCCACGCCCTCGAACATCGTCGAGCGCATGGTCTCCACCGGCACGCAGGGCGGCCGGATCGTGCGGCCCTGGCTGGGCGTCAGCATGCAGCGCGTAACGCCTGACCTTGCGACAGGGCTCGGCCTGTCGCGACCGGCGGGTCTGATCGTCAAGGAGGTGTTTCCCGACGGACCCGGCGCGGCCGCGGGCCTGAAGCGCAACGACGTCATCGTCGGCATCCGCGAGCAGATGATCGACGACGAGGCCGGCCTGCGCTTTCGTCTGTCCACCCTGAACGCCGACGTGGCGGTGCCGGTGAAAATCGTCCGTGGCGGCAAGGAAATGGTCGTGACCGTCAAGCTCGCCGCGCCGCCGGAGAACCCGCTGCGCGACAAGTCGCAGCTCGAAGGCCGCCAGCCATTGTCCGGCGCCACGGTCGTCAACATGTCGCCGGCGGTGGCAGAAGAAATGGGCCTCGCCGAATGGCGGCCCGGCGTGGTCATCCTCGAGGTGAAGCCTGGCGCCTATGCAGGCCGCTTCGTACGCCAGGGCGACATGATCCTGGGCATCAACGGTCAGGACGTGAAGAACGTCGACGACCTCAAGAAGCGCGTGGCAGCCGGTCCAGTCAGCAGCGTCAGCATCGGCCGCGACGGGATGGTCTCCACCGTCCAGTTCCGTTGAGCCAGGGCTGAGCGCACCATGGTAGCTTTCCATCGTGCCGGCTGAACTCTTCGCCTCGCTCGCCCCGACACCGCTCGCCGAACGCCTGCGGCCCAAGGTGCTGGGCGAGATCCTGGGCCAGGACCATCTGCTCGGGCCGGAGGGTCCGCTTGGCCGCATGCTGGCCGCGCGCAAGCTCGGTTCGTTGATCCTGTGGGGGCCGCCAGGCTGCGGCAAGACCACGATCGCGCGCCTGCTCGCCGAAGCCAGCGACCTGCATTTCGAGCCGCTGTCGGCCGTCTTTTCCGGTGTCGCCGACTTGAGGCGCATCTTCGAAGCCGCCCGCCAGCGTCGCAAGGATGGCAAGGGTACCTTGCTGTTCGTCGACGAGATCCATCGCTTCAACCGGGCGCAGCAGGACGGGTTCCTGCCTTACGTCGAGGACGGCACCGTCACGCTGATCGGTGCCACGACGGAGAACCCATCCTTCGAGCTGAACGCGGCGCTCCTGTCGCGCTGCCAGGTCCTGGTATTGCGCCGTCTCGACGACGCAGCACTTGGCACGCTGCTCACGCGCGTCGAGGACGCCTTGGGGCGACCTCTGCCGGTCGACGAGACCGGCCGCCAGGCGTTGTTCGCCATGGCCGACGGCGACGGCCGCTATCTGATCGGGATCGCCGAGCAACTGGCGCAGCTCAAGGACAAGGGGCCGGTGCCGCCGTCGCGGCTTGCGACCCTGCTGCAGAAGCGCGCGCCGCTCTACGACAAGGCGCAGGAAGCGCACTACAACCTGATCAGCGCGCTGCACAAGTCGTTGCGTGGATCGGATGTCGATGCCGCGCTCTACTGGTTCGCCCGCATGCTCGATGGCGGCGAAGACCCGAAGTACATTGCCCGGCGGCTGGTGCGCTTCGCCGTCGAGGATATCGGCATGGCCGATCCGCAGGCGCTGACGCAGACCCTGGCGGCCTGGGAAACCTACGACCGCCTTGGTTCTCCCGAAGGCGAACTCGCGATCGCCCAAGCGGTGATCTATCTGGGCACCGCGCCGAAATCGAATGCAGGCTACGTCGCCTACGGCGCTGCCAAGCGTTCGGCCAAGACCCACGGTTCGCTGACGCCGCCGATGCACATCCTCAATGCCCCGACCAAGCTCATGAAGGAGATCGGCTACGGCAAGGGCTACGAGTACGACCACAATGCCGCCGACGGCTTCTCAGGCCAGAACTATTTCCCCGATGGGATGGCGCGCGAGGAGTTCTATCAGCCGGTCGAACGCGGCTTCGAGCGCGAGATCCTGAAGCGGCTCGAATACTGGAAGAAGCTGCGCGAGAAGAAGCGCTAGGGCTTCTGCATTGCCTTGGCGACGCGGCGGTCGCGACCGTAGACATCGTCCCGGAAGACCGGCACGCCGTCGGCGTTGGTGGTCACGGTGCGATAGGTCACGTAGAGCGTGACCTGCTCGGGAAAGGTGTAGTGCGCCTGCTGCCCGGCTTCGATCACCGCCCGCACGCGGTCCTTGCTGAAGCCGTTCTTGCCGTTGAAGACCTTGTCGACGAAGTCGAGCGGGTTCTGCAGGCGGATACAGCCGTGGCTGAAGTTGCGGCTGCCTTCTGTGAACAGCCAGCGGCTCGCCGTGTCGTGCATGTAGATGCCGTACTTGTTGGCGAACGGGAAGAAGATGTAGCCCAGTGCATTCCCTGCGCCGGGATCCTGGCGGATGCGATAGGGGAAGGCCTTGGGATGGATCGAGTTCCAGTCCACGCTATACGGGTCGAGCTCGGTATCGTCGTTCCAGTTCGCGAAGATCTTGAAGCCGCTGGCGGCCAGCGCGTTGGGGTCGCGGCGCAGCATTGGCAGGTACTCTTCGCCGGAAATCGAGGTCGGCACCGTCCAGAAAGGATTGGTCTGGAAGCCGCGCATGATCGACTGGATCTCGGGCGTCGGATCCTTCGGCGTGCCGACGATCACCAGGCTCTGGAAGACGGGCTTGCCCTGGTCGACGAAGACCATCGAGTAGTCGCCGGTGTTCACGTAGACGTAGCGGCTCCCGAGATCCTCCGGCAGCCAGCGCCGGCGCTCAAGGTTGACGACGATCTGCTCGATGCGCTCGTCGATCGTCGTGTTCAGCGAACGGATGGTCTTGGCGCCGATGACGCCGTCCACCGAGAGGCCCTTCATCTCCTGATACGACTTGATCAGGCCGACCAGTGCATCGTCGTAGAGATCGACGACCGCACCCGCAGCGGGTTCGGGGACGGTGAAGTCGAGTTCCACGAGACGCTTGCGCAGCAGCCCGACGCGCGGATCGATCATGCCGGGCTTCAACGCCTGGCCGTCGGGGATCGAAGTGAAGCTGACCTTGCCGCGCTTGTCGCGCCATGCTGCCAGAGCCTTCTGCAAGGCGGGGTAGTCGCCCTTGGGCGGCAACGAGGCGAGATAAGCGGCAAAGTCGGTCGCTTCGGTCGCGGCCTTCAGGAGGTCGACCTTCTCGACCTTGCGCTGAACGATGTCGATATCCTTGTCGACACGGTTGGCGCGGACACGCCCGGTGGAGACGTCGCTCGCGTAGGAGACGAAAGCGGCTGTCAGCAAAGTCTCCGCGGCTGCCTGATCGGCGCCCGGCGCCAGTGCCTTTTCGACTTCGGCGATTCCATACCAGGCGGGATCGAGCCCATGGTCGGAAGCGGATTGCAGGGCCTTGAGTAAGGCTTGGGAGCGGGCAGTGGCCGCTCCTGATCCGGTCCACAGCAGGTCGCTGGCGTAGGTGGAAGCAGTCCCCAGCAGGGAGGATACGAGCGCCAGAGAAATGGCGAGAAAGTAGGAGCGAATCACACCGGAGGTATAGCCGCTCACACTTGATTCGTCTATCAGCCCGCGAAGCCGTGAGTCTTCAGAAAGCCAATAAAATCAGCACTTGCGCGTTGCTTCAAGGCCACAGTCCCGCCGCCAGCGCGGGCGCCGCGCGTGACGCAATGCTGTCGCGCCCACGCCTGAAACTC
>CALROF020000302.1:0-6120 GCA_943369775.1 Reyranella massiliensis 521
GGCGCCGCAACTGCTTCTTCTCGAGAAGCTAAGGTCCAGTCTTCTCGGCGTTCCAGAACAGCATTGCGGTCATGGGCGGCATCCAGCCCTTGGTGTTGGTGCGATGAACCATCATGCCGTACCACTCGCCGAGCGGATAATGCGTACCCAGCGTCGCGGCACGAACCTGGATTTCTGCTGCGATCTTCTTCTGCTGCTCGAGGTCCGGCGCGCGGGCGAACTGGTCGCGCAACTCCTCCAGCTTCTTGTCACAAGGCCAACCGGGAGTCGCCTTCTCACACGAGGCATTGAGATTTTGTGAGACGATCGGGTTGGAGGAGTCGAGTGCGCCCCAGCTCGTGAGGAACAGATTCCAGCCGCCGTTGGCCGGCGTATCCCGCTTGTTCGTGCGGCTGACCGTGGTCTGCCAATCCGCCGATTGCATGTCGACCTTGAAGCCGGCTCTCTCGAGCTGCGCCTTGGCGACAGGCGCGAGATTGACCAGGGCCGGCAGGTCGGTCGTGCGCATCAGCACGACCGGCGTTCCGTCGTATCCGGCCTCCTTGAGAAGCTCCCGCGCCTTGGCGGCATTGCCTTCCAGGCGACCGTCCATGCCTTCCGTGGTCGCGAGCGGTGTGCCGCAGATGAAGTACGCCTTGCACACCTGATAGAATTTCTCGTCGCCGATCTGCGCATCAAGGAAGGGTTTCTGGTCGATGGCGTAGCCCGCCGCCTCGCGGATCTTCGGGTTGTCGAAGGGCGGATGCAGCCAGTTGATGCGGAACGTGTACTGCCCGGGATACTTGCCGCGCTGGTAGACGATCGACTTGTTGGTCTGCAACATCGGCAGCAGGTCGGGCGGCAGCGCTTCGATGATGTCGATCTCGTTGTTCTGCAGGGCATTCACCGCCGTCTGCACGTCGGGCATCACCAGCCATTCGACGCGATCGACCTTGGGCACCTTACCGCCGGCCAGGCCGGAAGGCGGTTCAGCGCGCGGCTTGTAGTTGGTGTTCTTGACGTAGACGACCTTCTCGCCAGGCTTCCATTCGTCGGCCTTGAAGACGAAGGGTCCCGACCCCGTCGCGTCGCGAATCTGCTGTGTGCCCGGCGTGTCTGCGATGCGCTTGGGCATCATGAAGGGCGCGGTGCTGCCGGGCTTGGCGAACGACTCGACGACAAAGCCGTAGGGTTCCTTGAGAGTTAGCCGGAATGTCTTGTCGTCGACCGCTTCGAGGTCCTTGGTGCTCTGCATCAGGCGCTGCCCGACGCCGTCGCGCTCGGCCCAGCGCTTGATCGACTGGACGCAATCCGCCGCCAGGACGGGCTTACCGTCGTGCCATTGCAGGCCGTCACGCAGGACGAAGGTGTAGGTGAGCTTGTCGTCGCTCACCTTGTAGCTGTCGACCATCTGCGGCTGCACCTTCATGTCGGCGTCGAGCGCAAACAGCGTGTCGTAGACCAGATAGCCGTGCGTTCGAGCGATCTGCGCCGACACCCAGATCGGATCGATCACCTTGAGATCGGAATGCATTACCGCGCGCACTGTCGTCGGCGTGCTCTGCGCGATGGCCGCAAGTGGCCACGTTACGGCCAGCGTTGCGATAGCGGTGGTCAGGCCTCGGCGTACCAGACTTTGCACGGTCCCCTCCTCCTTGGATGCATCGCGTCAGTAGGAAAGGTTCGAGCAAATCCTACGCCACGTCAAAGAACCGCCGACGCAGCCGTTTCGCTGTCCGTCGAGATCGACGGCTATCGAATTGCGAATGGTTCGCAACTGCAGTAGTGTGGCTTCGCCTTGTCCTTCGACACTACATCCTTGTTCATCGCGCACCGCCGATCGCTGGTCGACTACGCTACCAGCATCGTGGGCTCGCGTGCGCAGGCGGAGGATTTGGTCCAGGAAGCGTGGCTGCGTTTCGACGAAGTCGCCCGTCAGCGGCTGCTCGGCGAGCCGCTCGCCTACCTCTACCGGATCGTTCGCAATCTGGCGGTCGACGGACGCCGTCGCGGTGCGCGCGAAGACAGGGTCTTCGCCAAGATCGACCTAGATGTGGCAGCCGCGGCGACGCGCGACGGACCGTCGACGCCGGAAATCGTAGCGCTCTATCGCGATGAACTGCGCCTGCTCGACGAGGCTCTGGCCGAACTGCCGGAACGCACGCGGATCGCTTTCGAAATGCATCGCTTCGGCGGCTGCAAGCTGCGGGAGATCGCGGCCTTCCTCGGCATCTCCTTGCCACTGGCCCAGGTGCTGGTGACGGATGCGTTGCAGCACTGCAAACACCGTCTGGGATGGCCCTGAACTATTTCAAGAATCTTGGGCGACAGGATCGTTACCAAGGTAGGACTCCGCCAAAAGGGGCTCGAAGAGGAAGGGATGGAGGAAACGGCGGATCAGGCACGGCAGCTCGCCTCCCGAGAGGCCACCGAGTGGCTCATCCTGCTGCAGGAAGAGCCCGGCGACGACACTTTACGCCGCCGCTTCGACGTCTGGCGCACCGCGAGCCCGCTGAACGAAGCGGCATGGGCGACGACCCGTCATGTCTCCGGCATCGTGGCCGCTACGTCCCCGGTCCACGCCGACAAGTGGGCCCCCTTCGTGGCCCGGCAGCGCGGAACAGTACGGCCGCGCAAGGCATCGGCTTCTGGAATAATCGATGCGCTGAAGCGGCGTTGGCTGCTCGCCACGATGGGTGCGGCCGTCGCCGCGGCGTTCGCTCTCGTGGCCGCACCTGCGGCGTTCGTGCAACTCCGGTCCGACTACACGACGGGCACGGCGGCACTGCGTCATCTCGAACTACAGGATGGCAGCGAGGTGACGCTGGCACCTGCCAGCGCCATCGCGGTTTCCTACGAGGCCGGCGAGCGGCGCGTCCGGCTGCTGCAGGGCGAAGCCTTCTTCCAGGTCAAACCGGACAAGGCGCGCCCGTTCCGCGTCGTCGCAGGTGACGTCCAGGCCTTGGTGGTTGGCACCAGATTCGACGTACGCTGGGAATCAGGCGGTGTCAGCGTCGCCGTGCAGGAGGGCATCGTACAGGTTGGCGCTTCGGAGGGCGCTTTCACCGCAACCGAGCGCCTCGAAGCCGGTCAGGCCGTGAAAGTCGCACCCAAAGGAGAAATGCGTCGCGTGCACGAACCTCCGCATTTGATCGCGGGCTGGCGGCAGGGCCAGCTCCTCGCACAGGACCGAAGCCTGCGGGACGCCGTCGACGAGCTTCGCCGCTATTGGGGAGGCGCCATCGTCCTGACGGACGGTGCGCTCGGCGAGCTACGCATCACCGGTGCCTACAATCTGGGCGACCCCGAGGAGGCACTGCGCGGCATGGCGCGCGCCCACGGTGCGAAAGTGCGCCGTGTCACGCCATGGGTCCTCGTGGTCTCCGGTTCATAGGTCTTGCGAGGAATTTTTAGAAATTCGTTCAGCTACATCGTTGCATCGATAAGGGAGCAGCAACGCGACGCCTTTCCCGGGCGAGCCGCCGCCGTATCGCGCCAGCTCTGAGTCTTGGGGAATGGAGTCTGGCGTGACGAAGATGCGCATGCGAGCGGTGCGCTTCCGCGTAGTTGCGGGAGCGTCGACGCTTCTGGCCGCTTTGGCGGCAAACACGGGGACAACGCACGCGCAGGAGCCGCCGCCTTCGGCGCAGATGATGGCGCAAGCGGCGAACACACGCGCGTTCAACATCCCTCCTCAACCACTCGCCAGCGCCTTGCCGTTGTTCGGCCAGCAATCGGGCCGGCAAATCACCGCCGACGCCGCACTGGTACGCGGCGTCTCCACGCAAGGCGTGCAGGGCACGATGACGGTCGACGCCGCCCTGCAGCAGCTTCTCGTGGGGACAGGCCTCTCCTGGTCGGGATCGCGTGGCGCTACGATCGCACTGCACCGCATCGGCCAGAGCAGCGACTCTACGCTGCAGCTCGATCCCGTGCAGGTCCAGGGCTTCCCGGTTCCGTCACAGGCGATGATCGACAATATCCCCGCGCCCTATGCCGGCGGCCAGGTCGCGACGGGAAGCCAGCTCGGCCTGCTCGGCAATCGCGACGTGATGGACACGCCGTTCAACCAGACGAGCTACACGGCGAAGAAGGCACAGGACCAGCAGGCGAAGACGATAAGAGATGTCCTGATCGACGACCCGTCGGTTAGGTCTTTCTATCCCGACGGAAGCACGGGCATCGACGCCATGTACATCCGCGGCTTCAGCGTTCTGGATTCGCCCATGCTCGGCGGATTGCAGGGCATGGCCCCATATCTCTCGGTGATGCCCGAGTTCGCCGAGCGGGTCGAAGTGCTCAAAGGCCCAAGCGCGATGCTGTTCGGCATGCCTCCGGGCGGCTCCGTCGGCGGCACGATCAATCTCGTGGCCAAGCGGGCCGGCCCCGATCCTCTGACCCAGTTCACCGCCTCCTACAATTCGGCCTCGCAGTTCGGAGGCCATGTCGATGTCGGCCGCCGCCTCGGTCCGGACAAGGAGGTGGGCGTGCGGATCAACGGCGTCTATCGCTCCGGGCAGACGCCTGTCGAATGGACCAGTGACCTGAGGGCGTTGGGAACGCTTGGCCTGGATTTCCGTGGCGAGCGCGTGCGCTTGTCGGCCGACCTTGGCTACCAGTACCAGTTCATCAATGGGCTGATCCCGTTCATCGCGCTGGGCGCCAACGTTCCGGTGCCGTGGGCGCCCGATGCGCGCAGCAATCCCGGTGGACAGCCGTGGAGCACCAACGAGCGCAAGGACATCTTCGGTATCGTGAGAGGCGAGTTCGATGTGACGGACCGCATCACCGCCTACGCGACCTTCGGTGCGCACGACTATCGCAACAGTCAGTTCGGCGTGTTCAATGTCACCGTCAACAATATGTCTGGCGCTGCCACGACCACGCCGCGGACCCAGAACATCTACACGACCTGGCTAACCGGCGAGGCGGGTATTCGCGGCACGGCCGACACGGGCCCGGTTGGGCACGAGTTCGCCTTCAGTGCCACGACGCTTCAGCAGGACCAGGGCGCGAACGCGGTCAATGGCACGGCCTATGCCACGACCATCTACGATCCCTTGATCGTTGCACGGCCCAATCTCGCCAACCCTGCGGCCAACAAGACCGCAACGAGCACGCTCTCCAGCCTTGCGATCGCCGACACGCTGCTGCTGGCAGACAAGCGCATCCAGCTCACGCTCGGCGGCCGCCTGCAGCAGGTCAAATCCACCAACTACAACGTGCTCACCGGCGCCCAGACATCGAGCTACGATCAGAGCGCGCTCACCCCGTCGCTGGCGTTCGTGGTCAAGCCCACGAGCAACGTCTCGCTCTACGGCAACTTCATTCAAGGCTTGCAGCAGGGCATCGTCGTCGGACCGGCCTTCACGAACGCCGGCGAAATCTTTGCGCCCTATGTCTCGACGCAGTTCGAGGTCGGCGTGAAAGTCGATTGGGGAAAGCTCACCACGACAGCCAGCCTCTTCCAGATTACCCAGCCGAGCGTTCTGACCAACGTCACGAACAACACGCAGTATATCGGTGGCGAGCAGCGCAATCAGGGGCTCGAGCTCAACTTCTTCGGCGAACCGATCGAAGGCGTGCGCCTGCTGGGCGGCGCGATGTTTCTCGATGCTGTCCTGACGAAGACCCAAGGCGGCGTCACGAATGGCTGGACGGCACCGATGGCCCCGAGCGTCGAGCTGCGACTGGCAGGTGAGTGGGATTTGCCGTTCGTGCCCGGCCTCACGCTCAACGGTCGTATGGTCTACACGGGCTCGCAGTACATCGACGCGACGTGGCCGCGGCGCAGCCTGTCGGCCTGGACGCGCTTCGACGTCGGAGCCCGGTACACATTCGAGAACCCCGGCGCTAAAGGGAAACTCCTGGTCGCCCGCTTCAATGTCGAGAATCTCTTCGACGCCAACTACTGGGCAGGCGGCTTTGGTGCGACCACGCTCAGCATCGGAGCGCCGCAAACTTTCAGGCTGTCGTTGACCGCTGACTTCTAGCGGCTGTCGCACTCCGGCGCCTTCTTCCTCGAGAAGGCGCCGCCTGCTTCGTGAACGCTCGCCGATTTCCCGTGAACGGGAACGGCCTTAGGCTTCGATCTTCACGCCGGCGGTGGTGATCACCTTCCGCCACTTCTCGACTTCGTCG
>CALROF020000303.1:0-6074 GCA_943369775.1 Reyranella massiliensis 521
CAGTTCCTGTCGTCGATCAGCAACACGCGCAACGACAAGTACGGCGGCGACCGTGCCGGCCGCATGCGCTTCCCGCTCGATGTCGTGCGCGCCGTGCGCCAGGTGTGGCCCGAGAGCAAGCCGTTGTTCGTCCGCGTCTCTGCGGTCGATGGCGGCGGTGGTTGGGATGTCGACGATACCGTTGCCTTCGCGCAGGAGCTCAAGATGCTCGGCGTGGATGTCGTCGATTGCTCCTCGGGCGGCATCGCGGGCGCTGCGACGGCGGCAGGCGTGAAGCGCGGCCTGGGCTTTCAGGTGCCGTTCGCGTCGGCGGTCAAGAAGCAGGCTGGCATCTCGACGATGGCCGTGGGTTTGATCCTCGACGGCCCGCAGGCCGAGGCGATCCTGCAGGAAGGCGATGCCGACCTGATCGCGATCGGACGGCAGGCCCTCTACGAGCCCTTCTGGGCTTTGCACGCAGCGCAGGCTCTGGGCTGCGATCCCGACTTCGATATGTGGGCACCGGAATACGGCTGGTGGCTGGAGAAGCGTGAACACACGCTCGGACGCAAATAAACAAACAAGACACGGAAACGCACAATGACAGGCATACTTGCCGGCCTTCGCATCGTCGAAGGATCGGCCTTCATCGCCGCGCCTCTGGGCGGCATGACACTGGCGCAACTCGGCGCCGACGTGATTCGCTTCGACGACATCAACGGCGGCCTAGACAATGATCGCTGGCCGGTCACGAAAGACGGGCGCTCGATCTATTGGGCGGGCCTCAACAAGGGCAAGCGCTCCATTGCGGTCGACTTGCGCAATCCAAGGGGTCGCGAAATTCTCGCCGCCTTGATCACGGCGCCGGGCGAGGGGGCGGGCATCTTCTCGACCAACATGCCGGCGCGCGGCTGGCTCGCCTACGAGGAGTTGGCGAAGAAGCGCGCCGACCTGATCGCCCTCAACATCGTGGGCGCACGCGATGGCAGTGCGCACGTCGATTATACGGTGAACGCTATTACCGGCTTTCCGATGGTGACGGGGCCTGTCGATCACGCGGAGCCGGTGAATGCCGTGGCGCCGCCGTGGGACCTGGCCACAGCTTACGCAGGCGCCATGGCCATCCTTGCTGCCGAACGGCATCGCCGCCTGACCGGGCAGGGGCAGCGCATTGTTCTGCCGCTGCAGGACATGGCACTCGCGGCAACGTCGGCGCTGGGTTACATCGGCGAAGCGGTGGTCAACGAAATCGATCGCCCGCGCTTCGGCAACGAAATCTTCGGCACCTTTGGTCGCGACTTCCGCACCAAGGACGGCCGGTTCGTCATGATCTGCATCTTCTCCGATCGCCATGTCGATGCGCTGGCCAGTGCCGGAGGCTTCAAGCAGGCTTTCGCGACCATCGAGAAGGACACCGGCTTCGATCTCAAGAGCGACGCCGGCCGCTGGCATGCGCGCGACCGGCTGTGCGCCGTGATCGAGCCCTGGGTCGCCCGGCATACGGCGGAAGAAGTGGGGGCGGCCCTCAAGAAAGCCGGCGCGCTCTGGGCACCCTACAAGACCTTCCGCGAACTGGCGGCGGACCGCGAGGCCGTGCTCGACAATCCGATGTTCACGATCCTCGACCAGCCGGGCATCGGCCGTTATCCCGTCGCGGCCTCGCCGCTGCAGTTCGGCGCCGTGCCACGCCAGCGGCCGAAGACGGCGCCGGTGCTGGGCCAGCATACGGACGAAATTCTTTCCGGTATCCTCGGTCTGCCGGGCCACGAGATCGCCCGCCTGCATGACGAGAAGGTGGTAGGTGGACCAAGATAGAATCCTGATCGCCGGTGGCGGCATCGGCGGCCTCGCTGCCGCCCTGGCACTGGCTCAGAAGGGCATTCCCTCTTTGGTGCTGGAGCGGTCCTCCCGCTTCGGCGAGATCGGCGCTGGTATTCAGCTCGGTCCCAATGCCTTTCATTGCTTCGATAGATTGGGCGTTGGTCCCGCGGCGCGTGGCATGGCGGTCTATATCGACTCGCTACGCCTCATGGATGCGATGGCCGATGGTGAAATCTGTCATATCGATCTCGGTGAGAAGTTCCGCACCCGCTTCGGCAATCCCTATGCCGTCGTTCATCGCGGCGACCTGCATGGTGTGTTGCTGCAGGGATGTCGCGACCACGCGCTGATCGATCTCAAATCGGGCGCAGAGGTCACGGGCTACGATCAGGACGACAAAGGTGTCGTCGCGAAGCTAGCCAATGGTGAAACCGCGCGCGGACGCGCGTTGATCGGCGCCGACGGGCTCTGGTCGAACGTCCGTCGCCAGGTCCTGGGCGATATCCCGCCCCGCGTCTCGGGGCACACCACCTACCGTTCGGTGATCCCGACGGAACAGATGGCGGAGGATCTGCGCTGGAACGCCGCCACTCTGTGGGCCGGGCCGAAGTGCCACATCGTCCACTACCCGCTCTCGGGCTGGAAGGTGTTCAACCTCGTCGTTACCTACCACAACCATGCGCCCGAGCCGGTCGCCGGCAAGCCCGTGCCAGTCGAAGAGGTGCGCAAGGGCTTCACCCATGTCTGCGAACGGGCGCAGGAAATCATCCGCCACGGCAAGGACTGGCACATGTGGGTGCTGTGCGATCGCGATCCCGTCGAGCGGTGGATTGACGGTCGGGTGGCACTGCTGGGCGATGCTGCGCACCCCATGATGCAATACATGGCGCAGGGCGCCTGCATGGCGATGGAAGACGCAGTGTGCCTGGCCGATTCGCTGTCGAAGACGCAGGCCTTGGAGGCCGGGCTTGCGACCTATCGCGACCGCCGCGTGCTGCGCACGGCACGCGTTCAGCTCATGTCGCGTGCAATGGGCGATCACGTCTATCACCCCGATGGGCCGCACGCTGCACTGCGCAATGCGATGATGAGTGCCAAGAGCCAGGATCAGTGGCTCGATACGCTCGACTGGCTCTACGGCGGCAACGGGCTCGACTGAGGCAACTTTTTCCGTAGGATGCGCCGCCGGAGGGAGCCCCGCGCATGCGACACCTGTTCTTCATCCTGGCCCTGCTGTGCACCGCGTTGAGCGCGGGCATCTTCTATGCCTTCTCGACCATCGTCATGCCGGGTCTCGACCTTGGCGGCGCGCTGTCGGCGATCCATACGATGCAGGGCATCAACACCGTCGTGCGCAACGCCCTGTTCGCTGCGGTGTTCTTCGGTGCAGTGGTCCTGCCACTGCTGGCCGCTCTCGGGGCGCGGTCGGCGGGGCATCGCGGCGCGGCGCGGCTCGCCTTCCTGGCGGCTCTCATTCAGGCGATCGTAGTGATCGGCGTCACCTTGCAGGTGAACGTGCCTCTCAACGAGACGCTCGCGACCGTGGCGGCGAGCGAGGCGACGGCAGGCGGCACCTGGCGTGAATTCTCTGGCCCGTGGACTGCATGGAACCATGCGCGCACCATCGGGGCGATCCTGGCGTTCCTCTGCCTCCAGGCGGCGTGGGCGATCGATCTGACGTCTACGGGCAGCGGCCGGCGCCACAGCGGGCTGCGCTAGCGGCCATTCGGCGGCCGGGGATTCGTCTATTCGACGAAGGCCTTCTCCACCACGAACTCACCCGGTGTCGTCTGGCTTCCTTCCTGGAGGCCGCGCTCTTCCAGCAGGGTGCGGATATCGAGCAGCATCTGCACGCTGCCGCAGAGCATGAAGCGGTCCGTATCCTTGTGGATCGGCGGCAGGCCGACATCCTGCGCCAGGGTGCCCTCGGCGATGAGATGCGAGATGCGACCGCGATGATCGAACGGCTCGCGCGTGACGGTCGGGTAGTAGACCAATTGCTGACGGATGGTCTCGCCCAGGATTTCGTCGGCTGGCAGCGTCTCGGCGATCCACGACCTGTACGCGAGGTCGCGGACGAACCGGCAGCCATGGACCAGGATCACCTTCTCGAAGCGTTCGTAGACTTCGGGGTCCTGGACGACGCTCAGGAACGGAGCGAGGCCGGTGCCGGTCCCCAGCAGATACAGATTCCTGCCGGGCAGCAGGCTATCCAGTAGCAAGGTTCCGGTCGCCTTGTTGCCGACCAGGATGGGATCGCCCGGCGCGACGTGCTTCAGGCGGGAGGTCAGCCGGCCGTCGGCGACCTTGATGGAGAAGAACTCGAGTTCGTCGTGATAGTTGGGGCTGGCGATCGAGTAGGCGCGCACCAGCGGCTTGCCCTCGACTTGCAGCCCGATCATGGCGAACTGGCCGCAGGCGAAGCGGAAACCCTTGTCGCGGGTGGTTCGGAAGCTGAACAATTCGTCGGTCCAGTGATGGACCGACAGGACAGTCTCGTTTCTAAACGCACTCACTGCAGCCAGCCCCCGACGCGATGGCGGGCGGCCCTATGTCCCGCTGGCTACAGACCTACGGAATTGCGAGTAATTCGCAATAGCAATTGTGTCGCAGGTGATCAGGTCGGCGCCGGGATGTTCGCGGCCTTGATGACCTTGCGCCACCGCACCGTCTCGTCCGCCAACCGCTTCGTGTAGGCCTCCGGGGTGCCGCCGGTCGGGATGTAGCCCATCGACGCCAGGCGCTCCTGCACCGCCGGGACCTTCAGCGCCGCGTTGATGGCGGCGTTGTAGTAGGCGATGACGTCGGGGGCGGTGCCGGCGGTCGTGGCGACGCCGAAGTACACCGCGGCCTCGAGGTCGGGCATGCCGAGTTCGCTGGCAGTAGGCACGCTCGACACGTTGGCCACCCGCTTCTGCGCGCCGCAGATCAGGCCGCGCATCGTGCCGGCGTTGATCTGGGCATCGACTGGCATGGTGACGTCGACGAAGACCTGGGTATGGCCAGCGACGGTATCGCGCAGTGCTTCGGCCGCGGCCTTGTAGGGAATGTGCTGAAGCTTGCCGCCTGCCTTCGTGCTGATCAGTTCGCCCCAGAGATGCGGCAGGCCGCCGGAGCTCGACGTCGCATAGTGCACGGGGCCGGGCTGCGCCTTCACCCACTCGAGGAATTCGGGGAAGGTCTTGGCCGGGTGCTTGGCATTGACGGCCAGCACGCAGGGGATGTCGGCGAGCTGCGAGACCATCGCCAGCTCCTTCTGCGGATCGATCTGCAGCGGGATGTCGAACGCGGGCAGCAGGGCGGCCGTCGTCGTCAGGAGCAACAGGCTCGTACCGTCGGGCTTGCTCTTGGCGACGTTCGCCATGCCGATCATGGTGCCGCCGCCGGGCCGGTTCTCGACGATGACCGACTTGCCGGTATCGGCCGCCATGCGCTCCGCCAGGACGCGCGCCGACGTGTCGGTCGAGCCGCCGGGGCCATAGGGAACGACGAGACGGATCTGGTTGGCCGAAACCTGCGCGGACGCAATGGTCGGCAGGGCCGTGGCGGCAAGGGCGCCGGTTACGAGGGTACGACGGGTAAACATGAAGCTTCCTCCCCTTTCTTTGAGACTGATTTACGAGCCCCTTAGTCAGCCACAGGAATGGCGGCAAGATGGCTTTGTGTGCCTCGCATCGCCAGCCGAACGCCGGGACAGGAAATGGAACGGGAATTAATGACCCCGCTGGCAATGTTGCCTTCGCCCTGCGGCCGCCCTATCTCCTCTCCATGAGGGATCCACTTTCCCCTTCGCGGCTCGCGGATATCATCGATCAGGCGCGCGGCAAGGTCCCGGCGGACCTGGTGGTCAAGTCGGTCGGCATTTTCGACCTGACGTCGGGCGAGGTGACGGTGGGCGATATTGCGATCGCGGGCGACCGCATCGTGGGCACCCACGAAACCTATCAGGGCGGCATGGAGATCGACGGGCGCGGGCTGGTCGCCGTGCCGGGGTTCATCGACAGCCATGTCCATTGCGAGTCGACGTTGGTGTCGCCGCTGGAGTTCGACCGCTGCGTGACGCCGCGCGGTACGACGACGGCGATCTGCGATCCCCACGAAATCTGTAACGTGCTCGGCCTCACGGGCCTGAAATACTTTCTCGAATGTGCCGCCGTCACGGTGATGGACCTGCGAGTCCAGCTCTCGTCGTGCGTGCCCGCGACGCACCTCGAAACCTCGGGCGCACGACTCGAGGCCGAGGACCTGCTGCCCTTCAAGCATCATCCCAAGGT
>CALROF020000304.1:0-6049 GCA_943369775.1 Reyranella massiliensis 521
ATCATCGTGCCCTATATCGCCGGCAGCGCGCCGGACGTGGCGGCGCGGCAGGCGGCGGACCGGCTGACGGCCGGGCTGGGGCAGCAGTTCATCGTCGACAACAAGCCGGGCGCCAGCGGCAATATCGGCGGCGAGGCGGGCGCCCGCGCGACGCCGGACGGCTACACGCTGATGCTGATGACGGGCAACCACGTCATCAACCCGTACCTCTACGCCAAGCCCGGCTACGGGCTGAAGGACTTCGCCCCCATCACGATCATCACCCGCCTGCCCTCGCTGATGGTCGTGCCACCCTCCTCGCCGGCCAGGACCGTCGCTGAGTTCATCGCACTCGCCAAGTCGAAGCCCGGCCAGCTCAACTACGGCTCGGGCGGAATCGTCAGCCTGGCGAACCTGTCGGCGCAGGCCTTCCGGCTGGCCACGGGCATCGACTACGTCCACGTCCCCTACAAGGGCGCGCCCGACATCGTGCGCGGCCTGCTGGGCGAGCAGATCAACGTCGCTTTTCCGACGATGCCGACGGTGGTCCGGCTGGCGCAGCAGGGATCGCTGCGGCCGCTGGCCGTGACCTCCGCCAAGCGCTCGGCGGCGATGCCCGACGTGCCGACGCTCCTCGAAGCCATGCCCAACGGCTTCGTCCAGGATTCGTGGTTGGCGCTGGCGGCGCCGGCTGGCACGCCGCCGGCCATCATCGACCGCATCTACGCCACGTTGAAGAAGGCCGCCGAGACTCCAGAATTCCGCACAGCGCTCAGCAGCGACGGCTCCGAGGTCGTCTTCAACACGCCGGCCGAATTCGCCGCTATGCTGCCGGGCGAAAGCGAGAAGTATCAGCAGCTCATCGAGAAGCTCGGCATCAAGATCGAATAGAGGAGTTGAAGGCATGGCAGCCGTTGCGCCCCGCATTCACGAAGCCCCCGACGACCTGCTGGCCGCGATCGACTTCTGCTACGAGCAGGGCTGGACCGACGGCCTGCCCGTCGTGCCGCCGCAGGTCGATCGCGTGAAGGCGATGCTCGCCGCCGACGCGCGGCCGGCCGACACCGTCATCTGCCATCATCCGGCAACCACGCTCGATCTCTCGCTGCACGCGGCGGCGGTCAACGCCGTCATGGCGGGCTGCCTGCCGGAGCATTTTCCGGTGCTGGTCGCGGCCTACGAAGCGATGAACCGGACGGAGTTCAACTTCCACGGCTCGACCGCGAGCACCGGCGGCTCGGCGCCGCTGCTCGTCGTCAGCGGTCCCATCGTCGACGAGATCGGCATGAATGCCGACGTCAACCTGTTCGGCCCCGGCAACCGGGCCAACTCGACCATCGGCCGCGCCACGCGCCTGATCCTGCGCAACGTCTTTCAGATGCTGCCAGGCATTTCCGACAAATCGACCCAGGGCAATCCGGGCAAGTACAGCTTCTGCATCGCCGAACGCAGCCGCGGCAATCCCTGGCCGCTGCTGTGCGAGGCGCAGGGCTATGCCAAGGGCGTATCGAGCGTCACAACCTTCGCGGGCGGCGGCTTCTGCAATGTCGAGAACCATGGCGGCAACACGCCCGAGCAGATCCTGGGCTCGGTCGCGGACGCGATGGCGAACTACGGCTGCATCACCTTGGGCCAAAGCGTGGTGATCCTGGCGCCCGAGCACATGCGCATCCTGGCCGATGCCGGCTGGACGCGCGAGCAGGCGCAGGATTGCCTGTTCAGCCACGCCAAGCGGTCGGTCGAGGGCATGAAGAGCGTCGGCAAGTACCGCGACCGCGAGTACGACCGCCAGCACGATGAAAACGCTCACAAGCTGGTCGAACCGGGCTTCGTCCATCGCGGCCTCGGCCCGGCCGACATCCTGATCACCATGGGCGGCGGCGATGCCGGCGGCCATTCCTGCTTCATTCCGTCATGGAGCCGCGGCCGCTCGTCGTTGATGCAGCACGCGCCCATCGCCCCCTTTCCAAAGAAGTCATAAGGAGACGCCGATGCAGCTCTATTCACCGATGTCGACCACGCCGAAGCGCAAGGCCTTCCGGGCACCGGCACTCGCCAGCCTCGACGGCGCGCGGATCGGCATTCTGGAAAACGGCAAGCTCAACGCCGAGGAGATGCTGAACGAAGTGGCGCAGCTCTTCGTCGAGCGTCACGGCTGCACCGTGCGCATGCTGTCGTCGAAGTCCAATGCCAGCGCGCCCGCACCCTCACCCACGCTGGTGAAGCTGGCGCAGGATGTCGACTTCGTCGTCACCGGCTTAGGAGATTGAGGGTCCTGCTCAACGTGCAGTCTGCACGACGGTATTACCTTCGAACAACTCGGCAAGCGCGCGCTTGTGATCTGCACCACACCCTTCGAGGTGACGGCGAGGAACATCGCGCGCGTGCTCGGCCTGCCTGACTATCCCTTCGTGAAGGTCCAGCATCCCATCGGAAGCTGTACCCTGCCCGAGCTCAAGGCGCGGGCGGAAAAAGCCTACGAGCAGGCGCTGCCGATCTTGTTGGGGGCGTGACAGTTCTGCCCATGATCCACGTTCTGTCATCCTGAGCGCAGCGAAGGATCTCATGCCGGTTGCAAGCGGCGATGAGGTCCTTCGCTTACGCTCAGGACGACAAAGCTGGCGTCAGCTCGCCGCGGCGGCTTCGGAGAGGTTGAACTGGAGTTCGGCCAGGCGGGCGTAGAGGCCGTCGCGGCGGACGAGGTCGGCGTGGCGGCCGACATCGACCACCCTGCCCTGGTCGATCACGACGATGCGGTCGGCCTTCTGCACGGTCGCCAGACGATGGGCGATCACCAACGTGGTCCGCTTGTGCATCAGCCGGTCGAGCGCCTGCTGGACGGCCAACTCGCTTTCCGCGTCGAGGGCGCTGGTCGCCTCGTCGAGCAACAGCACCGCCGGCTCGCAGAGCAGCGCGCGCGCAATGGCGATGCGCTGGCGTTGTCCGCCCGAGAGCCGCACGCCGCGCGCGCCGAGATCGGTGGCGAAGCCCTGCGGCAGTGCTTCGATGAAGCTGAGCGCCGATGCGGCTTCGGCGGCCGCGCGTACCTCGGCATCGCTGGCATCGGGCCGGCCGTAGCGGATGTTGTCGGCGACCGAGGTACTGAACAGCACCGGCTCTTGCGGCACGGTCGCGAGCGCGCGGCGGAGATCGTTCAGCTTGAGATCGCGCACGTCGATGCCGTCCAGCCGTACCGTGCCCTTCTCTGGATCGTAGAAGCGCAGCAGCAGGTTGAAGACGGTCGTCTTGCCGGCACCCGAAGGACCGACGATGGCCACCGTCTCACCGGGCGCGATGTCGAGGTCGAAGCCGTCGAGCGCCAACGCATCGGGCCGCGTGGGATAGCGGAACGAGACGCCGTCGAAGGCGACCGCGCCCTTCACCGGCTGCGGCAGTGGCTTGGGCGTCGCAGGCTCGGCGATGGAAGGCGGTTCGGCGAGCAGCTCGGCCAGCCGTTCGGCCGCACCCGAGGCGCGCTGCAGGTCGCCGATGGTCTCGCTGATGGCGCCGCCGGAGCTTGCGACCAGCACCGCGTAGAAGACGAAGGCCGAGAGATCGCCGGCGCTGATGCGGCCGGTCAGCACGTCATGGCCGCCCATCCACAGCAGGAAGCCCACCGCCGAGAAGACGATGAAGATCACCAGCGTGGTCATGATGGCGCGCCGCGAGATGCGCCGGGCCGCCGCCTCGAAGGCCCGCTCCGTCGCCTGACCGAAACGGCGGGCCGCGCGATCCTCCTGTGCAAACGCCTGCACGGTGCGCACGCCATCGAGCGTTTCGCCGCCTTCGGAAACCATGTCGCCCATGCGCGCCTGCGCCTCGCGCGACAGCGCCTTCACCTGGCGGCCAAACAGGATGATCGGCACGACGGTGAGTGGCACGACGGCGAGCGTCCAGGCCGCGAGCTTGGGGTTCGTGATCACCAGCATGACGACGCCGCCCAGGCACATCAGCGTGTTGCGGAGTGCGACCGAGGCCGAGGAGCCGATGACCTGCTCGATGAGCTGCGCGTCGGCCGAGATGCGGCTCATCACGTCGCCGGAGCGCTTGATCTCGAACCAGGCCGGGCCCAGCCGCACGACATGCGCGAAGAGATCGCGCCGCAGGTCGCCCACCACGCGCTCGCCCAGCCAGGAGACGAGGTAGAAACGCGCGCCCGACGCGATGGCCAGCACGACAGCCACGGCCAGCAGCGAGGCCAGCGCATAGTTCAGGATGTCCGGCCGCCCCTGAGCGAAGCCGCGGTCGATCAGCGCACGCAGGCAGGCGCCGAAGGCCAGCACCGTTCCCGCCGCCACCAGGAGCGACAGCAGCGCCAGCACGGTCCGGCCGCGATAGGGCCTGAGATAGGGTCCGAGGAGTGCGAGGCCGCCGAAGCGTTTCATGGGGCCGCCCTCACGGGGCCTGCCAGTTGATCGGGAGGCCGAACTCGGCCGACAGGACCTCCAGCAGGTCGCCGCCGCCGCGAGTATCCAGCCACTTCCCGGCAGCAGCATCGAAGGCGTAGTGCCGGGCGCCGCTGCGGGGCGAACTCAGCCAGACTTGCCGGGTGGGTGCATGTTTATTGACGATCCAGGTACCCCCGCCGGACTTGGCGTCGCCCTCGACAGTGAGGATGCCCCCCTGCAGCTCGGCATCGGCATGGTCGGCAATCGCCTCCTCGAGGGCGGCGAGCAGGCTGTCGGCGAGGCTTTCAAAAGCTGAATCGGTCATGATCCGGGCCGGTCTACAGGCCACGGAAGGCCCGGACAACCGACTTGTGGCCGCGTCCCTGGGCCTGTATACCCCCGGCCCTGTCGCGGACCGGTCGGTAATCGGTCCTGAAGCGCTGGAGAAGGTTTATGAAAGAGAAGATCCACCCGGACTACCACAAGATCACCGTGGTGATGACCGACGGCACGTCCTTCGAGACGAAGTCGACCTGGGGCAAGGAAGGCGCGAGCCTCCGCCTCGATATCGATCCCAAGACGCACCCGGCCTGGACGGGCGTGCGCCAGAGCATCGACCGCGGCGGTCGCGTGCAGCGCTTCAAGGATCGCTTCGGCATGACCGGTTCGGCGACCGCAGCCATGGGCGCCGGCCTCAAGGCGTCGGGCACCAAGGCGGACGCAGCACCGGAAGCAACGCCGGCTAAGGGCGCAGCCAAGAAGAAGTAAGGCCCGGTTTCTTCCGGGCCTCTGCTACACTCGCGCCGCGATACCCAACGGGAGGCGGCGTGGTGAAGTCTGTACGAGTTGTCTGTGCGCACGATTGTCCTGACATGTGCTCTCTCATTGCGCATGTCGATGACGGCAAAGTGGTGCGCGTCCAGGGCGACCCCGATCATCCCTATACGGCAGGCTTCGCCTGCGGCAAGGTCAACCGCGACGCCGATCTGGTGAACTCACCGGAGCGCATCGCCACGCCTCTCCGCCGCAGCGGCCCCAAGGGCTCGGGCCAGTTCACGCGCATTACCTGGGACGAAGCGCTCGACGAGATCGCCACGCGCTGGAAGGCGATCATCGCCGAGAGCGGCCCCGAAGCCATCCTGGGCTACGCCTACTCTGCCCATCAGGGGCTGATGAACCGCGGGCTGGTCGGCGGCCTCTTCCACGCGCTCGGCACGTCGCGCCTTCAGGCAGGCACGGTCTGCGACACCTGCTGCGAGACCGCGTGGGACGTGACGGTCGGCCCCGTGGGCGGCGCCGATCCCGAATCGGTCGTTCATTCCGATCTGGTCGTGTCGTGGGGCGCCGACCTCGCGGCGACCAACGTTCATTTCTGGGCGCTGGCCGAAGCGCAGAAGAAGCAGCGCGGCATGCCGATCGTCGTGATCGACCCGCGCCGCACGCGCAGCGCCAAGGCGGCCGATCTCTATCTGCCGATCCGCATCGGCACCGATGCCGCCCTCGCCCTCGGTGTCATGCACATCCTCGTGCGCGACGGCCTCGCCAACCGCGACTACATCGCCAAGCACACCTTGGGCTTCGACAAGGTCGAGCGCGATGTGCTGCCGAGGTTCACGCCGGAGCGCACCGCCGAGATCACCGGCCTCTCCGTTGCGGACATCGAGAAGTTCGCGGCGATGTAC
>CALROF020000305.1:0-5915 GCA_943369775.1 Reyranella massiliensis 521
TCGGCACCAACTTGCAGGTCGGCGCAGCACGCCTCGAGGCGATGCTGGAAAAACTCGGCGTGTCGACACGCGCCACCGATCACGGCATCGCCGCGCGGGATTGGACGGCTCTGGTCGACCATGCGCTCGCCGGCGAGCGCGGACGCAACTTCATCGGACGCCGGGAGGCGCTGTTGGCCGCAATGGCCGCGTAAGTAAGCAAAGAAAAGACTTAAGGAGGAAACAAGCCATGATCAGGATCACGCGTCGCAAATTCGGGTTCCTTTCCGCCAGTTCGCTCCTCGCCGGCTCTCTGGCCGGTGGCGGTGGTGCCCACGCCCAGCAGGTCCTCAAGGTGGGACTGATCCCCTCCGAGGACTCGCGCGCCATGCTGGCGCAGAGCAAGGATATCCTTGACGCGGTCGAGAAGAATTCCGGCCTCAAGGTCCAAGGCTTCGTCGCCACGGATTACAACGGCGTCATCGAGGCGCTGCGTGCCAAGCACCTCGACATCGCCTACCTCGGGCCCTTCTCTTATGTCCTGGCCACCACGGTGACGCCGGTCGAGGCCTTCGCCATTGCCGAGACGGCCAAGGCGGGCCGCACCTACTATCACAGCCAGATCATCGCCCTGAAATCGAGCGGTATAAAAAAGCTCGAAGACCTCAAGGGCAAAAACTTCGCCTTCGTCGATCCCGCCTCGACCTCGGGTTACGCGTTCCCTCTGGCCGGCTTGATCAAGGCGGGCATCGAACCCAAGCGCGACTTCAAGACGGTGATCTTCACCGGTGCGCACGATGCCAATGCGCTGGCCGTCGCCAACGGCAAAGTCGATGCCGCGACCATCGCCGACCGTATCCTCGATGCCGCCATCGCCAAGGGCCACATCAAGGCCGACCAGATCGAAGTCGTCTGGCGCTCCCCGCCGATCCCCGAGTCGCCCATGGTGTGGCGCAAGGACCTCTCTCCCGAGATGAAGGCCAAGGTGAAGGCGGCCTTCCTTGGCATCAAGGACCTCAACTGGTCCGACCAGGGCAAGCTGAACGGTTTCAAGGAAACCAACGATCAGGCCTACGACGTGGTTCGCGAGACAGCCAAGCTCGCCAACATCGACCTCAAGAAGCAGAAATAAGCCCGGGAGATCGCGACATGATCGAGATCCGCGGACTGGCCAAGTCCTACGGCGATCATCAGGCGCTGCGTGACGTCAGCCTCTCGATCCGGCCCGGCGAGTTCGTCGTCGTGCTCGGTCCGTCGGGGGCAGGCAAGTCGACGTTGCTACGATGCATCAACCGCCTGATCGAACCGACCGCCGGCGACATCCTGGTCGACGGCACTTCCCTTTCTTCCAACCGCCGCGACCTGCGCCTGCTCCGGCGCAACGTCGCCATGATCTTCCAGCAGCACAATCTCGTGAAGCGGCTCTCCGTGCTGAAGAACGTGCTGGTGGGCCGCATGGCCGATCTCTCGCCCGTGCTGAGTAGTCTGCAGCTCTTTCCCGAGGCCGATGTGAAGATCGCCATGCACTGCCTCGAACAGGTGGCGATGTCGCACAAAGCGCGAAGCCGGGCCGATGCGCTATCGGGTGGCGAACAGCAACGGGTGGGCATTGCCCGTGCTCTCGCCCAGCAGCCCAAGTTCATGCTCGCCGACGAGCCGGTCGCGAGCCTCGATCCCAAGACGTCGCGCACGGTGCTCAACTATCTCAAGAAGAGCTGTAAGGACTCCAACATCGCCGTGCTCTGCAACCTGCACCAGATCGACTATGCGCTGGAATTCGCGGAGCGTGTCATCGGCCTTTCCGGCGGCGAGGTCGTGTACGACGGTGCGCCGGCAGGCGTGAGCGGCGACGTGATCCGCAGCATCTATCCCGGCCTCGACGATCCCAACGTCCTCGACGCCGCACAGCGTCTCACCGAGCGCCGCCGCGCAGCTGCCGAAGCAGTCATCGCCGAGGCCGCCAGCACCCACTCTTCTAGCGACGGGAGGGCCTGACCATGTCGATCGGCACCTTGCAATTCGTCGTCAACAAGCCGCGTGGACCGCTCGGTTGGTGGATCCTGCTTCCCATCCTGGGCCTGTCGCTTGCCGTGTTGTGGTGGGCAGCCGTCGGCACACACCTCAGCGTGTCCGGCCTGATCGGGGGCCTGCCGTGGATCGGTGATTTCATCGGCCGCATGCTGCCGCCCAACTTCGCTTTCATGCAGAAGCTGGTGCGACCGGCTGTCGAAACCGTTCAGATCGCCCTGTGGGGCACGCTGCTCGGCATCGTGCTTGCCTTGCCGGTCTGCTTCTTCGCCGCGCGAAACCTCTCGCCCTATGCCTGGGTGTTCCACGGGTTGCGTCAGGTGCTGAACGTGATGCGCGGCATCAACGAGATCATCCTCGCGTTGATTTTCGTGGCCGCAGTCGGTCTCGGCCCCTTCGCGGGCGTGCTGGCCATCGCCATTCACGGCGCCGGCATGTTGGGCAAGTTCTTCGCCGAAGCCATCGAGGAAATCGACGAAGGCCCACTCGATGCATTGCGCGCCGCAGGTGCCGGGACTCTGCAGCGCATCGTGTTCGGCGTTCTGCCGCAGGTCCTGCCGGCGTGGATCGGCGTCGTGCTCTACCGTTTCGAAACCAACATCCGCGTGTCGACAGTGCTGGGCATGGTCGGTGCCGGTGGCATCGGCTTCGAACTGATCAGCTCGATGAAGCTCTTTGCCTACGAGGACACCGCCGCCTGCGTGATCGTGATCCTGATCCTGGTGCTCGCCGCGGACCTGCTTTCATCGAAACTGCGCGCTATGATCCGCTAGCCGGAAGCTGCCTCTCGACCTGCTTTGCACATCGCGTCACTTTCCGCGCGAACGCAGGCAAGAGAGAGGGATCCGATGCGGATTTTGAGTAGCGTACTTGGCGCCGTTGCGGCGCTGGGCCTGACGGCAGCGCCGGCACTCGCGCAGAAGAGTGGCGGCGTGATGAAGATGTACATTCAGGACAATCCACCCAGCACCTCGATCCACGAGGAGGCCACGACCTCGACGGTCGTGCCGTTCATGAGCATCTACAACAACCTCGTGGTGTTCGATCAGCAGATCCCGCAGAACAGCCTCGAGTCGATCCGTCCCGATCTTGCCGAGAGCTGGGCGTGGAGCGAAGACGGCAAGAAGCTCACCTTCAAGCTGGTCGGCAATGCCAAGTGGCACGACGGCAAGCCCTTCACCTCGGCGGACGTGAAGTGCACCTGGGACATGCTCACGGGCAAGAGCGAGACCCACAAGCTGCGCAAGAACCCGCGCATTTCCTGGTACTGGAATCTCCAGGAAATCACGACCAACGGCGACCGCGAGGTCACCTTCCATCTCGGCCAGCCTCAGCCTTCGCTGCTGATCCTGCTCGCCTCGGGCTACAGCCCGGTCTACTCCTGCCACGTGCCGACGGCGCAGATGCGCACCAAGCCGATCGGCACAGGTCCCTTCAAGCTCGCCGAGTTCAAGCAGAAGGAGATCATCAAGCTCACGCGCAACACTGACTACTTTAAGAAGGGCAAGCCCTACCTTGACGGCATCGAGTTCCCGATCGTCCCCGCGCGCGGCACGGCGATCCTGGGTTTCGTGTCGGGTCGCTACGACATCTCATCGCCCTACGGCGTCACCATTCCCCTGCTGAAGGACGTGAAGGCGCAGGCGGCCAACGCGGTCTGCGAGGTCGCGTCGATGAACAATACCTCCAACCTCATCGTGAACAGCAGCGCACCACCGTTCAACAATGCCGACGTTCGCCGTGCGTTGCTGCTCAGCATCGACCGCAAATCCTTCATCGACATCATCAACCAGGGCCAGGCCGACGCCGGCGGCGTGATGGAACCCGCCCCGAACGGCGTGTGGGGGATGCCCAAGCAGCTGTTCGATCAGGTGAAGGGTTACGGTCCCGACGTCGAGAAGAACCGTGCCGAAGGCCGCGAGATCATGAAGAAGCTGGGCTACGGGCCGGACAACAAGCTGAAGCTGAAGGTCTCGACGCGTAATCACCTGCTCTACCGCGACCCGGCGGTGATCCTGATCGATCAGCTCAAGGAAGTGTACATCGAGGGCGAGCTCGAGCTCGTCGACACGGCAATCTGGTTCACCAAGGTCGCACGCAAGGACTACTCGATCGGACTGAACACCACGGGCAATGGCGTCGACGATCCTGACCAGAACTACTTCGAGAACTACGGCTGCAAGTCGGAGCGCAACTACACCGGCTACTGCAATCCCGAGATCGAGAAGCAGTTTCTCGTGCAGTCGGCGGAGCGCGACCTGGAGAAGCGCAAGAAGCTCGTCTGGGACATCGACAAGCAGATCCTCGAGGAAGGTGCGCGGCCGATCATTCTGTGGAATGCCTCGGGCACCTGCTGGCATCCCTACGTCAAGGGCTACAAGCCGATGGTGAACAGCCTCTACAACGGCTCGCGCTACGAAGAGGTTTGGCTCGACAAGTAAGTCGGGTCAGCGTGTCGTCATGGTGCCGCTCGGCACCATGACTTGCCGGTAGCCGCGCGCTTCCATGCACGGCTTCTCGAATTCGTCGCGATCCATGTTCTCGACGTAGTCGCCGCCCATCGAGATCAGGCGGCGTTGCTGGTACTCCCGGCACACCTTGGTATCCGCCTCGATCTGTTCCGGCGTCGCGCCCGCCTTCTGGTAGGTGATGCTCTGGCAACCCGGCAGGGTCGCCACCAGGCCGACGAGGACGATCCAGCGAAGCTTCATCGTCTCTTCCTTTCCAGGCGTCAGCCGACCAGCTCGAAACGGTCGACGTCGACCAGGCCTCTGTCGGTGATCCTGAGGTGGGGAATGACCGGCAGCGGCAGGAAAGCCATCTGCAGAAATGGCTCGTGCAGTTCGGTGCCCAAGGCACGCACTGCGGCGCGCAGGCGGCGCAATCCCTGCTCGACATCCTCGAATGGCCGGTCGCTCATCAGGCCCGCAATAGGCAAGGCAAGTTCTGCAACGATCTGGCCGTCTGCCGCAGCAGCGAAGCCGCCACGCAGCTCGATCAGCCGGTTCACCGCCGTCTTCATGTCGCGGTCGTCACAGCCGATGACGCAGATGTTGTGGCTGTCATGGCCGACAGATGAAGCGATCGCGCCGCGCTTCAACCCGAAACCTTTGACGAAGCCGCGACCGACATTGCCGTTATCGTTGTGGCGACCCAGCACGGCGACCTTGAGCACGTCGCGGGCAACGTCCGCCACGAAGGCGTCGCCGCGTCGACCGACCTCAACATCCAGACGATCCGTCAGAATCTGCCCCGGCCGGATCCCGATCACCGGCGGCGAGCCCCCCGCGCCCGCGGGCACATGGAAGGTCGCCGCCGTCACGGGCCTCAGCTTCACTGAATCGAGCCCAACCAGCGGAACATCCGGCCGCGTCCTGAAGCGATCCGGCGTCACCGGCGCCCCGCGGCAGATCACGGACTGGACCTTGCAGGTCACGAGATCTTCCAGAAGCACGATATCGGCGCGCTGTCCCGGCGCTACCAGCCCGCGATCGAACAGGCCGAAGTGCCGTGCCGCCGACCAGGTCGCCGCACGATAGGCGTCGAGCGGTCGTACACCGCGGCCGATGGCAGCGCGGATCAGGTAGTCGATATGGCCTTCCTCGGCGATGTCGAGCGGGTTGCGATCGTCGGTGCAGAGCGACAGGAACGGCGCACGCTCCGTCGTGATCAGCTCGGATAGCGCGGCGAGATCCTTGGAGACCGTGCCCTCGCGCACCAGCACCTGCATGCCCTTGGCCAGTTTCTCACGCGCCTCTGCCGCCGAGGTGGTCTCGTGGCAGTTGCGCACGCCGGCCGCGATATAGGCATTGAGATCGTAGGAAGAAAGTAGCGGCGAATGGCCGTCGATCTGAACATCGGAGAAGGCGGCGAGCTTGGCCAGAACAGCCGGATCCTTGCTCAGCACG
>CALROF020000306.1:0-5768 GCA_943369775.1 Reyranella massiliensis 521
CGACGCCGGCAACCGGCGCATCGGCGACATCATGACCCCGCGCACGGAAGTCGACTGGATCGACTTCGACGACAGCTACGAAGAGATCGTGAAGACGCTGCGCGAGAGCCGGCACGAGCAGCTTCTCGTCAGTCGCGGCAGTATCGACGAGCTGGTGGGGGCGGTGTCCAAGAAGCATCTCCTGAACCAGCTACTGGCCGGCAGCCCGCTCGACCTCGAAGCCGTCATCGGAAAGCCGCTGCTGGTCCACGAGGCCACGCCGGTCTTCAAGGTGCTTGACGAGTTCAAGCAGGCGCCGGTGCGGCTGGCCGTGATCGTCGACGAGTATGGCGGGCTGGAGGGTATCGTCACCCAGGCCGATCTCCTGGAGGCCCTGGCGGGCGAGCTGCCGGAAGCGGAAGGCGGCCAGCCGGATATTCAGGAGCGCGGCGACGGCTCGCTGCTGATCGACGGCCTGGCGCCGGCCGGCGACATCTTCAATCGGCTGGCCATGGTGGCTCCGGTGAGCAGTAGCCGCTTCCATACGATCGCGGGCTTTGCGCTGGCCCAGCTCGGCCACCTGCCGGTGGCCGGCGAGAAATTCACCTATGAAGGCTGGTCCTTCGAAATCGTCGACATGGACGGCCGCCGTATCGACAAGCTCCTGGCACGGCGGGAAGTGCCTCCCTTCGACGAGGCCTAGGTCCGGCAAGTCTCGCTATCTGGAGTTGCGACAAGCTGGGGACGATGCCTAGACTTCTGATGCTACCGGGGGAGGTGGATGATGAAGATGGCATTCGCATGTCTGGGCGTAGCGTTTGGGGTACTCGCCATGGTCGCTGCGGAGCCGGCAATGGCTCAGCAGCCGACGGCAAAGGTCGGCATGACCGTGCAAAGCATCCGTGGAAAGCCGCATCCCAGTCGAACGGGCACCGACCTCGACAAGGCGGATTTCGTCTCGCTCGACGTGAGCGCCAAGGTCCAGGTCTACAATGGTACGCCGGCCGACGGTAAGGACTGGCCGGCAACGATGGTATCGAGGCCCAGCGGCTGTACGGCAACGATGATCGGTCCGCGCGTCATGCTGACGGCAGCCCATTGCGTCGATAACGGTGCGTCGGTCATGTTCTTCATCGCCGGCAGGACGCGAACGGCAGTCTGCACGCATCACGAGAACTACAGTGCGGTCTATGACAGCGAGCCAACCACTGCAAACTGGGCGGCCACGAGCGCCGACTATGCCGTCTGCGTCGTGCCCGAGGCAGATAGGGTGAGTGGTGTTCTGCTCGAAGTCGTCGGTGCGGGCCCGCTCTTCGGCAACGGAGAAACGGTGAGGCTGCTGGGCTTCGGTTGCAATGGGACGACCATCGATTCCGATGGCTACGGAACATTGCGAACGGCTGCTGCCGGGATCGAAGCGCTGCCGGCCGTGCCCAACAATTACTTCGTCACGGATTGGTCGAAAGGTGGATTCGGCCACGCAAAGGGCGGTGTCGTCTGTCCGGGAGACAGCGGAGGGGCGGTCTATTGGCCGGTGTCCGGGGTACGCCGGATCGTCGCTCTGAATTCGAGAACGGGCGTTACGGCAGACGGTCGCACGCTGATCGGAAAGTCGTATCTCTCTTCGGTGCTGACAGGATCGGCCAATCAGTTCATCAGCAAATTCTCCACGGCCGAGAATGGCGGCATCTGCGGTCTGCGTGCCGGCGTCGAAGGTTGTCGTCAGTGACGACAGAGGCGCGAACGGCTGCCGGCCCGCCTGGCTGGGGCGGCAGACTGTTTTGCCTGTTGAGCATCGCCTGGGGGGTGGTGTCGCTTCCAACGCCAGGCGTTGCGCAGCAGTCGTGGGAGGATGTCGTCCAGCGCGGCGGGTATACCGGCACCTCACAAACAGTGCGCAGCGTGTTTGCAAGCGCGGCGAGCAGTGCACCCGACGGGCGTGTGGCGCTTCAGGTGCGGGGAACGCCGGACGAGCTGCTGGTGGCGGCTGTTGCGACGGCCTTCGCGCCGACGGAGCGTAGATTTCCGACCAATTCCACGATCGACCGCATCGCCTTCCAGACTTGCGGCCATATCTCGCCCGAGTATCGCTCGCGCATCCTCCTCGCCAATCCAGGAAAGTTCGTCAACGGCGTGCTGTCGGGCCTCAAAGGTACCTTCGTCAGCCTGAAGATGCCGGCCTGTCTCGCCGCAAACGATTACGTCAAATACAACGTGCTGCCCGGAAACTCGATCTCGTTCCTGGCAGAGTCGGTCTCCAAGCGGCCGGCTGATCAAGCCTATTGTTCCGAGCTGGCCAAAGTGAACGAGTTCGACGTCTGCAAGGCCAGCCAGACGGGCGCCTTGAAACCCGACACTCGGATCTGGCTGCCGAGGCCAAAGGAAGTGCGAACATGGTCGACCGTTGCGAGGTTGAACACCGAGACCGGCGGCGACGGTCAGGAAGCGCTTGCGGGCTGGATTACCGACTCTGTGCAACGGCCTTCGCCTCCAAATCCGATTGGAGCGAACGCGCAAGACTTGACCATTGTGCCGACCAAGCCGGACGAGACGCCGAGAGGCGTCGTGCCCTTGGCCGACTGCAACACGAGCTTCGTGCCCTTCGACACGGACAGGCTTGTCGAGGTTTTGACGAGGCTTTCCAAGGCCGTGCAGGAAGGGCGCGTGAATCCGGTCGATCCGGTGAGGGTGGGGATCGTCGACACGGGCCTCTACGACAAGGCACGGGAGAGTTTCTTCGAGCGGATTCCGGTCGTGGCCGGCCCCTGGTATCGGCGCGAGGGCGATAAGTATCTTCGCAATATCGTTACCAAGGACAATCTCGGGACCTGGGCGCGCTCTTACACGGGCGACAGAGCAAGTGTCGCGCCCGACAGCGGCAGTTTTGCCGATCACGGTACCCATGTGGCGGGCTTGATCGTGGGAGGCGGCGACTTCTGGACGGCGCTGCGGAGCCGGAAATTTCCCGAGCCGCAGATGCCCGAGTATATCGGCACGTACGTGCCGGAGATCGTGCCCGTCAAGATCATGTCGTCGGGAAAATCCGATCCCGACACGCTAGGCTTGGCCGTAGACTACCTGACCAACAACAATCGAACGTCGGTCATCAATCTCAGTACGGTCGTTCGCGCCAACGTCACGGTCAAGGAGACATTCGAGAAATACAGGAGAAGCGGCGTCATCTTTGTCGCTGCAGCAGGTAACGACTACGATCAGGAGTTCGACAACAATCTCGACAAGGAGGACGTGGCCAACCCGATCCTGCCCGCGATGATGTCGAGCGGAGACGGTACGTACTTCATCACCGTCGGTGCGCTGGATAGCGCGGACTTCGTTGCCGACATGAAGTCCAAAGGGAAGCCGGCAAAGTTCTCCCAGCGCGGGAGGAAGTATGTCGATCTCTTTGCGCCAGGCATCTGCGTGCGATCGTTCGGCGAACAGAATCCCCTGACCGAAGACGTCGCTTACTCGGGAACGTCGCAGGCCGCGCCGATTGTGTCGTTTGCGTCCGCTCTGCTTCTGCGCTTCGGGGTACGAGGAGAGAGTGTCAAGACGAGGCTCCTGGAGACAGTCGACGCCTCCGCGGACCTCGCCAAGATCTCGATCAGTGGTGGCTCTCTCAACATCAGCAAGGCACTGGACTATCTGGACGATATCGTCGTGTTCACGGACACGCCGCGCGGCGAATATCGTCGAGGGACCATGGTTCACACGAACGGGGATACGGTCCTGCCGGATGGCTTCCTGACCTCGCTTTGCAGTACGGATGCCGATCCCGCCGATCAAGGATTGAGGAAAGTGCGCCGCGCGGTCGTCCTCGACGAGAGCACGATGAAATGGGTGTCGGGTACCGATGCGGGATTCAAGTACGAAACCTGTGCCTACAAGAAGGATCTCACGTTCAGGCTGAAAGCCACCGACGGTCAGCCGGATCGCAACTTTGTGCTCAAGGACGTTCGCGAGATGGTGCCGCGCCCGAAATGGGCGCCTTTGCCTAAGGTTAGATAGAGCGGAAGTCGTTACCGCTGCGGCGGGGCGAGGGTGATCGTGCCGATGGCGGTGCGGGCCGTCTCGGCACGCGTGCCGCCGATCTCGATGTAGGAGAGCTTCTGCCAGCTCTCGACGAAGTTGCGTGCCCAGGGCGAGAGCATGTTGCCCGACTGGCCGAGCGGCATCGCGAAGCGGCTGTTCTCGAGATCGCTGAAATCGTAGATACCGCGATAGCCGGCGCCGTGCACGGCATCGAACGGCCGATTGCCGCGATAGGAGGGTGAAGCGCGGTTGAGCGTCTGGCTGCCACCGTCCGACACGAAGCGCACCGAGGCGAAGTTGCCGAGAAGCGGGATGCGGTCGAACAACGGATGGCGGTGCACGGCGAGGTGTTCGCTGCCCCATTGCCACTTCGACATGTCCGGCCCGTTGCGGCGGCTGATCCAGTCCAGCGCCCGTTCGAGGGCGAGGGCGACAGCGTCGTCGCACGTCTCGGTCTGCACCGTGCCGCCATCGTCGCACCAGCCCGGCTTGTCGCGCAGGATGCGGACCATCAGGGGCACGTTGGGCGAGGCGAAGGCATCGAAGAGAGGGTCGCCCAGTTCGTCGGCCAGCAGGCCCCGCTGCAGCTCGGTGATCCAGGCGCTGTAGATCAGCGGCTCGGGGCGGCTCGCCAGCATGAAGCGGTTCCAGCGGCCCAAAAGCTCGTACGCCCGCGCGGCACGGGCATTGCGCGGCGATGCCCGCAGCAGGAACGGCATGATGTCGTTGACGTCGAGCGAGAGATTGTCGGCCTGCATGACGATCATGCCGTAGACCGGATGGCGCTCGACCTCGCGCAGGAGCTGGTCAGCGCGGCGCTGGCGATAGGGCTCGGCCCAGTCCTTGCTGATGAAATGGCGGTAGTCGTCGGGGACGAGACGAGCGTTGGCGTTGACGATCAGGCCGGCCGGCGGATTGTAGACGCGCGGCAGTTGGTCGAAGGGCACGAAGCCCGCCCAGTCGTACTCCCCGGTCCAGCCCGGCACTGGCATCGAGCCGTCGCCCTTGCGGCGGATCGGCACTTTGGCCGGCGCAATCAGGCCGATGTTTCCCGACGTGTCGGCATAGACCATGTTTTGCATCGGCGAGCCGATGCGGCGCGCGGCGTTGAGGAAATCCTCCCAGTTCTGCGCCATGCCAAGCCGGCCGAAGCCCTCGGCCGACGTATCCGCCCCATCGAGGGCAGTCGCCTGCAGGGCCAGCACATGGCCTTGCGGTGGCAGGCCTTCGGTGCGGCGGATGAAATCGTCGATCACCGGCCCGTGCCGCGTCTCGCGAACGCGCATCGTGACGGGATCGCCCCAGGCGACGTTGATCGTCTCCTCGCGCACCCCGAAGGAGCGTGCGCCGTCCGGCGTGATGTAGCGATTGGGGTCGGTGGGATCGACGCGCTCGACGAACACGTCCTGGCTGTCGAGGTTGGTGGTGGTGAACCCCCAGCCGATCGTGCCGTTGTGGCCCAGTACGACGGCGGGCGAGCCCGGCGAGGTGGCGCCGCGAATATCGAAGCCCGGCCCGACCAACCGCGCAAGATACCAGACGCCGGGGAAGGAGAAGCCGAGGTGGGGGTCGTTGGCCAGCAGCGGCTTGCCGGAAACCGCATGGGCGCCGGACAGCACCCATTCGTTGGAGGCCTCCCGCTTGCGGGTGGCGCTATTGTCGGTGTCGCGATAGAGGCGGTCCAGATCGATGTCCCGCACCGCCTGCAGCACGAGCGACAGGGTCGAATCCCGGCTGTCGCCTGCCGGCTCGATCAG
>CALROF020000307.1:0-5532 GCA_943369775.1 Reyranella massiliensis 521
TCTGGGTGAAGCGCGAGGATTGCACCGGCGTCGGGCTGGGCGGCAACAAGCTGCGCAAGCTCGACTATGTCCTGAGCGAAGCGATCGAAGCCGGCGCCGACACGCTGGTCTCGGGTGGCGTCGTGCAATCGAACAGCCAGCGGCAGGTCGCGGCGGCCGCGGCACGGCTCGGCCTGGACTGCCATCTCGCCGTCTATCACGGCCGGCTCGCCCCGCCGTCGCCCGACTACGGCAAGACCGGCAATGCGCTGCTCAACATGCTGTTCGGCGCCACCTTGCACGACGTGCCCTGGAACGGCGATCGCAACGGCGCGATTCGTGATCTTGCCGATAGGCTCCGCGCCGAGGGCCACAAGCCCTATGTCGTGCCCTATGGCGTCTCCAGTCCGCTGGGCGCCGTCGCCTATGCCTCGACCGTGGCGGAAATCGCGGCTCAAGCCGCCGCACTTGGCTTCACGCCGCATGCCATCGTTCATTGTACAGGCAGCGCTGCGACCCAGGCCGGACTGGTCGTTGGCGCGCGCGCCTGCCTTCCCAATACGAAGGTGGTCGGCATCGACATCGACGCGGAGCCCGAGCGCGTTCGCGCCGACGTATTGCGCTTCGGCCAAGGAGCCGCTGACCTGCTGGAGCAACCCTTCCTCCCCGAGGATGTCGAAGTGGTCGCCGGCCTGGCAGGGCCCGCCTATGGCGTGCCGCACGCCGCGACGATCGAGGCGATCCGCCTCGGTGCCCGCCTCGAAGCGTTGGTCCTCGACCCCGTCTACTCCGGCAAGGGGCTTGCCGGGTTGATCTCACTGATCCAGGCCGGCCGCTGGACTGCAGATCAGGATATCGTGTTCGTTCATACCGGCGGCGCACCTGCCTTGTTCGCCTACCATCATCTGTTCGACTGACTTCGGAGATTGATATGCTCGACCAAGAAGCCCGCGCCCTGCTCGATCTGATGGATCAGGCCAACAAGGCTGGCCGGCCCAAGCTGGAGAGCCTGCCGCATGCCGTGGGCCGCGCGGCCGTCGACAAGATGTCCGAGGACAGCGAGGCCGATCCACCGGAAGTCGCCGCCGTCCTCGACGGCACGCTACCGGGTCCCGGCGGCGAGATACGCTTCCGTCGCTATCGTCCGCTCGGCGCCAAGGCCGGTCCGTTGCCGACCCTGATCTACTATCATGGCGGTGGCTTCGTGATCGGCAACATCGAGACGCACGACTCGACGTGCCGGCGACTCGCCAACAAGAGCCGTTGCCAGGTGATCTCGATCGACTATCGCCTGTCGCCCGAACATCCCTTTCCTGCACCACTGGACGATGGCCTCGCAGCCTTCCGCCATATCCGCGACAAGGCCACTGCCTTCGAAGTCGATCCTGAACGTATCGCCGTCGGTGGTGATTCGGCGGGCGGCGCCATCGCGGCTGTGGTCTGTCAGGCGTGCCGCGATGCCGGTGAACAAATGCCCGCCTTCCAGATGCTGATCTATCCCGCGACCGACTCCAGCAAGCAGAGCGCGTCGCGCACCGCTTTTGCCGAAGGCTACTTCCTGTCTGGCTCGCTGATGGAATGGTTCTGGAAGGCTTACGTGCCGAATGGCACCGATCTCTCCGACCTGCGTCTCTCACCCCTGCTAGCCAAGGACTTCAAGGGCCTGCCGCCGGCCTTCGTCTTAACCGCAGGCTTCGACCCGTTGCGCGACGAGGGCCGCGCCTATGCCGACCGTTTGATCGATGCCGGCGTGAAGACGACTTACGTCAACTATCCCGGCTCCATCCACGGCTTCTTCTCGCTGACCCGATTTCTGAAGCAGGGCCTGAAGGCCAACGACGAAGCGGCCGCGGTGATGGCCGCGCACTTCGGCGCGTAAGCTAGGAAGAAGGCTGCAGCCGCAGGAAGCCGACGGGCTGGTCGAAGCCCTTCAGCTTCACCTCTTCGGCCTGCGTCGACACATCGGCCAATACGGCCTGCACGGCTGGATCGTCGGCGACGGTCCGGCTCAGAACGATGTCGCCGCCCCGGCTTTGGCCTTGCAAGCGGGCAGCCATGTTCACGGTCGAGCCGAAATAATCCAGCCGGTCGTTCAAGGTCACCATGACGCTCGGACCGGCATGGACACCGACCTTGAGGATGAACTCTGTGTCGGTCGACAACTTCACCTGCATGGCGAGCGCTGCCCTCACCGCATCGGCAGGATCACCGAACGAAGCCATGACTGCATCGCCGATGGTCTTCACCACCGCTCCGTCGTGATCGCGGACGATGGCGGCCAGTAGCGCGAAATGCTCGCGCACCATGTTGTACGCCTGCGCGTCGCCGACCCGTTCGTAGAGCGCAGTCGAGCCCTGTAGATCGGTAAAGAGCAGCGCCACCTGGCTGACACCCGCCTCGTCGCCGGGTCGAAGTGTTGCGGCGGCGAAGAGATCGCGGAAAGCCTGCAGCGAGATCACCTCGGGTGCCGTCAGCACCTCGCGTGTCCAGGTGCGATCTTCGATCAACGCCGCCAGCTCGAAACCGGTATCGTTCACGAACTCTATCTTGCCTGCATCGGACGAGGGCCTTGCCTCTACGCCCGATACCGTGATGTGCAGACCGGGGAAGGTCGCGCCTTGTTCGTGTTCGATGTCGACGACATCGCCGGGATGGAGCGTGCGCAAGCGATAGCGGCCAGCCGGCAGCGTGGCCTCGACGCCGCGTCGCTCCCCGGGCGCCAACAGGACCTGCACCACGACATGCGGCGTCGACATGGGGCCGCTCAGGCAGAAATCGCCCACCATCAGCGGCCGCACCGCCGCGGCCGGCGCAAAGGAAAGCTCGACGTTTTTCTCGAAGTCGCGGTCGTAGTCGATATTGCACGAAGGACAGTGCGCGCCCCGCGGCAGCTCGGAGAGTGCCGACGCGCTGAGCTTGGGGCCGCGGCAGTTGGTGCAAAGCAGATCCCACTTCATCGTCAGCAGCCCGGCACGCACCGCGGCGAGGCAGGCTTCGATCGCGACGCGCGGCGACACACCGAGCTGTCGCGCCAGCCGCTTGGGCTTCAGATGCAAGAGATCGGTCGCCATGCTGCCCAGCACCGTTGCTGCCAGCACGCGGCCGAGGTTGTTGCCGTAAGGGTTGCGGTCGATCTCTACGGCCAGCGCCTCGGCCCGCTCCTGAGCCCCATGTGGCAGCGAAGGCGGCGGGAGCTCGAAGGGTGTCAGCCGCTCGCCGCGCAGAAACCCGACGGCCTCGACGATACGTCTGCCCACCGCGCCGCCTGCCTGCTGAGCCAGCCGCGCGCCGAACAAGCGGCCGGTCAGGCTGAGCGGTTCCCATTCGAGGGAATAGCTGACCTTGCTGCCGCCCTTGCCGTCCGGCTCAAGATCGAACACCGGCCCAAAGCGGCGGAACGGTCCCTTGGAGAAGATGCGGGATTGATGAAAGTGCCGGTCGGCGACCCACTCATAGGGCTTCTCCTCCCATTCCAGAGTAAAGCCTGCCGCCTTGCCGCGGCCGCGACGCAGGACCGTGCCGTTGGATTGGGGTGTCTCTTCCAGCGTGTAGGCGGGCAATCCCATCGCCTCGTTGAAGCGACTGGTGTCGGCCAGAATCGGCCACAGCTCATGAGGGGAAAGGTCGAAGTTCCAGGTCCAGGTTCGGCGCGAGAGGGACGGCATGGGGTTGATACTGTAGCATCCGTCGTGATGGATGCCTCGTGTCGCATCACAAGCCAGTGATTTGCAGAGCCCGCATGCACGGAACTGGCTTCCTTTGCTGGTTCCGTCCCGCTTTTTGCGCAGTACAATTTCGTCCAAAGAACCACCATGATGACGGCCATGTCGGACAAACACGAAGCACACGACGATCACCACCGTGATCATGACGGTCACGGCTCGGAGCTTTCCGAGATGCAGTTGCGCGTGCGGGCGCTGGAAACGGTTCTGACCGAGAAGGGATATGTCGACCCTGCGGCGCTCGACCGGATCATCGAGGCCTACGAAACGCGAATCGGACCGCATATCGGCGCGCGAGTCGTGGCACGCGCCTGGTCAGACCCGGCCTTCAAGCAGGCGCTGCTCGCCGACGCGAGCCAGGCCATCGAGACGCTGGGCCTGGAGCAGAAGGTAGGCGATCATTTGATTGCGGTGGAGAATACGGCGTCGACGCACAACATGATCGTCTGCACGTTGTGCTCTTGCTACCCGTGGGACGTATTAGGGTTGCCGCCGGCCTGGTACAAGTCGACGCCCTACCGCGCCCGCACCGTGAAGGAGCCGCGCACCGTGCTCGCCGATTTCGGCGTGACCCTGCCTGCCGACAAGACGATCCGCGTCTGGGATTCGACGGCGGAGACGCGCTTCATCGTGCTGCCGATGCGCCCGGAAGGCACCGAGGGCTGGAACGAGGAACGCCTCGCCTCGCTCGTCACGCGGGATTCGATGATCGGTACCGGCCTGGCGAAGACAGCGAATGAGGCGGCCGCATGAATGGCATCCACGACCTGGGCGGCATGGACGGCTTCGGCAAGGTCGACGCCCCGCCCACCGAGCCGCCGTTTCACGATGCCTGGGAAGGCCGCGTGCTGGCGCTGAACCGGATCATGGGCGCGACCGGCGAATGGAACATCGATGTCGGCCGCTACTGGATCGAAACCCTGCCGCCTGAGGTCTATCTCTCGTCTTCTTATTACAAGAAATGGATGCTGCGGCTCGAGCGGCTCTGCGTCGCCAGGGGATTGATCACGGAGGCCGAACTCACATCGGGCCATGCGTCTGGGCCGGGGCGACCACTCAGGAAGAAGAGCGTCACGGCGGCCGAAGCCGATGGGCTGCTTGTGCGCCGGAGCTACAACCGTCCGGCAACGGCAGCAGCACGCTTCAAGGTGGGCGATCGGGTGCGGACGAAGAACATCCACCCGCGCTCGCACACACGCCTGCCGCGCTTCGCACGCGGTCGCACGGGCACGATCGAGCGTATCCAGGGCTGCCATGTCTTCCCCGACGCCACCGTCGCCGAGGGCGTGGAACGGCCAGAATGGCTCTACACGGTGACGTTCGAGGGAACGGAACTCTGGGGCTCCGATGCCGATCCTACGGTGCGCACCTCGATCGAGGCCTTCGAGCCCTATCTGGAGGCAGCGTGACGGAGAACGCAGAGGCCAGCGCCGTCCGCGCGGCGTTGGACGTCGTTCCGGGGATACCCTGCGAAGGCGAGGCGCCCGTGTTCGATGAGCCGTGGCAGGCGCAGGCCTTCGCGATGGCACTCGCCCTCCACCAACGCGGCGTCTTCACCTGGACCGACTGGGCGACGCTGCTGGGCGAGGAGATTCAGAAGGCTCGGGAACAGGGCGACCCGGACGACGGCAGCACTTACTACCGGCACTGGCTCGCAACCCTCGAGCGCGTGGTTGCGCTCAAGGGCATCGCGTCTTCGGCCATACTCGATCGGTACGCCCACGCCTGGGACCACGCCGCCGATCGCACGCCGCACGGACAGGCGATCGAACTCAGGCCCGAGGATTTTCGCTAGGGCGATCGCTTTCTAGAGTCCCTGCCCGCCTGCAAC
>CALROF020000308.1:0-5529 GCA_943369775.1 Reyranella massiliensis 521
CTCGCGGCGGCGTTCGGTCGATTGCGCGCCGCAGACGGCATCCTGTTCACCGGCTCGCCACCGTTCCTGATCCACTTTCTCGTACCGCTGAAGTTTCTGTGGCGAGGACGTCTGATCTACCGGATCACCGATTTTCATCCTGAATGCCTGATCGCCGCCCAACCGCGGCCGTCATGGGCGCTTGGGCTGGTGCTGGCCCTGACGAACTTCTGGCGGCGACGAGTCGATGGCTTCGAGGTCTTGGGACAGGATCAGGTTCGCCGTCTCACCGAGACGGGAATACCGACCGACCGCATGACGCTCGTGCGCGATGGATCGCCGGTCTCATTCGAGGCAGCGGGCAAGGCGATGGCATTGCCCCGAGAACTCGAGGGCACTTGCGTCCTGCTCTATGCCGGCAACTATGGCATCGCCCACGAAGTGGAGACCGTCGCAGCTGGCTATGAGCGCCATCACCGGCAGGGTAGCGGCCGAGTCAGGCTGTGGCTTAGTGCCACAGGAGCGGGGGCCGAGGCGCTGGCCGCGCGATTCCAGGAGGGCGGCCTTCCGTTCCATCGGTCTCCGCCGGTGCCTCTGGAGCGGCTGGCGGCACTTTTGCGCGCGCCGGCGGCTCATCTCGTCACCCTGCGCGACGCCTTCGTCGGCTTCGTCCTGCCCTCGAAAATCTACGCCTGTGTGGATTCGGGAAAGCCTGTGCTCTTTGTTGGAAGCGCCAGTTCGGATGTCGATCTGCTCGCCCGCCCTGCGCCAGCCGGCTATTGGCGGGTCGATTGCGGCGATGCGGTGGGCTTTGCCGCCGCTCTAGAGGCTCTGGCTGACAAGACCGCCAAGCCAGCTGCCGCCGCGGCTACTGAAGAACGGTAGTTCTCTCCGCGTTCACAATAACAATGCAGTGTAATATGTTGAGAATAGCTGATATTATGCCATTCAAGGGTCAGATATTTTATTTGCGTAAAGAGTGCGGTTTTGGGTCCTGTAGCCGGATTTGATTATTGATGATGTTACGGAAGGGCCACGATCCCGGACCTTCAGTGTTCATGCGGAAGTTTAGTTCGCGGGGCATCGATATGTTTAAGCCAAGACATTTGTCCAAGCCTGCAGGCTTCGTGAGGTCTTGGCTTCCCGTGTGCAAATCTGTACTTTGCGCGCAAGACTTGGGTGGGACCGATTCGGGAGTCGCGATTCGGACCAAGCGGAATAGAGAGCTCCTTCTAAATGATCGTGACGTGAAATTACTGCACGATCGGGTTGGGTGTTATGTTTAATATTGCACTCAAGACGCAGGGTCTTGTTGCGTTGTCGGTTCTTCTCTCTGCGACGGCAGCCTACGGGCAGCGCGGACCGGAGTTGGCGCAGGCGTTGCCGGCGTCGCCGGAACTCGCCCAAGCTCAGTCAGCCAATCCCGAACTTGCCCAGGGCCAGCCGGGTGGACCGCAGTTGGGCAGTGGCCCGCAGCAGGGCGCGAATCCACTCGCGAGCAACGGCCCCCTCCAGGCAGGTGGCCCGCTCCAGGGCGCGTCGCCTCTGCAGAGTGGGGCGCCGCCGATGAATGTTCCTGGCGATCCGCAGCAGGCTCAGCAGGGCCCGCTTCAAGGCGCGGGCCCCTTGCAGAGTGCCGGACCGCTCCAGGGCGCCGGCCCCTTGCAGGGAGCAGGTCCTTTGCAGAGTGCGGGCCCGTTGCAGGGAACGGCGCCTCTGCAGAGCGCGGGGCCTTTGCAGAATACCGGTCCTTTGCAGACGGCCGCGCCGCTGCAGAATACGGCACCCAGCCCCGGCAACCTCGGTGGGCTGGAAGGCATGCCACCGCAGCTCGGCGGCTTGGCTCTGCAGGCGCCCGGGCCCGCCGGTGGGCCTCTGCCGGCCGAGGCCTTCCTTCCCACTACGCCCGGAAGCATGAATCAGCTCGTGGCGCAGATGCTCGGTGGGCCAAACGGCACTTCGCCAGCAACACTGGCCAGCATCGTGAACCTCGTCGCGCCTTCCAGCACGACATCCGGCCCGGGTCCCACGTCGCCTCAGACATCGTCTCCGTTCATCCCAGCGACAGCGCCGCCATCGTCGCCACCGCCGACGACCGGGCCGACACTCACGCCACCTCCCCAGACGGGGCAGCTGCCTCCGGTTTACGATGTGCCGACGCAGAATCGCACGAGCGGCAGCTGACGTTCTGAGTCCGCGCTGGAATTTCTTTCCTCCGACGCTCGGACCCATTCCCGGATGGCATGTCAGTCCCATGACTATTAGTGCGAGTCGATCGCAACTAGTCTGGTCCCCCATCCTGGGGTGGATCCTGCTGACTTGTGCCGCCGCAGTGGCCCAGGCCCAGGATTCGACGCCGGCACCAGCCGCCCAGACCCTGCAGGAGCAGACGCCTCAAGTCGATCTTCCCGCTGTAGTACCCGCTTCCGGTGCAGGTGAGGGGGCAACTCGCGGTGAAGTCGGCATCGCGATCGGCGCTTTCACGCTCTTCCCGTCGCTGGACGTTCAGGTGGGCTACGACAGCAACGTCTTTGCCACTCCGGCGCCGACTTCCGGTTCGATGTACACCCACATTCGTCCGGCGCTTGAACTTCGGTCCGATTGGCTAAGGCACGAAGTCAGGGTGCTCGCCAACGGTGGCTTCGGTTTCTATCCCGCGGCGTCCACCCAGAATTACCAGAATTACCTGTTCCAGTTCGACGGCAGGCTCGACATCCGCAACGACTTCTATGCCACCGGCATGATCGCTGCCCGGCGGGCGACCGAGGCACTCGGCACGCCCAACACCGAATTTGCAACAGCGCCGACTGTCGTCGATACGATCCCGGTGGAGTTCAACCTCTACCAGAGGTTCAACCGGTTCTTCTATCGCGCCGGTGCCGCCGGGACGCGGTACTGGTACTACGACAACAGCGTTATTACCGCCGGTGGCCTGCCGGCCGCGAGCCGAGATCGTACCGAGTACGAACAGCGCATTCGGCTCGGGTACGAAATCACCGAGGACTTTGCACTTTGGGTAGCGCCAAGCTTTCAGCAGCGCATCTACGACATCTACATCAACTCGGCTGGCCAGGCGCGTGATTCGATTGGCTGGGGACTGAACGTCGGTGCGACCTGGTCGGTTGGGCGAAAGACCAAGCTCGAAGGCTTCATCGGCTACCAGCAGTTGTCGTATATCGCCGATGGCAGCTCGACGCCCGCGACCGTGTTTGGCCTGTCCGGCTCCTGGAACGGCTACGAACCTCTGACCATCCGTCCAGCGATCAGTCGGACCATCAACGAGTCGGCCTACAGCGCTTATCAGAACTACGTATCGACCTCGGTCGGCGTCGATTTCACCTATGAAATCCATGATGCCTGGACGGCGGTCGGTGGAACTTCGATCAACACTGCGGACTACAATCCTGCCGCGGGCGTAGCCAACACGAGCCCGCGCACCGACTACTATTGGAAGGCTTCGTTCGGCCTCCAGTACAGTTTCCGGCCGCAGCTTTCGATCGGTCCGCTCTACGAGCACACGACCGGTTGGACCAGTGACCCGAGCGCGGGTGGGCCGCAGTACTCGCGCGACCAGTTCTCAATTCGTTTCGTTGCCAAGCGGTGATGCAGGTGGTTTTCAGTAAGATTCTTTCCCGTTGTACTGCAGCCCTCCTGGTGGCGATGTCCCTGGCCGTATCGGCCTGCGAGCAGACACCTCCGACCTCGACGGCAACCATTCAGCAGCCCTCCCAGGGAACGCAGAACCTTCGGCTGGGCGAGTACCGGGTGGCTCCAGGCGACCGGTTGCGGGTGGTGGTGCTGTCGGACGCCGAACTGTCGGGAGAGTACGAAGTCGATTCGACGGGCATGATTGCGCCGCGCATGGCGGGCCGCGTCGTCGTCCTGGGCATGTCGACGCCCGAGATCGAGACGCTGCTTGCCGACCGCTATCGCAGCGGTGGCTATCTGCGGTCGCCTCGGCTCAGCGTCGATCTCGTGTCCCGACGGCCATTTTACATTATCGGCGAAGTGACGCGGCCTGGCTCGTTTCCCTATGTATCGGGCATCAATGTGGTACAGGCGATCGCAATTGCCGGTGGTTACACGCGGCGTGCAGCCAAGACCCGCGTCACGATCCAACGTTTCAACGCGACGCTGGGACAAGAAGAGACGGTAAACGAGGATTCACCGGTGGGGCCGGGCGACATCATTCGGGTGCCGGAGCGGTGGTTTTGACAGTTTAGAGTAAGGGTAGTCGTTTATTTGCTTGGGGAGAGCGGTGTGGGACCGCTCATGGCGTAGACGGCGATTGAAGGGGCCGGCACGTGGCGACGCCGGTGAGGCTGTCGTCCGAGGCGGTATTGCTTGGAGTGTGGTGGGATGGGATCGTTGTCTAGGGCCGACCAGATGATGGACGAGCCAAATCAAAGTCGAGCGGTGTCGACGGCCGATTCATCGGCACTCGCACCATTGCGCCCGACCGACAGCCCGAACGAGCTGTGGGAGTGGTTGCGTCTGCTCAATCGCCGCAAGGCGCTGATCGTCGGTTGCGGCCTCATCGCGACGGCGCTGATGGCCTTGATGCTTGCGCAGGCGACACCGCTCTACAAGGCCACGGCGCGCATCATGCTCGACACGCGGACCTTCAAGGTCGTCAGCACCGAAGCGGCCCTTTCGGGCGTCGACACGCTCAACATGGGCGCCATTCAGAGCGAGCTGGAAGTCATCCAGTCCGAGTTCCTGATCGGCCGCGTCGTCGACAAGCTCGGCCTCGCCAACAATCCCGAGTTCAACGGCACCAAGCCGCCGGGCTTCATCGACAACGCGCTGCAGCCGCTGCGTGACCTGTGGAGCACGGGCATTTCGACCCTGCTGGCGCCTCCGCCCAAGCCGCAGCAGGCATCGGCGCAACCGCAGCGCGCCGGCCGCCCGGCCGAGGACAGCGATCCGCGTCGTCGTGCAGCGATTGGCGCCGTTGCCGGCCGCCTCAGCGTGTCGCTGCTCGGTCGTACCTTCGTCATCCTGGTGACTGTGGAAAGCCCCGACGGCACCATGTCGGCGCGTATCGCCAATGCGATCGCCGAGGCCTACCTGGCTGACCAGGTCGACAACAAGAACGAGGCCAACCGCCGGGCCACGGAGTGGCTCGAGCAGCGCCTGGCCGAGTTGCGCCGCAATTTGCAGGTCGCCGAGGAAGCGGTTGCCGCCTACCGGCGCGACAAGGGCCTGGCTGGTAGCCCGGAAGGCGCTATCTCGTCGCAGACGCTGTCTGACCTCAACACCCGCTACACGGCCGCTAAGGGCCGCCGCATCGAGCGGGAAGGGCGCCTGGTTGCGCTCAGCAAGGCGAGCCTCAATCCCGGTGAGCTGGCCAACATTCCAGAAGTGTCGGGCAACACGACATTGGCGGCGCTGCGCATCCAGGACGTCGAGCTGACCCGCAAGGGGGCGGAACTCTCCGCGCAGCTCGGCGACAACCATCCCAAGATGCAGCAGATCCGCAGCGAACTCGCCGCAGTGCGGTCGCGCTTCCTGACTGAGACGCAGCGCATCACCTTGGCCGTCCGCGCC
>CALROF020000309.1:0-5419 GCA_943369775.1 Reyranella massiliensis 521
GACCGGCGCCGTGACGGCAGCCTTGATCGTCTTCCTGTCCGCCGCGTTCGGCGCCCTGGCGCTCGTCTTCACCGGCGGCCCCGTCGCGCTGGCGGTGATCGTGGCGTGGCGCTTCGGGATCACGTCTCTCGCCTACTATGCGGCCGCCTATCTGCTGGCGGCCGGCCTGTCGTCCCTCCTTATCGCCAACCTCTTCCCCTGGTGGCACGCGGATCTGGCGACCGACCGGGAAGCGCTTCTCCAGTATCTCCGGTTCGCCGTCCTGCCGGCCCTCTGCGGCGCCCTCGTCTTCTGGCTCTCGGTCGGGCGGCGGCATCCCACTCCGCTCCCTCGCCACTGACCCCTCCGCCCCTGCGGGGCACCTCCCCATTTGAATGGGGAGGTAAAGACCGGCGTTAGACGATCCGGCGCGGGTCCTTGATCGAGTGGCGGTACTTCATCGTGTAGAGGATCACGCCCGCGACATGGCGCTGGTTCTCGTCCTCAACGTCGGAGTCGTTGCTGGTCTCCACCAGGTCGATCACCAGTCCGCCCAGGGTCGGGTCCTCGGCCAGGCGGCGCTGGACCGCACCAAAGTAAGCATTCATCTCGCTGCTGGGCTGTGCACTCGATTGCACGACCAGCTTGATTTCGAGCGCCACCGTCAGGCTGCATTCGCGCACCATGTGGAGGTCGCGCTTGGTCTCGCGGCCGTCGAAGATGCCGAGCGAGCGCTGCTTGCGATAGGCCCAGTCGCGCAGGGGCGCGCGCACCACGAGATCCCAGGCAAAGCCGTAGTCGCCCGCGGGCTGCGTGCGGATCACCTGTTCGAGTGCCGCCAGCGCGCGTTCGCGCACCGTCAGTTGGTTGGGAACGAACTCAGCCACCGCTCATCTCCTTCAGCATCGCTTTCAGCGCGCGTTCGAGGAAGTAGTCCTGGTCGTCTTCGATCACGCGCAGCATCTCGTATCGTCCCCGCCCCCGATCCTTCCCCGCCAGCAGAACGAACGGCATCCGCTTGCGACCCGGCCGCCGCGCCGTCATGAGCACGCGGCCCTTGATGTCGCCCAGGCTGCTGCCCGTGACCTCGACGCTGGCGCCCGAGCCTGCCGTCGCAGCTTTGAGATGGGAGTCGAGTTCGCGCCGCAGCGCGCCCGGCACTCTTTGCCAATCGTCGGTAAGTGCCTTGGCGGCCGCCTCGAAACCCGCCGCCGCGTCCGTGTAGTGCCGGCCGCGGAACGAGACTTCGATGCTCAACTGACGACGACGCCGGCGCGCGGCGTCTCGGCCCAGGGCAGGTAGCGTGCGTGGCGCTCCAGGATGCGCCCGAGTTGACCTTGCAGAAGGCGCGCGTCGGCCGTCGACTGGTTCTGCACGAACATGGGATGCGCGCTCAACGCCACGCGGGCATGCAGCCGCGCCGCAAGGGTGAGCCATCCTGGCACGGCGTCGAATTGCTGGCCGTCGGTCGCGGTAAAGCCCGCCGTGTAGGACACGCGGAACCACCAGGGCCGCAAGCCGCGCAATTCGTCGTCGCCCGCGATCGACACGACGCCCTTCTCGGGATCGACGGTCGCCTTGGCCGTGAGGTCGATTTCGCTGACGCCAAACTCCATCGGCAGCCGCGCAGCCTTCACCGTCGGCGTCCCGACGAGGAACCCGCGTAGAAGGCCGAGCCGCACGAGATGGCCGGCGGGATACTGGCTCATCTCCACGGCGAAATCGTCGCGTGCCGTCACCCGCTCCAACGTGGTGCGGAGACGGCTCGCGATATCGTCGGTCGCGGCATCGAGCGCGGCCAGGATGGCGTTGTCGCTGTCCTGACCGGCCTCGACGCCCAGCGCTTCCTGTACGGAAAGCAGGCTGGCGAGCTTCATGATGACCTCTCCCCACGATGAGACGGGGTGCTCGTGCCCATCCTTCGAGACGCCCCGCTTCGCGCGGCTCCTCAGGATGAGGTTTTACTCACGGCCTCACCCTGAGGAGCGCTCCGCAGGAGCGCGTCTCGAAGGGTCGGCCTCAGGCGTGGCGCGCGCGCGGCCTACACCGTCCCGATGTTCGTGTACTTCACGATGGCGTCGGTCTCCTCGACCTGCACGGCCACGCGGGCGGTGAGGACGACGATGTAGACGCGCTCGCTGATGTTCTTGTCGAACTCCAGGCTGATCTGGCGCTGGATGCCGAAGATCAGGTTGAGCGGATTGGTGAACAGGCCCAGCGTCTCGGGCATGAGCTGCACCGACTTCATCGGCACGCCGTAGGGCGAGAGCAGGCCGCTGGTCTGGACCTGCAGGTCGCCCAGCACGCCGACGCGATTGGCCAGCGTGTCGCGATACTCGGTCTCCTGGTTCACCGACACGAAGTGACGCATCGCCGCCTTGTTGCGGAGATACTGGACCGGCATGTCGGTCATGCCCTTCTTGAACATCTCCTTGGCGATGGCGGCGTTGGCCCAGTTCACGACATGGCCCGAGCCCGAGAGCTTCAGCCAGCCATCGAACATCGAGAGATAGGCCTGGTCGTCGGCGTCGCCCGGATTGGTGTAGGCCGTGTCGCCCAGCAGGCACAGCTCCTCGAGATCGAGGGCCGCACGCTCGGCGATCAGCGTCACCAGCGTTTCCTGCAGGCCGCTCGACCACGGGCTGTTCGACGGCTCGTTGCCGGCCGCGACCGCGCGCTCGATATTGTCCTCCAGCACGTCGTAGGGCAGCCGGATCTCGGCCATCACCTCCTGCGTGGAGAGCATGATGTGCTCGGTGCCGGGCTTGGCGCGCTGCGTCGGGGTCAGCGCCACACCGGACTGCGCCTTGCGCAGGATGCGGTTGGCGAAGCCGATCTTGTTGATCTTGCGCTGCGGGGCCGCCATCTCGACGACGCGCGCTTCCTTGATGAGCGTCGGCTCCTTGATGAGCTTGCGGATGAAGGCCGCGCCCTGCTCGGGCATCAGCAGGCCGCCATTGGCCGCGAGGTCGGCGAGCGCGAGGTCGGCTTTCTGCAGCAGGATCTGGTTGCTGGACATAGGTATGACGCCCCTCCTTGGGCAGTTGTCGGGTACGGGAGTCGAAAGCAGGTCAGGGCTTGATCAGGCCCGTGTCGAGCAGCCGCGGGACACCCGCCCCTGCTCCCTTGGCGAGACGCACCGGCTGGTCGCGATTGGCCTCGCCCAGCACGACACTGGAGACGCCATAGGACAGGGGCGGGTCGGTCTTCTGCACCTTGGCGACGAGCTGGCCGATGGCTTCGGCCAGGGCACGCTGTCCTTCTTCGAGGCGCGCGAGAGCAGCCAGGACAGGGTCCTTCGGTTCCTTGGGCTGCTCCTTGGGCGGGGCCTCGGCGTTCGGCGCGGAGGACGGCGTGGGTTTCGCCTCCTCGTCGCTCTTGCGAAAGAGCTTCACGAAATCGAGCATGCGGCTTGTGTCTTCCTTGGTGAGACGGAACGGGATGCGGTTGGCACCGCGCTTGACCAGCGACACGAAGCGCACGTCGACGTCGCTGAGTTCGTTGACCTTCACGTCACGACGCCTGGATTCACGAGGCATGGAGGAACCCTTCGACATAGGAGAAGCGATGGCTGTGGCCCGCGCTCTCGTCGGTCAGCGTGCCGCGCGTGATGATGTGGCGATGGCCCTGCACGGTGTCGGTCTCGCCGCCGAGGAAGTTGCCGTCAGAGTCGAAGCGCACGGTGAACTGGTGAGCGTGGTCTTGTATGCGATCGGTGAGGCCCGACAGTTCTTCGGGAATCTCGACCTCGACGGTCACTTCCTCGCGAAAGCCCGCGCCATCGAGGGAAAAGCCGTTCAGCTCGCCCTTCTTGATGGCCGACCATAGCGCGGGATCGGGCACCTTCACGCCGATCACCCAGGCGCCCGGAATGAAGGTCGGATCGCCCTCGCGCGCGACGAAGGATTCGACGATGTAGGAGCCGTTGGGCTGCAGGTCGTGGTTGGTGTCGATCTTCGCCAGCCGCCCCTTCGCCATGAAGAGATAGGCCGCCTTGGCGATCTCCGCCGCCGACATGCGGTCGCCCTGCGCGTCGGTGACGCCGGGGGCAAAGACTTCCCCGAACACGATCTGCTGCTCGGCGTCCTGCTTCTTGATCGCGACTTCGATGAGGGACATGGGGGGAGACATGCGAGCGACGTTAGCCACCCGCGCTGGCAGAGCTACGCCCGCCCTCGCCCCTGGTTCTGTTTAGGAGCCGTGTGCTCCCCAGGCCCTCATCCTGAGGAGCGAACGAAGTGAGCGTCTCGAAGGATGGGAACGAGCACCGTGCCTGAGGCCCATCCCTCGAGACGGCCATACGGGCCTCCTCAGGATGAGGAAATCAACCGCTGCTGCCGCACCGCCGCACGCGCTTCCAGCGCCGCGGCATCCACCCCATCGTCATCGGACGCGAAGCCGTCGAAGATCGGGGCCAGCGCCTCGATCTCGTTGGCGGAAAAGTCGATGTCGAGGTCCTTCACCTCGATCTTCCTGAAGGGAAACGGCACCGTCTCCTCGTGCACGCGCGTCATCGCCTCGATATAGGCGCCGAAGCCCGGCAGATGCGGCAGCACGCGATACTCGTCCGGCTTGTCGGGCACCGGCTCGCCGTGGCGCACGATCAGCTCGTTCTTCACCGTGGCGTAGAGGCGGAACTCCTCGTCGAGATACTTCACGATCTTCGACAGGCGATAGCTCACGGCGCCGGGCAGCGGCTTGTCGCGCAGGCGAGCGATGGCACTGTGCGCGGCGACGATCTGGATGACGGTCAAGCTGTTCAATCAACCCTCCTTGGTTGTGGAAGGGTGAATAGCACCGGCCGCAGCGAAGGCAATTATTTGTTCTGCAGCGCGTCGGTCATCGCCTCGCTGCGACGATTGCTGCTCGACGTCGAGCCGAAATAGTAGCTCAGCACCTGCGTGGTGTTGGCCGCGAGATAGCCCACCACCGACGAGATCAGCGCGATCGACGCAGGCTCGTCGGCCGGCAACTTCTTGTTGAAGACGTAGTAGACCCCCGCCATGAACATGCCGAGCACGACGGCCGCGAGCACGTTGATGCCGACATGCGCCCACGGGCTCGGCCGCGTGTGCACCTCGGGCCGCAACGCCGCGAAAGTGAAGCCGAGCGCCCGCTGCTGCTCGACGATGGCGGCCTCGACCAGCCGCAGCCGGTGCATCAGCTCCGGCGTCTGCTCCCTCAGGATCGTCTCGACGATCTCGTCCGGCCGCGCATCCTCGCGCTCAAGCAGCACCTTCCCCGCCACGCCCGCCGCCAGCCCCTTCAACGGCCCTTCGAGCGCACAGGCAAAGGTCGGCGCCACGACCGCAACGATCGGCTTCCAGTCCATGGCGCGACGTTAGGGCCTGATGCGGCGCTGCCCAGCCGCACGGCGCGACGGCGGTGCGCTCGCGATCAGAGGGCGACGCCGGTTGTGTTTCTGATATGCCAAAATACT
>CALROF020000310.1:0-5408 GCA_943369775.1 Reyranella massiliensis 521
CCGGCGCGCCACCGCGTCGGGCCGCTTCTCGTCGAGCGTCGTCGCGCGGCGTTCGAAATACTCCGCAAGGTCGGGACGGATATGATCGAGGTCGATCTTCTCCTCGGCCGCCGTCCCCTTCACTTCGACATCGGCCTCCTCGACGAACAGCAGCGCATGGCCCTCGTAGATCGTCTCGCCGGCCTCGACCGCGATTCGCCGCACATAGCCGCGCGCCGGGCTCTTGATCTCGTGCTGCATCTTCATGGCGTCCATGATCAGCAGCGCCTGACCGGCGGCCACGGCATCGCCCTCCTTCACCGCGATGCTGACGATCGTGCCTTGCATCGGCGCCGGGACGGCAACCGTTCCCTCGGGGGCATCGCTGCCGGCCTCGCCCGACACCGCCGTGTCCGATCGGGCCTTGCCGAACGCCAGCACGGCCAGCGGATCGACGCTGTCGACCCGCGCCCCGGCCTGACGTCCCGCGGGAGCTGCGTTGGTTGCCGCGGGCTCGAAGTAGAGCCCACCTTTTTGCTTGGCGGCCGCTTCGATCAGCGCGCCGGCATGGTCGTCGACGAAGCGCGTATAGACCTTGTCGGCACGGAAGTCGGGGTGGGCGATCAGGGCCCGCAGGAAGGCGATGTTCGAGGGCGCCCCTTCCAACCGGAAGGCCGCCAACGCCCGCTCCGCCCGGGTCAGCGCATCGGCAAAGTCAGGCGACGGCGCATGAACGATGACCTTGGCCAGCAGCGAATCGAAGTTGGGATTGGTGCGGTAGCCGGCATAGCCATAGGTGTCGACACGGACGCCCGGCCCCGATGGCGGCTCGAAGGCGGTGAGCGTGCCGCCGCCGGGCTTGGCCGAACCGTCGGCGGTCATGGTCTCCATGTTGATGCGAAGCTGGATCGCATGGCCCCGAGGCGTCGCCGCCGCGAGGCCGGTTTCCGCCAGCGTCGTGCCCGCAGCAAGACGAAGCTGCGCCTTCACCAGGTCGACGCCATAGACCTCCTCGGTGACGGTGTGCTCGACCTGCAGGCGCGGATTGGCTTCGATGAAGAAGAATTCCTGCGCTGCATCGTCGACCAGGAATTCGAAGGTACCGAGGCTGCGATACTTCACAGCCTTCGCCATGGCGATCGCAGCATCGACGATCCGCAGGCGCAGCGTAGCGCTGAGATGCGGGCTGGGCGCCAGCTCGACGATCTTCTGGTTGCGGCGCTGCACCGTGCAGTCGCGTTCGCCGAGGGCCACGATGCCGCCTTCGCCATCGCCCACGATCTGCACTTCGATGTGGCGCGCGCGGTCGATCAACCGTTCGGCATAGAGCGCCGGATTGCCGAAGGCGGCTTTCGCTTCGGCGGCACAGCGCTCGAAGGCTTCGGCAATCTCTGCCGCCTGGCGCACTGGCCGCATGCCGCGCCCACCACCGCCGGCGATGGCCTTGATCATCACACCCGATTTTGCGTGCCTTTCGAAGAATGCACGAACGCCCGCGAGATCGGCAGCGCCGTCCGTGCCAGGCAGCAAGGGAACCGATGTCTTGACCGCATGGGCGCGGGCTTGCGCCTTGTCGCCGAAGAGGTCGAGCTGGTCGGGCGTCGGACCGACAAAGACCAATCCCGCCGCGGCACAGGCTTTCGCGAATGCGGCATTCTCCGACAGGAAGCCATAACCAGGGTGCACCGAATCGCAGCCTGCCGCTTTTGCGGCCGCAATGACGCCGGCGATGTCGAGGTAAGCCGCTGCTCCTCGCCCCTTCAGGGCTTGGACGTCATCGACGCGACGGACATGGAGGGACGTCGCATCGTCCTCCGAATGGACGCCGACGGTGGCGATACCGAGTTCGGCAGCGGCTTGGGCGATGCGGATGGCGATCTCGCCGCGATTGGCAATCAGGAGTTTCTTGAGCATGTCGGCGCGTCTCAGGGTAAAACCCCCTCCATGTCGAAAAGGCTGCTCATTGTGGCGCACGCGCCGTCGGAGAACACCCTTTCCCTGCAGCAGGCCGTGGAACGCGGCGCGCTGAGCGAAACGGGCCTCGACGTCCGGGTCGTGGCGCCGCTGCAGGCCGGACCTGACGATGTACTGGCGGCGCAGGCCGTGATTCTCGGCACCACGGAAAACCTCGGCTACATGAGCGGCGCGCTGAAGGACTTCTTCGACCGCAGCTACAACCCCTGTCTCGAACGAACGCAGGGCCTACCTTACGCGCTCTATATCCGCGCCGGCAGCGACGGCACCGGCACGCGACGCGGCGTCGAGACCATCGTCACCGGCCTGCGCTGGCGCGCCGTCCAGGAGCCCCTGATCTGCAAGGGCCCCTGGCAACCCGCCTTCGTCGAGCAGTGCGAGGAGCTCGGCGCGGCGATGGCGGCCGGATTGGCCGCGGGGATTTTCTAACGGCTACTGCGCCGTATACCCGCCATCGACCACGAGGCCTGCGCCGGTCATGAATCCGGCATCGTCCGAGGCAAGGAAGACGATGCCCTTGGCGATATCGTCTGCAACGCCGAGGCGGCCGATCGGGTGCATGGTGGTCGAGAGCTTGCGTGTGGCCTCGGTGTCGTTGGTCCCGAGCGCCTGGGCACGCATGGCGAAGGTTTGCTGGCCCATGTCGGTGTCGATGACACCGGGATGGATCGAGTTCACGCGTACGCGATAGCCCTTGCGGCCGAATTCCAGCGCCGTCGACTTGGTGAACAGGGTGACGCCGCCCTTGGTCAGCGAATAGAGCGGATCGAGCTGCGAGCCGACCAAGCCCGCCACGGAGGCGAGATTGACGATGGCCGAACCATGCGGGCTGTCTTTGGCGCGCGCTTTGAGATGCGGCAGCGCCACACGCGTGCCCAGCACCACGCCGGTCAGATTGACGGCGACCAGCCGGTGCCAATCGTCCATCGAGGCATCCTCGACGCCCTTGCCGACGAAGATGCCGGCATTGTTCACCAGGATGTCGAGGCAACCATACTGCTTCACCGTGGCATCCAGGGCGGCCGTCCAGCTCGCTTCCTGCGTGACGTCGAGCGGCACGAAGGTCGCCTGACCGCCGGCCGCTTCGATCTCGCGCACCGTCTGGCGGCCGCGTTCCTCGAGCACATCGCCGATCACAACCTTGGCGCCGACGCTCGCCATCAACGTCGCCGCCGCCCCACCGATGCCGCGTGCGGCCCCCGACAGAAACGCTACTTTACCATCAAGCCTGTTCATCGAACCTTCCTCCCATCGGACAGCGACTTGCCGCCGACCTGTTTGCAGCTATGCTGCCTGTCAGAACAAGGAAAGAAAACAGGGAGGGCCAACCGGCATGCGCCAGGGTCGGCTTATCGCGACGGGTGCGATGCTGGCATTCTGCCTGTTCGCGCTCTGGCAATCTCTGCTCCTGTCACTGACCGATCGGCTTGGCCCCGGACCGGGCTTCTTTCCGTTCTGGCTGGCGCTGATCGGAATCGTTCTTGCCGTGGCGCTGCTGATCTCTACCGCACGCGAACCGCGCGATCCGTCGGACAGTGAAACCCACATCCTGCCCTATGGCCCCGGCGCGCTGCGTTGGCTCGCCATCGTCGCGTTGCTGGCGGCCGCGACCGTCGCCATGGCCATCGTGGGCTTCCGGATTACGATGCTGGTCTTCAACGCCGCGCTGGTAATCGCGCTGGGGGAACGCCGCTGGTGGGCGATCGCCTTGTTCGCGGTGCTGGGGAGCTTCGGCGTCTACTATGTCTTCACGACGTGGCTCGACGTTCTGCTGCCCACCGGCTGGCTGGAGTTCTAGACCATGGAGGCACTGACACATCTGTTCCAGGGCTTCGCCGCCGCACTCTCGCTCAACAATCTGCTCTTTGCCTTCGCCGGCTGCATGCTGGGCACCCTGATCGGCGTGTTGCCGGGTCTGGGACCAGCCGCGGGAACGGCGATCCTGATCCCGCTCACCTTCAGCCTCGACGCCACCGGCGCCATCATCATGCTCTGCGCCATCTACTACGGCGCCATGTATGGCGGCACCATCACCTCGGTGCTGATCAACGTGCCGGGTGAGGCCGCCTCGGTCGTGACCTGTATCGACGGCCACCAGATGGCGCGACAAGGCCGGGCCGGCTCCGCACTCGGGATCGCGGCCATCGGCTCCTTCGTCGGCGGCACGCTCGCCACCGTCGCGCTGGTCGCGGTCGCCATGCCGCTCGCGTCGCTCGCCCTGAAGTTCGGGCCGGCCGAGTTCTTCGCCCTCATGGTGGCAGGCCTTTGCCTGGTCGTCGGTCTCGCCGGCAACAACATGCTGGCCGCGCTGTTGATGACGGCGATCGGCCTTTTGCTCGCCATGATCGGCGTCGATCCGGTGCGCGGCGCGCCCCGGTTCACCTTCGGCGTCGAAGAACTCTACGACGGCATCGGCTTCGTGCCGGTCGTCATGGGCCTGTTCGGCATTGCCGAACTGCTGCTCGCGGCCGAAAAGCGCCAGACCCATATGATCAGCGCCGAGCTCAAGACCTGGCTGCCGACGGGACAGGAGTGCCGCCAATCCGTGGGCGCGATCGGGCGCGGCACCGTTGTGGGATTCGTGCTGGGGCTGATCCCGGGCGTCGGCGCCATCGTGCCGACCTTCATGGCCTACGTGCTGGAGAAACGTATTTCCAAGACGCCGGAGCGCTTCGGCAAAGGCGCGATCGAAGGCGTCGCGACCGCCGAGACGGCCAACAACGCCTACGCCAACGCCGCCATGGTCCCGCTGCTGGCGCTGGGCATTCCCAGTTCCCCCACCATCGCCGTGTTGATGGGCGCCTTCATCATCAACGGCATCACGCCGGGCCCGTTCCTGTTTACGGAGCAGCCCGCACTCGTCTGGACGGTGATCGCGAGCTTCTTCATCGGCAACGTCCTGCTGCTGATCCTCAACCTGCCGTTGGTCGGGCTGTGGGCCAAGTTGCTGAAGGTGCCGTTCAGCTACATGTGCACCGGCATTCTCATCTTCTGCATAATCGGCGCCTACGGATTGAAGCAGAGCTTGTTCGATGTCTGGGTGATGCTGGGCTTCGGCATCCTGGGTTACCTGCTGCGCAAGCTCGACTTCCCCATCGCGCCGGCCATCCTGGCGCTGATCCTGGGGCCGATGATGGAGAAGTCGCTGCGCACGACCCTGGAGATCTCCGGCGGCAGCTTCGCCATCTTCCTCGACCGGCCACTGGCGCTGGCGATGCTGGTGGTGCCGGTGATCGTGATCGGCGTTCTCATCTTCAAGCCCCGTTCGCTTTCTCGTCTCAGGGAAAGCGACGTCGAGTAAAGCCGCCAAATAAAGCAAAGGGAGGAAACCATGCTCATCCGTCGTCGTACTCTGCTTACTGCGTCAGCCGCCGCCACCATCGCGAGCCCTGCTCTGGCCCAGAACTATCCACGCAGAGCTGTGCAGTTGATCGTGGCCTTTCCGGCGGGCGGCA
>CALROF020000311.1:0-5384 GCA_943369775.1 Reyranella massiliensis 521
ATGTTCGGCGAGGCGCGCCAGCAGCGTCTGCTGCGTGCGCATGCTCTCGGCCAGTGACGACAGGCGCTCGACCAGGGTCGCGTTCGCCGCCGCAGTGGCCTCGCGAGTCTCCTCGCTGCGGCGGAGCGTGCGGGTGAGTTCGTCCAGCCCGTCGGCGGTGCGCTCCAGCAGGGCTTCGACATAGGCCGAGACGCCCTGCTCGCCTTCGGGCTGCAGGACGCCGCTGGAAAGCCGCGTGGCACCGGCCAGCCATTCCTCGAGCTCGGTGTGGAAGCGGCCCTGCGCCTGGCTCGCCTGCAATTCCAGGAAGCCCAGGACCAGCGAACCCGAGAGGCCGAACAGCGAGGCGCCGAACGCCGTCGCCATGCCCTTGAGCGGACCTTGGATGCTCTCTTTCAACTTGGCGAACATCTGCACGGCGTCGCCGCCGGTCACCTGCATGCCGCCGATCGCATCGGCGACGGCGCCGATCGTCTCGAGCAGGCCCCAGAAGGTGCCCAGCAGGCCGAGGAAGATCAGCAGGCCGATCATGTAGCGGCTGAGTTCGCGGCGCTCGTCGAGGCGGCTGGCGATACCGTCGAGCAGGGCACGCGTGGCGGTCGGCGACAGGCGGAAACTGTCCTGGCGTTCGCCCAGCATGGCGGCCATGGGCGCCAGCAGGTCGATGGAATAGGTGTCGAGGGGCGGGGCACCCGGCTCGCGCGCCTGGAACCGTCGCAGCCAGCGCACTTCCGGCCACAAGGACAGGACCTGGCGCATGACGAAAAAGATGCCGATCACCAGGACGCCGACGATCACGCTGTTCAGGATCGGCGTGTTCAGGAACACCCGCAGCAGGTCGTGGTGCAGCAGGTAGGCAATGATCGCGACCGCTGCCAGGAACAGCAGCATGCGGACCAGATAGGGCAGGGGGTTGCTCACGCGGTCATGCCCCGCGGAGCGAGGATGAGGTTGCGCGCCGCCAATGAAGAGAGAGGCACAACCGATTGCCTTTCAACGAGAATCACCGTCGGACCATAACCAAAGGCCGATCTCCGCTCAACCAGCTAGGGCTGGGCCCGCTGGAGTGGGCTTGCCTAGAAATCGACGGAATTCGATGGGCCTGTGGAGTGTACGGGCTTTCTGCCGCGTAGCCTGGCCGACGGAATTCGGCGAAGCACTTCTGCCGCGGCTCGGGGGGAGCGCGCGCGAGATCCTGACGGGCCGCTAGGCCTTGGACAGGATCTCGACCATGGAGTCGCGCAGGTTGAAGTTGCTGGCGAGCAGCGAGCGGCCGCCGAGTTCGTAGGGCTGGCCGGCAATATCGCTCACCACGCCGCCGGCTTCCTTGACCATAAGGATACCTGCCGCGACATCCCAAGGCGCCAGGCCAAACTCGAAGAAGGCGTCGTAACGGCCCGCTGCAACGAACGCCAGGTCGAGGGCCGCAGCACCCCAGCGGCGGACACCGGCCGTGCGTTCGGTCACAGCCGCCAGCTTGGCGAGATAGGCGGGATGGTCGCCCTTGCCGATATGGGGAATGCCGGTACCGATCAACCCGCGCGCGGGGTCCTTGCGACCCGACACACGCAGCCGGCGCGAGCGCGCGCTAGGCGTGTCGATGAAGGCGCCGTTGCCCTTCTCGGCCCAGAACAGCTCGTCGGAAATCGGCTGGTAGATGACGCCGGCGATGATCTCTTTTTCACGCTCCAGCGCGATCGAGATCGCGAAGTGCGGCACGCCGTGGAGGAAGTTGGTCGTGCCGTCGAGCGGATCGACGATCCAGCGATTGCGGCCGTCTCCCTTGGTCTCGCCGCCCTCTTCGCCGAGGAAGCCGTAGTCCGGCCGTGTGCGCGCAAGCTCGGCGCGCAAGGTGCGCTCCGCCTTGATATCGGCGTGGCTCACGAAGTCGCCAGGGCCTTTTTCGGAGATCTGCAGGTGCTCGACTTCGCCGAAGTCGCGCTTCAGGCTCTTGGCGGCGGCGAAGGCGGCGCGGATCATCACCGTGACGGTGGCGGAGCGAGGAGCCAGCGACTTGCGCTCGGCAGGACCCGAACGCTCGCGGCCTTCGCCCAGGGGCGCGCGGCCGACGCGGGCGACGGGTTTCTCGCGGGGAGGGCGGTCGTAGGGGAGGGCCACGTCGTACTCAGTCCTTGGCGCGTTCGATGTAGCTGCCGTCTTCGGTATTGATCACCAGGCGCGTGCCGACACCGATATGCGGCGGCACCATCACGCGAACGCCGCCTTCGACGATCGCGGGCTTGTAGGAAGAAGAGGCGGTCTGGCCTTTCACGACGGCATCGGCCTCGGTGACCGCGAGGATCACGGTCTTGGGCAGCTCGGCGCCGACCGGCGTGCCTTCGTAGAGCGACACGGTGACTTCCATGCCGTCCTGGAGGAACTTGGCCTGGTCTTCGTCCAGCACGTCGGCACCGACGGTCAGCTGCTCGAAGGTTTCCTTGTCCATGAACGTGAAGCCGTTCTCGTCCTTGAACAGGTAGGTGCACTCGCGCTCGTCGATATGGACGCGCTCGATGGTCTCGCCCGAGCGGAAGCGCTCCTGCAGCTTGTTGCCTTCGCGCAGGGCCTTGGCCTCGATGGCCACGAACGCGCCACCCTTGCCGGGGCTGATGTGCTGCACCTTGGCCGCGACCCAGAGCTTGCCATTGTATTCAATGACGTTGCCGGCGCGGATCGAATTGACTTGGACTTTCATGGATTTACCGCTGGGTCGGAAAAATGGAATTCGGCCCCGTCCGCGGGAGCGGGACGAGGCCGGCGCGGCCTTCTATCAAAGGCAGCCGGGGGTCGCAACCGGGGGGCCTCAGAAGCCCAATTCGGCCCGTTTCTTCCGGGGCAGCGCCCCGGCGATGACGGCATGGGCGCGCTTGAGGTAGGCCTTGGTCTCGGCCGGCGACAGCACCTTGGGGTCGTCCAGCGCAACCCACTTGGCGCGGGCCAGGTAGGGCGCCGGCCGAAAGCCCTCGGACCGGGAGAGCGCATCGTAGTGCTCGGGCGCGCATTTGAAGGAGAGGCGCGCCACCGAATGCTCGGGTGGGGCGATCAGGCAGAACATCTTGCCGCCGACCTTGAAGACGGTCACACCTTCCCACTGCACGGTGCGTGTCGCGCCCGGCAACTTGGAACAGAAGGCGTCGATCTGCTTGGGTGTCATGGCGACACCCTACACGCCGACTTCGCCGCATGCGATGTTCGGGCATGACCGAGTGGCGCCCCGATAAACTTGCTCGCCGCCTGCCAAACCTGCAGGCCCGCAGCCGTCTGCAGGCGGCGCTTCGCGAATGGTTTGCCGGCGAGGGCTTCGTCGAGGTCGAAACGCCGATCCTGCAGGTGGCGCCCGGCGCGGAGGTTCATCTCACCGGCTTCACTACCGACTGGGAGCTTCCCGACGGCGAGGAACGCGAGCGCTGGCTGCACAGCTCGCCGGAGTTCGCCATGAAGAAGCTGCTGGCCGGCGGCATTCCCAAACTCTTTCAGTTCGCGCGGGTGTTCCGCAATGCCGAGGGGTCGGCGCTGCATCATCCCGAGTTCACGATGCTCGAATGGTATCGCGCCGGCGCAAGCTACGAGGACATCATGGCCGATTGCGCAGCACTTCTGCGCCAGACCGACGTCAAGGAACTGCGCTGGGGCGACCATGTCTGCGATCCCCTGGCCGAGCCGGAGCGGCTGACGGTGGTGGAAGCGTTCCAGCGCTATGCGGGCGTTGATCTCTTTGCCACCCTCGGCAACCCCGATGCGCTTTCGGCGGCGTCGGGCATCGCCATGCATGCGGGTGACAGCTGGGACGATGTCTTCTTCCGCGTCATGTTCGAGAAGATCGAGTCCCGTCTCGGCATGGGCCGTCCGACGATCCTCTGCGAGTACCCGATCTCGATGGCGGCGCTGGCCCGTGCGAAGCCCGGCGATCCGCGGGTGGCTGAGCGCTTCGAGCTTTATGTCTGCGGCGTCGAACTCGCAAACGCCTTCGGCGAGCTTACCGATCCCGAGATCCAGGCGGACCGGCTGGAAGCCGACATGGACATGAAAGAGGAACTCTACGGCGTGCGCTGGCCGGTCGACGACGATTTCCTTGCGGCCCTCGACCACGGGCTGCCGGATTGCGCCGGCATCGCGCTCGGCTTCGATCGCCTCGTCATGCTGGCGACCGGCGCGAAGCACATCGAGGACGTTCTGTGGTTGCCGGTGCGCTGACCGCTATTCCCGAAGTTCATCGCAAGACCGTGCAGGCAGCCCTTGCGGCCTGCTTCGGTGCGACACCCATCACCAACATCGCACCGATAGGCGTCGGCGCCTCGGCCGGCGCGATCCTGCGGATCGAGGCCGGCGGGCGGCCTTATCTGCTGCGCGTCGAGGGGCCACGTAGCCCGCTGCGCTATCCGCACCAGTACGTGGCCCTGGGCATGGCCGCGGAGCAGGGGCTCGCGCCCAAGGTTCACTATGTCGACGAGACCGCCGGTGTCGCGGTGACGGACTTCATCGAGACGCAGCCGTTGCATACTTATCCTGGCGGCCTGCCCGCGCTCGTGACGGCGATGGGTGAATTGCTGCGCCGCTTGCATGCAACGCCGGTCGTCCCGTCGTTCGTGCCGTATCCGGAGATCGTGGCGCGCCTGTTCGCCCATGTGCGGCGCACGGGCCTGTTCGCGCCCGGCATCCTCGATCCGCATCTGGAGCATCTGGAACGGTTGCGCGCCGCCTATGCCTGGGATCCGGCGCATTCGGTCTCCTGCCACAACGATTGCCTGCCGGCGAACATCCTGTTCGACGGCGAACGCCTATGGCTGATCGACTGGGAGTCGGCCTATCCCAACGATCCGCTGGTCGACGTCGCAATCCAGTTCGACAATCTCGCGCGCTCGCCCGAACTCGCCGACGTGCTGTTGCGGGCGTGGCTCGGCCGTGCGCCGGACGACGCGATCCTGCAGAGGCTCGCCCAGGCCCGTGCCTTGAACCGGCTGTACTATGCGGGAGTCCTGTTGAGCGCCTCGGCGACCCGGCCGCGCACTGCGCCCGACGACAGCCTCGCTGTTTCCGCGGACGAGCCGATGACCGGACACATGCGCGGCAAGCTCTATCTGCGCGGCTTTCTCACCGGCGAGGCGGTGCCGGCGATAGCCTAGGACGAGCTGCTCGCGAAGATTTCGTTGAAGGCGCGGACAGCGGCCTCGGGCCCGTCCTTGTGGCCCCACACGCCGCCCGCGACGGCAAGGAAGTCGGCGCCGGCCGCGATCACGGGCCTGCAGTTCTCGACGGTGATGCCACCGATCGCCACGCACGGCACTTCCATCAGCCCGCTCCACCATTCGAGAACCTCGAGATCGGCGGGCGTCGTCACGGCCTTGGTGCCGGACGGGAAGAAGGCGCCGAAGGCGACATAATCG
>CALROF020000312.1:0-5334 GCA_943369775.1 Reyranella massiliensis 521
GTGGGCCCGAACCAGTCGGCCGGACGCTCCACGGCAAGGAGACGATCCGCAAGACGCTCGCCGATCGCTTCAAGGTGATCCCCGACATGCGCTGGGATCACAAGGAATACATCTACGCCGGCAACCGCGCGATCTCTGTCTGGACCGTCATCGGCAAGGGCGCCGATGGCGAGGACCTGAATTATCAGGGCTGTGACATCTACACTTTCCGAGGCGGCAAGATCGCCGCCAAGGATACCTACTGGAAGATCGTCGAGCAGAAGGATCGCCTGTAATGGCTCACGACCTCGTCATCCGCGGCGGTACTGTCGTCGACGGCTCGGGCAAGAAGCGCTTCTCGGCCGATGTCGGCATCAAGGACGGCAAGATCGCCGAGATCGGCCGCATCGCCGCCGGCAGCGCCAAACGCAGCCTCGATGCCGATGGTCTGATCGTCTCGCCGGGGTTCATTGACGGCCACACCCACATGGATGCGCAGGTTGCCTGGGATCCCCTGGGGAGCTGCTCGTGCTGGCACGGCGTCACCTCGGTGGTGATGAGCAATTGCGGTTTCGCCCTAGCGCCCTGCAAGCCTGAAGACCGAGACTGGTATGCGCGCTGCCTGTCGGCGGTCGAAGACATCCCGACCGAGGCAATGGCTGCCGGCATCGACTGGACCTGGGAGACCTTCCCGGAATATCTCGCGACCGTCGAGCGGCTGCCCAAGGCGATCAACTACGGCATGTATATCGGCCATTCGGCGCTACGCATGTACGTCATGGGCAAGCGGGCGCTGTCGGAGAAGGCGACCGAAGAGGACATGGTGCGCATGGCGTCGGCCGTGCAGGAGGCGCTGAAGGCTGGCGCCATGGGCTTCTCGAGTTCGCGCGCGTCCACGCACGTGACTCCGGAGGACAAGCCGGTGGCAAGCCGCATCGCCGAGTGGGAGGAGATCGACCGTATCATCGCCGCCATGGCTGAGCTCGATGCCGGCATCTTCCAGATCGGCCCCGACATCGCGAGTGGCGCGCACCATCGCAGCTTCCTCGAGCGGCTGCGCAAGGTCGCCTTGGAGTACAAGCGGCCGATCATGTTCGGCGTTCTGGCGACCAAACAGGGCGACGATCCGACCGGCTGGGAGTACCAGACCCGCTACATCGACGAGACGGTGGCGGCAGGCGGCCGGATGTTCGGGCAGGGCACGACGCGTTCGATCAACGCGATCTTTTCGCTGAAGTCCTATCTGCCATTCGACGTGCTGCCGGCCTGGCGTCCGCTGCGCGCGATGCCGCTTGCCGAGCAGAAGAAAAGGCTCGCCGATCCCGCCGTACGTCGCGAGCTGGTGGAAGCGGAAAGCCGGATGAAGCCGCGCGACAACGTCTTCCAGGGGGGAGGGGCTGCGACCACCGATCCGCGCAAGCCCGACTATGCCAACCTGTTTGCCCTGAAAGGCGTCGACTGGGACGATCCGACGGTCGACCAGCTCGCCAAATCACGCGGCCAGCACCCGGTGGAGGTGATGATCGACCTGTCGCTGGCCGACGAGAACCAAGTCTATGTCCAGCCGCTGGTCAATGAGTCGCCCGACGACGTGCTCGGCATTCTGAAGCACCAGCGCACGCTCGCGACCTTCTCGGATTCTGGCGCTCATGTTTGCCAGGAAATGGGCTCATCGTTGCAGACGCACCTCCTGAGTTACTGGGTGCGCAAGCGTGGCGCCTTCACGCTCGAGCAGGCGGTCAAGAAGATCACGCATGACAATGCCGTGGCCTGGGAACTCAAGGGGCGTGGTCTGGTACGTGAAGGCTATCAGGCCGATCTCGTGCTTTTCGAGGAGAACGGCATTCGGCCCCAGCTCCCGACCGTCGAGCATGATCTGCCGGGTGGCGCGCGACGGCTGGTACAGAAGGCCGACGGCATCAAAGCAACTCTGGTGAACGGCGCCATTGCCTTTGAGGATGGCGACGCGACCGGCGCTTTCGCTGGTACGGTACTGAAGGGAAGGCTCGCCTCATGAAGGCGCTGGCAGCCTTAGCAGTGATTCTGATGACGGGTGCTGCTGTTGCGCAGACGCCCCCGCCACCACCTGCCAGCACCGCGGGGACGGCTGGCGTGAAGCAGCACCTGCAATCGCTGCACTATGGGAATGTTCAGAACCTACGCCGCGGTCCCGACGGTCAATGGACCGGCAAGGCGACTCAGAATGGCGTCCAGAAGAACGTCACCATCTCCCCCAACGGTACGGTCAGAGCCCGTTAGGCGAGTTCCTTCCGGACGATGGCGGCGCCCTCGCTCAAAGCCTTGAGCTTTCCGAAGGCCGTCGCGCGCGGCAGATATTTCATGCCGCAATCGGGCGCGGGCAGGAGCTTGTCGGGGCCGATATGCTTCAGGCCGGCGCGGATACGGTCCGCGACTTTCTGTGCGGTTTCGACCTCGGGATCGCTGAGATCGATGACGCCCAGCATCACCTTCTTCGGCGCGAGGTCCTTCAGCACACCGAGGTCGATCTTGGGCTGGGCCGACTCGATCGAGATCTGCTGGGCGATCGTGTCGGAGAGTTGCGGCAGGAAGGAATAGCCGGTGGGCTTCAGTCCGGTCACGACCGCGGCATAGCCGAAGCAAAGGTGCACCACCGTTGGCACCGTAAGACCCTGGAGCGCACGGTTGATCGCCTTCACGGCATAGCGCTGGGCCTCCTCGGGATTGTTGCGCAGCCACGGCTCGTCGAGCTGGATCACGTCGGCGCCGGCCGCGACCAGCTCGTGTGCCTCCTCGTTCACCGCAGCGGCATAGTCCATGCACATCGCTTCGGCGTCCTTGTAGAACTCGTCCTTCACCTGCTGACCCATGGTGAAGGGGCCGGGCAGGGTGATCTTGGCCAGCCGGTCGGTGTTTGCCCGCAGGAACTGCATGTCGCGCAACTCGACTGGTCGGGTACGCCTGATCTTCCCGACGACCCGCGGCACGGGCGTGCGATTGCCGGTGCGGTTCACGATCTCGGCGGGATGATCATCGTCGATGCCTTCGAGCGCTGTTGCAAAACGGTTCGAGTAGCTCTCGCGGCGCATCTCGCCATCCGTCACGATGTCGATGCCGGCCCGCTCCATGTCACGGATGGCCAGCAGCGTGGCGTCGTCCTGCGCCTGTTCGAGATAGGGCTCGGGCACGCGCCAGAGTTCCTTGAGGCGCGTGCGCGGCACGACCTTGCTCAGCATCTGGCGATTGACGAGCCAATCCGGCTGCGGGTAGGAGCCGACAACGGTCGTCTGCAGAAGAGTTTCGGTCATGCTTTGTCCGCGATCTTGAGTAGGCGCAGGGTGCGTGCTTAGCAAATGAAGGGTCTGTCAGCTATCCGTCAGCCGGCAAGGATATGGAATGTTCATGAATATGATTGTCAAAGGATTGTTCGTCAGCGGCTTGCTTGTCAGCTCGCTCCTTGCCCCGGCATCGGCTTCGGCCCAGACGATGGATGATGCAGCTTACTGTCAGGCGTTAATCAAGAAGTACTTCACTTTTGCGCCGGCGCATCGACGGGAGATGGCCGGCACCGTCGATGTCAATGTTGCTATCGAGCAGTGCAAAGCCGGCAAAACGGCTGCCGGTATTCCAGTGCTGGAGAGCAAGCTGCGCGACGCCAAGGTCGACCTGCCGTCGCGCGACGTTCCACCGCCAGCTAAGCCCTGATCGGATCGATCGGCGTCACGATCCCCTCGGCCGCCTCGATCACCTCGCCGGCGTCGAGGCAGAGATCCTCTCGGTTGCGCATCGACATGATCTGAACGCCGGTGCGCAGCTTGCCGTGGCTGCCGACCGGCACGGCGAGACCGGGCAGGCCCAGGAGCGGGGCGAGCAGGGCGGCCCGCATCGACTCCAGCACCTCTTTCTGGCCGCTGGTCGTGATGTCCGCCACCTGCTTTGGCGGCAGATCGCAAAGGGTCGGCAGGATGACCAGCGGATACTGCTGAAAGAAGGACATCCAGCGATAGGCCAGTGCTTCACGCTCGGCCAGCGCCGCCACGTAGGTCGGAAGATCGACCGGCTTGTGGATTTCGAGCCAGGCCTTCATCGCCGCGATGCCGTCGGGATCGCCCATCTTCTGCATGGTGGGCCACAGGCCGCCCAGCACGTCGGTCACGCAGATCTGGTGCCACAGCTCGACGCCCCGTTCGATGTCGGGCGGAAGTACTTCCTCGACGACATAGCCCGCAGCCTGAAGGTGCTTACCGGCGAGCCGCACGGCGGCGACCTGTGCAGGATGGCTCTTGCCTCCCGGCACTTCGGGCACGATTGCGACCTTGATGGGCCGTGCCGGCGGCGGACCCTGCATCGGCACATCGTTCCAGCGCCAGTCGCGCCGGTCGCCGCGCGCCATCACTTCCAGAGCGAGACGCGCATCGCGCACCGTGCGGGTATGCGGACCCTGCACGGCCATCAGGACCGCACCGATTGGGCGTCCGGTCGCTGCCGCGGTCGGATTAAAGGAAGGAATGCGGGCAAAGCCCGTGCGCAGGCCGACGACGCCGTTGCAGTAGGCGGGGATGCGCACCGAGCCGCCGATATCGTTACCGTGCGCGATGCAGCCGATGCCTGTCGCGGTCGCGGCGCCGGCGCCGCCGCTCGAACCGCCCGGCGTTACCGTGGGATCGCGCGGGTTCAATGTGCGGCCATGCAGGGCGTTGTCGGAAAAGATGCGCATCGAGAAGGCGGGCGCATTGGTGCGTCCGACGATGATTGCGCCGGCGTGCTTCAGGTTGGCAACGACGGGGCTGTCTTCCTGCGCGATCAGGTCCTTGAGCGGAACGACGCCGTTGTCGGTCGGCAGGCCCTGCTGGTCGACATTGATCTTTGTCGTGACCGGCACGCCATGCAGCGGCGGCAGGGCATGGCCGCGCGCCTGTGCGGCATCGGCCGTCTCGGCCTGGGCGCGCGCTTCCGCTTCAAGGACACGAACCACGGCGTTGATGGCGGGGTTGACCTTGTGCAGGCGGCCGAGGACCGAATCGACGGCTTCACGCGCCGAGGCCTGGCCCGTTCGGATCAATCGCGCCAGGTCGGTCGCGTCGTACTGCCAAAGCTCCATTTTACCCTCGCTCAACGCTGCTTCGTTTCGGTGCCGAAGAAGATCATGTTGCCGTCGGCATCCGCAATGCCGAAGTCGCGCAGTCCGTAATCGCGATCCTCGGGCGGATTCAGAATGATCGCACCCCGGCGCAGGAGATCGGCATGCAGCGCGTCGACATCGTCGACGAAGATGACGACGGCTCCATGGCCGGGCGGGCGCGGGGCCTGCGTGGCCGCGATCAGGTGAAGGGAAACCTCGCCCGAGCACAGACCGGCATAGAAGGTCGGAGCGCC
>CALROF020000313.1:0-5333 GCA_943369775.1 Reyranella massiliensis 521
CGGTCTTCCTGGCCTTGGCGACGGCTTCCTCGGCGGTGGCGGCCATAGCGGGCTCAAAGCGGGCCATCTCCGACAGCATCAGTTCGGGCGGGAACAGGAAGTTGCCGCTGTTCCAGAGAAGGCCCTCGGCGATGTAGCGCAGCGCCGTCTGGGCGTTGGGCTTCTCGACGAAGGCAGCGACCTTCTGCACCGGGCCGATGCGCTGGCTGCCTTGCCGGATATAGCCGTAATCGGTCTTGGGCTCGGTCGGCGGAATGCCGAAGGTCACGATGCCCCCTTGCTGCACGGCATTGAGGCCGTCGCGGCAGCCCGACAGGAATTCCTCTGCGCCGATCACCAGATGGTCCGACGCCAGCGCCAGCACGGCCTTGGCTCCGAGGTTACGCGTGTAGACGGCAGCGGCGGCCATGGCGGGGCCGGAATCGCGACGCGACGGCTCGACCAGAATGTCGATTTCCATGCCGACCTCGCCGGCCTGCTTCTCGGCCATGAAACGATAGGCATCGTTGGTCGCGATCACAGGCCGGCCAAACAGGCCGCGATCAGCGACACGCACCAGGGTCTGCTGAAAGGTCGATTGCTTGCCCAGAAGCGGCACGAACTGCTTGGGCATGCTCTCGCGCGACAGCGGCCACAGGCGCTTGCCGGAGCCTCCGACCAGGATGACGGGCGTGATCTGCGACATGGCGACTGCTTTCGTTTTTGTCGGCGTTTCTGCCGGGCATTCTATCGGGCGGCCGAGGCCGCATGTCGGGCCGCGATATAGCCGAAGGTGAGGGCCGGGCCAATGGTGATGCCCGCCCCTGGATAGGTGCCGCCCATGACACTGGTCATATCGTTGCCCGCGGCATAGAGGCCGCGAATGGGGCCTCCTGCGCCGTCGAGGACGCGGGCGTGGCCGTCGGTCCTGAGGCCCAGGAAGGTGCCGATGTCGCCGGGGATCATCCTCATGGCGTAGAACGGCGCTTGCACGAGCGGTGCAAGGCAGGGGTTGGGGCCGTGGGTCGGATCGCCGTTGAAGCGGTGATAGGCGTCTGTGCCCTTTCCGAACTCGGGATCCTCGCCGCGGGCTGCAGTCGCGTTGAAGCGCTCGATGGTGTCTTGCAGGATACCTGCGGGAATGCCGATCTTGCCTGCAAGCTCAGCCCAGCTTCCGGCGCTCAGCAGATAGCCATTACGGAGGTGCGGTCCGAGCGGTAGCGGGGCGGGCCCGATGGCTCCCATGCCGTAGCGACGGATCGCGCGATGGTCACAGATTAACCAGCTGCTTGTTTCCTCACGGCCACGGCAGGCCTCGACCATGGCGGGCACGAAGTCATGGTAGGAGGCAGACTCGTTGGCGAACCGCCGGGCGGTAGCGTCCACGGCAATGTAGCCAGGCTTGCCGCGCTCGTAGAAATGCGGAAAGGGCAAGGTCGATCCATCGGGTTGCGGCACCAGCGAGACCGGTACCCACGCCGCAGCATAGGCCACGTCCTCTGCCATCACACCGCCCGCCGACTGGCCAAGCCGAATGCCATCGCCACGATTGCCGGGCGGCGGCGCGGAGCGGTGCGCGTGCCCTTCGCGGACGTGGCCGTAGTAGCGACGCTTCAGTTCGTCGTCGGCCGGGAAGCCGCCGCAGGCCAGCACGACACCATGGCGTGCGCGGATCTCCTGCCGCTGGCTGTTGCGTTGCACGATCGCGCCAACGACGGCGCCATCGCGTTGCACCAGTTCGACCACCGGGCTTTCCAGCCAAAGATCGATGCCGCGTTCCTGGGCGGAAAGAGCCATCCCGGCGATCAGCGCATTGCCATTGGTGAGGCGTGTCCCGCGGGCGTGACTGACACGGTCGACGGCATATCGGGCCGTCATGCCTGCCACGTGGAGCGCCGAGCGCGCAGAGCGGGTCATGCGGAAGACATGTGGCAGGTCGTTGCGGCCGAGCATCATGCCGCCAAAGGCCATCATGGTGCGCAACGGTGCACGCAGCTCTGAGAAGCGCTTGCCGAGGCGGCGTCCGTCGAACGGCAGCGGCAGGAGCGAACGGCCACCCTGCGCAGCGCCGGCCTTGGTCGGATGATAGTCCGCCCAGATCGGCACCGCCTCGTAGCGGACATAGGTGTTGTTCTCGATGAACTCGACCGCAGGATTGCAGTTGTCGAGGAAGGCGTTGGCGAGTTCGAGGTTCAGCCGGTTGCCTGCCTCCTGCTGCAGGTAGGTCAGGGCATCTTCCTTGGAGTCGGCGATGCCTAGAGCGCGGCCGTGCCGGTTGCCGGGAATCCAGATGACGCCGGCAGAGTAGGCCGTGGTGCCGCCGAACAGCGGCTCCTTCTCGACCATCAGCACGCTCAAGCCTGCATGCGAGGCAGTGAGTGCTGCCGAAAAGCCGGCTGCGCCCGAGCCAACGACGAGAAGGTCGGTTTCGATCATCTTTTGCCTTCGCGGTCGAGATTCTCTTCGCGCCGCCGCTTGGCCTCGTTCTCCACCGCTTCGGCCAACGCCGGAATGTGCGAGGCAATTTCGTAGAAGTCGCTGGCGTAGAGGACCAGCAGGGTGGTGGGCCGCTTCGTCGCGACCGAAGCTGCGCGTGGCTGGCGATTGAGCAGCGCCATTTCGCCGAAGAACGCGCCGTCGTCCAACCGCACGGACCCCCCGGTTGGCAGTCGCACTTCGACTTCGCCGCTCGAGATGAAGAACATCGAGTCGCCGGGATCGCCTCGGCGCAGCACCGTCACGTGGGCCGGGTAGTAGCGTGTGCGTAGCTTGCCCACGATCTCCGACAAGGTGACGACGCCCAGGGAGGCGAAGATCGGCACCCGCGCGACCTGGTCCCAGACGCGCAGATACTCGCGCCGCCGTTCCTCCTGTGCAAAGCCCGTGGCGAGCACGCCGGTCATGAGCGCGAGCACGGCGATGCCGCTGATCATCAGCAGCGAGCCGATCATGCGGCCGCCGGCAGTAAGAGGCACGACATCGCCGTAGCCCGTGGTGGTCAGGGTGACGACCGCCCACCACATGGCATTGGGCAGGCTGCCGAATGCCTCGGGCTGTTTCACCCGCTCGAACATGTGTGCAGCGGTGGCGGCGGCCATCAACAAGATGGCGAAGACGATCAGGACGCTGGCAATCGGCGCGCGTTCGTTCGAGATCACGCGGGCCAGGGTGCCGAAGGCCGGTGCGTGCAGACCGAGCTTCATGATCCAGAGGATGCAGAAGACGGACGCTGTATCTGCACCCGTGATGCTGTAGCCGCCGGTCATCATGACCGCCGGCATGGTCGCCAGCAGGCCGATCAAGCCGGGAAGCGTCACGACCCAGTGCAGTCGTGCCCGCATCGGCGGCATGTCGGCATAGAGCGGCATCTCGGGAGCCACCCAGAGCCGGACAATATACTCGACCACGAAGATTATCGTGACAACCCAGATCGCGCTGCGGAGATAGACGCGGTGTCCCAACGCGAATTCGTCGATCGAAAGCAGGATTACCGCCAGCAGGCCGGCAGCCAGGACGATTAGATGGAAGGTCCGCCAGCGCCGCGCAGCGGGGCTGGGCTCGGAGGTGCGCAGGACCGAGAAAACCTGCGATCGGAGTTTCGTTGACGTGGCCGTCACAGGACGACCATAGGCGGCTTGGCGTGCCAATTGCAACGCACAGGGGCCCGGTCTACGGTCGCGCCCGCGTCGCGGTATGAGGTATCTGATCAAGGTGGCTAACGATTTGCGCATTGCCGTCGATATCGGCGGGACTTTCACGGATGTGGTGTTGGAAGAAGGGCCCCAGCGGCTCACACGCAAGCTGCTGACGACCCCCCAGCGGCCCGAGGAAGCGGTGCTGGAAGGCGTCCGACTGATCCTGGGCGACGCCGGTAAAGGCTTCGGCGACATCGCCGTGTTCGTGCACGGCACGACGCTCGCGACCAACGCGGTCATCGAACGGCGCGGCGCACGCACGGCGTTGATCGCGACGGAAGGCTTCCGCGACGTCCTCGATATCGCCAATGAAAGCCGTTACGACCAGTACGATCTCACCATCGAGAAGCCCAGGCCGCTGGTGCCGCGCGCGCTGCGCTTCACCGTGCCGGAGCGCATGGACGTGCACGGCAAGGTTCGCCTGCCGCTCGATGAGGCCGCCGTTCGGGAACTCGCCAAGCAGCTCAAGACGGAAGGCATCGAGAGCGTAGCCGTTGCTTTCATGCACTCCTACGTCAACCCTGCCCACGAGCGCCGGGTGCGCGACATCCTGAAGGCCGAGCTGCCCGATCTTTGGGTAACGCTCTCCAGTGAAGTCTGCCCCGAGGTGCGCGAGTACGAGCGCACGTCGACGGCCGTCGCCAATGCCTATGTGCAGCCGCTGATGGATTCCTACCTCGCGCGCATGCAGGCCGCCTTCGTCATCGAAAAGTTCAAGGGCACGATATATCTCGTGACGTCCGGCGGCGGTCTCACCGCCATCGAGACGGCGCGGCGCTTCCCGGTGCGTCTGGTCGAATCAGGCCCGGCCGGTGGCGCGATCTTTGCTGCACAGGTTGCGGCCCGCGCCGGCGAGAAGCGGGCGCTGAGCTACGACATGGGTGGCACCACGGCCAAGATCTGTCTGATCGACGACTATCAGCCGCACACCGCGCGGCTATTCGAGGTCGACCGTGCGGCGCGCTTCCTTAAAGGTTCGGGCCTGCCGGTGCGCATCCCGGTGATCGAGATGGTCGAGATCGGTGCAGGTGGCGGCTCGATTGCGCGGCTCGACGCCTTGAAGCGGGTCACGGTGGGGCCGGAGAGCGCCGGCGCGGAGCCAGGACCGGCCTGCTATGGCCGCGGCGGCAGGCATCCCGCCGTCACAGACGCTAACGTCGTACTGGGCACGATTGATCCCGCGCACTTCGCGGGTGGCTCGATCGCGCTCGATATCGAGGCGGCTCGCGGCGCGCTGGAGCGCGATGTGGCGGAAGGTATCGGCCTTTCGACGGAGATGGGCGCCTATGCCATCTACGAGATGGTATCGGAAAACATGGCGAGCGCTGCGCGCGTGCACGCGGCCGAGCGCGGTGCGGTCGTCAACCAGTATTCCTTGGTTGCGTTTGGCGGTGGCGCGCCGCTGCATGCCGCACGCGTTGCCGAGAAGATCGGCGTCCAGCGCGTGATCGTGCCACCCAATGCCGGCGTCGGTTCTGCAGTTGGCTTTCTCGCAGCGCCGGTATCCTACGAACTGGTGCGCAGCCGCTACATGCGCCTCGATATGTTCGATGCGGCTGGAGCGACAGAGCTCCTGAATGAAATGAGCGCAGAGGCGACGGCTCTGGTGACGCCGGGCGCACGCGGCCTGCCGACCTTCGAGCGCCGCGTCGCGTTCAT
>CALROF020000314.1:0-5250 GCA_943369775.1 Reyranella massiliensis 521
CTCGACGTCACAGACGTGCGTGGCGAAGCCGCCTTCTGCGCCCGTGGTGTTGAGCTGCGTGCCGGCGCCGATCGGACCGCCGGTGGCGTTGGCTTGCGCCGCGAGCTGACCGAGCGTCATCGGCTCAAACTTGCCGGCATTGTCGCCGGCCGGCCGTGCCTCGCCGTTCTCCCAGACCACCGCGTCGGGATCGATCTTCCAAATCTTGGCGGCGCGCGCCTTGAGTTGGCCGATCACGTTCTCGGTCGACTGCGTGACCACCATCGCCGAAGCGTAGGTGACGCGGCTGCCGCCGGTCAGGTTGCTGAAGCCGATCACGCTGGTGTCGCCGATCAGCACCGAGACCTTGCGGTAGTCGATGCCCAGGACCTCGGCCACGATGTTGGCCGTCGAGGCACGTGAGCCGCCGATGTCGGGATGGCCGGTGATAACCACCACGGTGCCATCCTCGTTAACGTTGACCTGCGCGCTCGACTCGCCGCCTGCATTGAACCAAAAGCCGCTGGCCACGCCGCGGCCGTGCAGTACGCCATTCTTGGGCTTGGCGAGCGGCGTCTTGTAGTGCGGGTGGGCGATCGCTTCCTCGATCGTCTCGACGAAGCCGATCCTCGGGAAAGTCGGACCGTGTGCCGCCTTGGTCCCCTGCTTCGCGGCATTCTTCAGCCGGAGCTGCAGCGGATCCATCTTCAGCGCTTCGGCCAGCTCGTCCATCACGCATTCAACGGCATAGGCGCCAATCGGGGCACCGGGCGCACGATAGGCCGCGACCTTGGAGCGGTTGGAGACGACATCGAAGCCAACGGAGTGGACATTGGGGATGTCGTAGGGTGCGAAGGCGCAGCCCGCGGCGCCGCGGATCGGCGAACCCGGCAGCGCACCGGCCTGCAGGCAATAGGTCCCCTCGCCCGCGACGATCTTCCCGTCCTTGGTCGCGCCGATCTTGACCTTGCTGTAGGAGCCCGAGGTCGGGCCCGAGGCATGGAACACCTCGGTGCGGGTCATCGCCATCTTCACCGGACGGCCGGATTTCTTGGCCAGCAGTAGCGCCACGGGTTCGAGATAGACGATGGTCTTGCCGCCGAAGCCGCCGCCGATCTCGGCGGGAATAGCGCGGATGTCGTTCTGCGGGATGCCCGTCAGATAGGCGCACATGGCGCGGACCATGAACTGGCCCTGGCTCGAACTCCAGACCGTGGCCTTGCCATCGGAGACGCTGACCAGGCAGGCATGCGGCTCGATGTAGCCCTGATGGACGGGCTGGGTACGGAACGAACGCTCGATGATCACGTCGGCCTTGGCGAAGCCCTCACCCACGTCGCCGAGCTTGTGCTCCAGCTTGCCCGCGATGTTGGAAGGTTTGCCCTCGAAGGTGATGTGGTCGTGAAGGACCGGCGCGTCGGGCTTCATCGCCTCCTCGACGTCGATGACGAAGGGCAGCACTTCGTACTCGACTTCGATCAGCTTGCAGGCCTCCGCCGCGATCTTCTCCGAGGTCGCGGCGACCGCGGCCACCGGATGCCCGACGAACAGCGCCTTCTCGCGCGCCATGACGTTGCGGCACATCCAGCGCATGTCCTGGATGCCCAGCATCACCGACTTGGCAATCGGGAAGTCCACGACGTCCTTGGCCGTCACCACGGCCTTAACGCCGGGATGGGCTTCCGCCTTGGCGGTGTTGATCGACTTGATGCGAGCATGCGGATGGGGGCTGCGCAGCACCTTGCCCCAGATCATGCCGGGCATGTTGGTGTCGGCAGCGTAAGCGGCGCGGCCGGTCACCTTGTCGGCGCCGTCGGGACGGACCGTGCGCTTGCCGATCCACTTGTTGTCGTCAGTCGTCGTGGTGGTGCTCATCGTGCGCCTCCCCTCATGTCGGCAGCCGTTTCCATCACGGCGCGGACGATCTTGTCGTAACCCGTGCAGCGGCAGAGATTGCCAGCCAGCCAGAAGCGGACCTCGTGCTCGGTCGGATCGGGATTGCGCTCGAGCAGCGACTTGGCCGCCATCAGCACGCCCGGCGTGCAGATGCCGCACTGCAGCGCCGCCGTCTCGAGAAACTTGGTCTGCAGCGGGTGAAGCTCTTCGCCCGCCATGCCTTCGATCGTGCCGATATCCTTGCCCTCGGCTTCGGCCGCCAGCATCAGGCAGGAGCAGACGAGCCGTCCGTCGAGCGTGATCGAGCAGGCGCCGCAATCGCCCGAACCGCAGCCTTCCTTGCTGCCGGTGAGGCCGAGAGGTCCGCGCAGGATGTCGAGCATGCTCTGGTCGGCATCGCACAGGAACTCCTGCGGCTCGCCGTTGATGGTGGTGGAAACGTGCAGCTTGGCCATGTTCTTAGTTCCTTCCGGCGCGCTCGGCGGCAATGGCCGCGGTGCGCTTCAGCAGCACGCCCGCGATCTGGGTGCGGTAGGCGATGGTGCCGCGCTTGTCGTCGATGGGACGGCAGGCGGCGCGGCAGGCATTGGCGGCCTTGTCGAGGGCCGCATCGTCGAGCTTGGAACCGATGAGGGCCTTGGCGGCATCCTCGACCAGCAGCACGGTCGGCGCGACAGCGCCAAGGCCGACTCGCGCGGCCGTGCAGACACCCTTCTCCAGAACGAGGCTGACGCCGCAGCCGACGACGGCGATGTCCATCTCGGTACGCGGGATCATGCGGAGGTAGGCGTCACTCGATCCCTTGGGGCGTGCCGGCAGCGCAAAGCTGACGACGATCTCGCCGGGTTCGAGGTTCAGGCGGCCGGGTCCCTTGGGCACCGCTTCGACGGGCAGTTCTCGCCGACCCTTCGGGCCCTGGATCGTGACAATGGCGCCAGCTGCGACCATGGCCGGCACACTGTCGCCCGCCGGTGAACCGTTGCAGAGATTGCCGCCTGCCGTGGCGCGCCCCTGGATCTGCGTCGAACCGATCAGGTTCGCGGCCTCCACGACGCCCGGCCAGACCTTCTTGAGCTTGGGATGTTCACGCAGTATCGCGCCCGATACGGCGGCACCCACGCGGAAACCGCCGCCTGCGGTCTCTTCGATGGCGGTCATCTCGCCGATCTTCTTGATGTCGATGATGGTGTGCGGCGTCACGGTGCCGGCACGCATTTGGACCAGGAGGTCTGTGCCGCCGGCCAGGATGCGCCCCTTCCCTGAACTCGCGGCGAAGGCACGCACCGCCTCGTCGAGCGTCTGCGGTGCCAAATACTGAATATCGGTCATGCTGCTGGAGCCCTTTCCATCCCGCGCGCGCTTGTGCGCGTCGTTGCGTTCTTGATGGCAGGCTAAGGCGGGATGTCACCCGACGGCAAGCAGCGTGTGCCATCGGGTTCCGTTTTGAGCAGCGATTGGAGAGGTCGAGGTGTGAAACCGGGCGATTCCCGAACCGCCCGGTTCCCTCGGAGACTGCCTAGACGTCGAGGATCGGGGCAAAGCCGCCATAGACCATGCGCTTGCCATCGAAGGGCATCGCCCGGCCCTGAAGACGGGAATCGGCCATCATCTTCTCCCAGCCGGCATTGCGTGCTTCCTTGGAAGGCCACTCGATCCAGGAATAGACGACCTGTTCGTCGCCGGTCGCCTTCACTGCACCCTTGAAATCAGTGACCTTGCCGTCGGGCACGGCATCGCCCCAGGCCTCGACGACACGGACGGCGCCGAACTCCTTGAACATAGCTGCGGTCTTCGTCGCCATGTCGCGGTAGGCCTCCTTGTTGCCCGCCGGCACCGGCACCAGGCAGCCGTCGACGTAGCCCGTCTTGCCCGATGCACGCTCGTCGACCAGAGACGCGAAGCCACCATAGATCATGCGCTGGCCGTCGAAGGGCATGTTGCTGCCCATCTCCTTCATGCGCGGGTCGCTCATCATCTTGGCGTTCGCCGCGTCGTGCGCTTCCTTGCTGGGAAATTCGAGCCAGGAAAAGACGACGACCTCGTCTGGCTTGGCCTTCACGGCGCCCTTGAAGTCGGTGACCTTGCCGTCCGGTACATCGTCACCCCACGCCTCGACCATGCGGGTTGCGCCGAACTCCTTGAACAGGGGTGCGGCCTCAGCCGCGTGCTTGCGATAGGTCTCCTTGTTGGCTGCGGGGACAGCGACAACGAATCCGCTCACGTAGGACATGCTCTACTCCTGCTGCACTGGATGGGCTTGACGAAATGGGTTGATATCAACATAAATACACCATGTCAAAGCTCACGACCGTCACCTACCAGACGACGGAATATGTGCGTGACCACTGCCTCTGCCTGGCCGCCCAACGCGTGGCCCGCACCCTGGCGCGCCGTTTCGACGAAGCCCTGCGGCCGCTCGGGCTGACCAGCGGGCAGTTCTCGCTGCTGATGTCGCTCAATCAACCCGCCCCGCCGTCGATCGGTTCCATCGCATCTTTGCTGGCGATGGATCGCACGACGCTTACGGCGAACCTGAAGCCGCTGGAACGGCGCGGTCTGGTGGAGACTAAGGTCGATCCAGCCGACCGGCGGGGCCGCTTACTGATCCTGACGGCGCCCGGCCGTAAGCTGCTGGAGAATGCCCTGCCAATCTGGCAGCGCACCCATGGCGAGGTCGACGGCCTTCTGCGCCAGACAGACGCCGATGTCGTCCGCGAGGGCTTGCGCGCGCTGGCCTAGCGCACGCCGTACTTGGCGAACTCGCTGCCAATGTTCGGTTGGATACCTGTCGCGGTCGTCATGTCGTTGATGCCCGCCGGTGCCTCTCCCCTTCTCGACTTGGCGAAACCACGACCATAGAGCGCCCGCGCCCGGTTGGGGTCGAGTTTGAGCGATGCATCGTATTCGGCGATCGCCTTGTCGTAGAATTTTTGCTTCAGGTAGATCAGGCCCATGTTGTCGCGCGTGTACGGATCGCCGGGCTGCAATGTCAGCGCTTCCTTGCAATCAGCCAGCGCGCCGTCGAGATCCAGGCCCATCACGGCTCGTGTCAGGCAGCGATTGTTGAGCGCCGGTCCCATCTTCGGATCGAGCTTCAACGCTTCATCGTAGTCGCTGACGGCTTTGGCGTAGTCGCCGGTGCTGAAGTAGGCAATACCGCGATTGAGAAACAGATTGGGGTCTTTCGGCCTGAGCCGGATCGCCTGATTAAGGTCGTCGATCGCGTAGTTGTAGTCCCCGAGGCTGCTGTAGAGCGCGGCTCGGCTGGCATAGATCCGGGGATTGTTGCTGTCGGTGCGCAGGGCGTCGCTGTAGTCGCCGATCGCCCTCGCCGTGTCACCGCGCAGCGCCAGCACCTGGGCGCGATAGAGCAAC
>CALROF020000315.1:0-5172 GCA_943369775.1 Reyranella massiliensis 521
GGCCTCGGCCACGCCTTCGCCGACATCGGGAAGCTTGACGATGCGAATTCCCATCTCAGGCCTCCATCACGGCCTTGAGGGCGCGCCCGACTCTCGCCGGGCCGGGGAAATAGTCCCACTCCTGCGCGTGAGGATAGGGCGTATCCCACCCGGCCACGCGCGTGACGGGCGCTTCGAGATGGTAGAAGCAGTGCTCCTGCACCAGCGCGCTGAGTTCGGCACCGAAACCGGACGTCAACGTCGCCTCATGGACGATCACGCAGCGTCCGGTCTTGTTTACCGAGGCGACGATCGTTTCGAGATCGTACGGCACGAGCGTGCGCAGATCGATCACCTCGGCGTCGATGCCGGTTTCAGCGGCGGCCGCTTCCGCGACGAAGACCATGGTGCCGTAGGCAAGCACCGTCACCGCACTACCCTCTCGACGGATTGCCGCCTTGCCCAGGGGCACGGTGTAATGGCCGTCAGGGACCTCTCCTTGAGGATGACGCGCCCATGGCGTCACCGGCCGGTCGTGGTGGCCGTCGAACGGACCGTTATAGAGCCGCTTGGGTTCGAGGAAGATCACCGGGTCGTTGTCCTCGATCGCGGCGATCAACAACCCCTTCGCATCATAGGGATTGGACGGCACGACGGTCTTGAGTCCGGCCACATGGGTGAACAGTGCTTCCGGGCTCTGGCTATGCGTCTGGCCACCGAAGATGCCGCCGCCGGTCGGCATGCGCACGACCAGCGGCGCCGTGAACTGGCCGTTGGAGCGATAGCGCAACCGCGCCGCCTCCGACACGATCTGGTCGTAGGCCGGATACATATAATCGGCGAACTGGATCTCGACACAGGGCCGCAACCCGTAGGCCGCCATGCCGACGGCAGCACCGACGATGCCGGACTCGCTGATGGGCGCATCGAAGCAACGGCTGGAGCCGAACTTCTGCTGAAGGCCCTGCGTGCAGCGAAACACGCCGCCGAAGTATCCGACGTCCTCGCCGAAGACGACGACATTGTCGTCGCGCTGCATCGCGACATCCATTGCATCGCGAATCGCCTCGACCATGGTCTTGCGCGGCATGGGCTAGACTCCGCCCTGCTGGCGCTGTCGCCGCAGATGCGGTGGCATCTGCTCGTAGACGCCCTCGAACATGTCGCGCGCCGAGGGGTGCGGGCCGGTATGCAGGGTGCCGTGCGTTTCTGCTTCCTTTTGGGCGGCAATGACGGCCGCCATGACTTCGGCTTCGGCCTGCTTGTGGCGATCCTCCGACCAGACGCCGCGGTGAATCAGGTGGTTCTTCAGCCGCAGCACGGGGTCGCCGAGCGGCCAGGCATCGGACTCGGTCTTGGGCCGGTAGGCCGAGGGATCGTCCGAACTCGAATGTGCGCCGACGCGATAGGTAACATATTCGATCACGGTCGGACCGAGGTTGCGGCGCGCCCGCTCCACCGCCCACTTGGCCACGGCGTGCACCGCCGGATAGTCGTTGCCGTCGACCCGCAACGCTGGGATGCCGAAACCCAGGCCGCGCGCAGCAAAGGTACCGGCGCCGCCACGGGCGATGCCCTGGAAGGTGGAGATCGCCCACTGGTTGTTGACGATGTTGAGCACGACCGGTGCCTTGTAGGTCGAGGCGAAGACCAGCGCGGCATGAAAGTCCGATTCAGCGGTCGACCCGTCGCCGATCCAGCCGGCGGCAATCCGCGTGTCGCGCTTCATCGCCGAAGCCATCGCCCAGCCTACGGCTTGGATGTACTGGGTGGCGAGATTGCCCGAGATCGAGAAGAAGCCGTGCTCGCGCGACGAATACATCACCGGCAACTGCCGTCCCTTCATCGGGTCGAGCTCGTTGGAATAGATCTGGTTCATCATGTCGAGCATGGGATAGTCGCCGGCGATCAGCAGGCCTGCCTGACGATAGGTCGGGAAATTCATGTCGCCGGGCTCGAGTGCCTTGCGAAAGGCGCAGCTCACCGCCTCCTCACCGAGGTGCTGCATGTAGAACGAGGTCTTGCCCTGGCGCTGCGCCATCTGCATGCGGGCATCGAAGGCGCGTAAGGTCATCATGTGGCGCAGGCCCTCGAGCAGCTCCTGGTCGCTCAGCAGTCCTGCCCACGGTCCGACCGCCTCGCTGTTGCGGTCGAGCACGCGGATGATCTGGAAGGCGAGATCGCGGATCTCTTCCGGGGCGACGTCGACGTCCGGTCGCCGCACCTCGCCGGCGCGCGAGATCTTCACGTCGCTGAAATCCGGCGTGCCGCCAGGCCGCACCGCCGGGGCCGGCACGTGAAACGACAAGGGTCCTGAATCAGACATGACGGCCTCACGCATCAACGGTCGTCGGATCATACCCGTCCGATGCTCCACTCCAACCATGATGAAGGACAATCGTGGAGGCTTGTCTGTTCTTGCTTTCCCATCGCCGATTTCAGCCGTCATATTGCGGCAGGTTCCTTCGCGGAGAAACTTCCATGAGGCGATTGCTGCATCGCGATAAGGCATGAGCCGCCGGGCGCAACGTCCCTACATCCTCGACGAGCAGATCGGCTTCATCCTGCGCCAGGTCGTGCAGCGCCACGTCGCCCTCTTCGACGGGCTGATGGGCGGCGACCTGACGCCGACGCAATGGGCGGCGCTCTCCAAGCTCGCCGAAGTCGGCACCTGTTCGCAGAACCAGCTCGGCCGACTGACCGCCATGGACGTGGCCACGATCAAGGGCGTGATCGACCGGCTGTCCGCGCGCGGTTTGACGAAGACGAGCGCCGACCCCGACGATGGCCGCCGACTGCTGGTTGCGCTGACACCGGCGGGACGGGAAAGGGTCGACCAGGCCGTGTCCGGCGCCTTCCAGGCGACCGAGGACACGCTGGCGCCGCTCACGGTGCCCGAGCGGCAGACGCTCAAGGCCTTGCTGATGAAGCTGCGTTAGCGGAGCGCCGCTACAATGGCACGCGATTCCCACAATCAGCCAGTGCCCGTGAATGATCTGGGCCCTGAAAACCCGGCAATTTCACCCGAAGGCAAAAGGATTGCGTCGGGCGCCCCGACCTCGAAAGTAAATCCCGTCCGATCGGCCAAATCCGACAGCATATGCTGCGCCGTTGCCTTGATCCGGCCCGGTCGTATGCATACAAACGATTATGGCCAGTTTCACCCAGGAGCGGGTGCTCGATGTCCATCACTGGACCGACACGCTGTTCAGCTTCACCACCACGCGCGATCCCTCGTTCAGGTTCCGCAACGGCGAGTTCACCATGATGGGCCTCGCGCTCGGCGAGAAGCCGCTCTTGCGCGCCTACAGCGTGGCCAGCGCCAACTACGAGGAGAACCTCGAATTCTTCTCGATCAAGGTGGCGGACGGCCCCCTCACCTCGCGCCTGCAGCATCTCAAGACCGGTGACAATGTCATCGTCGGCCGCAAGGCCACCGGCACCTTGGTGATCGACAATCTGAAGGACGGCCGCAATCTCTATCTGATCGGCACGGGCACCGGCCTGGCGCCATTCTTGAGCGTCATTAAGGATCCCGCGACCTACGAACGCTTCGAGAAAGTCGTGCTGCTGCATGGCTGCCGCCGCGTCTCCGAACTGGCCTACGGCGAACTGATCACCGAGCGCCTGCCCAAGGACGAGTTGATCGGTGAGATGGTGCGGGACCAGCTCATCTATTTCCCGACGGTGACGCGCGATCCGTTCCGCAACCGCGGCCGCATCACCGACCTGATCACCTCGGGCAAGCTGTTCAGCGAGATCGCACTGCCGACGCTGGAGCCGGCGCACGACCGAGTCATGATCTGCGGCAGCCCGGCCCTGCTCGCCGATACCAAGCAACTGCTCCTCGACCAGCACTTCGTCGAGGGCAATCACGGCGAGCCCGGCGACTTCGTCGTCGAGAAGGCCTTTGCCGAGCGCTAGAGGCTCGGCAGGTTGAGGCCCTTCTCGCGGGCGCAAGCGATCGCGTCCTCGTAGCCCGCATCGGCATGACGCATGACGCCAGTGGCGGGGTCGTTCCACAGAACGCGCTCCACGCGCTTGGCCGCTTCCGGTGTGCCGTCGCACACGATCACCATGCCGGCATGCTGGGAAAAGCCCATGCCGACGCCACCGCCATGATGCAGCGACACCCAGGTCGCACCCGAGGCGCAGTTGAGCAGCGCGTTCAGCAGCGGCCAGTCCGACACCGCGTCGGTGCCGTCGCGCATGCTTTCGGTCTCACGGTTGGGGCTGGCAACCGATCCTGAATCGAGATGGTCGCGGCCGATCACGATCGGCGCCTTGAGCTCGCCTTTGGCCACCATCTCGTTGAAGGCGAGACCGAGCCGATGGCGATCGCCCAATCCCACCCAGCAGATGCGCGCCGGCAGGCCCTGAAACTTGATGCGCGTCTTGGCCATGTCGAGCCAGGTGTGGAGATGCTTGTTGTCGGGCAGCAGCTCCTTGACCTTGGCATCGGTCTTGAAGATGTCCTCGGGATCGCCCGAGAGCGCAGCCCAGCGGAACGGTCCGATGCCGCGGCAGAACAGGGGGCGGATATAGGCCGGCACGAAACCTGGAAAGCTGAAGGCGTCGGCTACGCCCTCTTCCAAGGCCATCTGGCGGATGTTGTTGCCGTAGTCGACCGTCGGCACGCCGAGCTTGTGGAACTCCAGCATGGCGCGTACGTGGCCCGCCATCGACTGCTTGGCCGCCTTAGTGACGGCGGCAGGATCGCTGGCGCGCTTGGCCTCCCACTCGTCGAGCGTCCAGCCCTTGGGCAGGTAGCCGTTGACCGGGTCGTGCGCGGACGTCTGATCGGTCACGCAATCCGGACGCACGCCACGACGCAGCAGCTCCGGCAGAACCTCGGCGGCATTGCCGAGAAGCGCGACGGAGACCGCCTTCTTCTCCGCCGTCGCCTTCGCGATGATCGCCAGCGCGTCGTCGAGGTCCTTGGCCTGCACGTCGACATAGCCCGTGCGCAGGCGGAACTCGATGCTGCTCGGCCGGCATTCGACCGCTAAGCAGCACGCCCCGGCCATGGTGGCCGCCAAGGTTTGCGCGCCGCCCATGCCGCCCAGGCCCGCGGTCAGGATCCAGCGGCCGGCAAGGCTGCCGTTGTAGTGCTGGCGCGCCATTTCGACGAAGGTTTCGTAGGTGCCCTGAACGATGCCCTGGCTGCCGATATAGATCCAGGACCCGGCCGTC
>CALROF020000316.1:0-5046 GCA_943369775.1 Reyranella massiliensis 521
AGATAGGCTTCCTAAGGGCTATACTCCTCCGTTTGCCGGAGTGTGGCGTCGCCCGGCGCGCTTGGGTAGGGTCCGCACATGGTCTGGAAGCACGACACGGTGATTGGCACCGACGGCAAGCCGCGATGCGGCTGGGCCTCGGCCGATCCGCTCTACGAGAAGTATCACGACGCCGAATGGGGCCGGCCGCTGCGCGACGATCGCTCGCTGTTCGAGCTCCTGACGCTCGAAGGCTGCCAGGCTGGGCTCTCCTGGATCACCGTGCTGCGCAAGCGGGAGCACTATCGCAAGGTCTATGACGGCTTCGATCCGCAGAAGATCGCCCGCTACACGCCGGCCAAGCTCGCTAAACTGCTGGCGGACCCCGGCATCATCCGTCACCGCGGCAAGATCGACGCCAGCGTCAGCAATGCCCGCGCCTATCTCGAGATCGTGGAACGCGAGGGGTCGTTCTCGAAGTTCCTGTGGAGCGTGGTCGACGGCAAGCCGCGCAAGAATCGCCCGAAGACATTGAAAGGCGTGCCGGCCAAGACGGCCGAGAGCGACGCGCTTTCCAAGAAGCTGGCGAAGGCCGGGTTCAAGTTCGTCGGTTCCACCATTTGTTATGCCTTCATGCAAGCCTCGGGCATGGTCGACGACCATGTAGCGGGCTGCCATCGCTGCAAGGAGTGAGTTTTGAGCAAGCGTGTGTTCATCGGTGCCCTCGGCACCGAGACCAATCAGTTCGTCCCCTTTCCAACTGGCCGCCGCGGCTATGAAGAGCATGGCATCTGGCACGGCGACGCCACCAAGCACGAGCCGACCAACTTCACCGCGCCGATGCATGTCTGGCGCAAGGAGACCGAGAAGCGCGGCTGGACGGTGATCGAAGGGCTCGCGACCTTCGCCGCCCCGTCAGGGACCACCGTGCGTAAGGTCTACGAGGATTTCCGCGACGAGATGCTGGCCAACATCAAGGCCGCCCTGCCACTCGATGCCGTGCTGATCAATGTGCACGGTGCCATGGTGGCTGACGGATACGACGATTGCGAAGGCGACCTGCTCTCGAAGATCCGCGCCATCGTCGGCCCCAAGGTTGCCATCGGGGCGGAGTTCGACCTGCACTGCCATTTGAGTGCTTTGATGCTCGACAGCGCCGACGTGCTGGTCGGCTACAAGGAATACCCGCACACCGACACGATGGAGCGCGCGGCGGAGTTGTTCGCGATCATCGCCGACACGGTCGAGGGCAAGGTGAAGCCGGTCATGGCACGTTACGACTGCCGCATGATCGCGCAGTACCGTACCTCGGTGCCGCCGATCACCGAGTTCGTCGTCCGCATGAAGTCGCTCGAAGGCAAGGATGGCATCCTCTCCGTGTCGCTCAGCCACGGCTTCTCCTTCGCGGATGTCGAGGATGTCGGCACCCGTACGCTGGTCGTGGCCGATGGCGACAAGGGCAAGGCCGAGGCGCTCGCCAAGCAGCTCGCCGGCGAGCTGTGGGACAACCGCGAGCGCTATGCCACCAAATACCTCACCATCGCCGAGGCGATGGACCGTGCCGCCTCGCACAATCAAGGTCCGCTGGTGCTGGCCGACCGCGCCGACAATCCCGGCTCAGGTGCGCCCGGCGATTCGACCTTCGTGCTGAAGGAGCTGGTCGCCCGCGAGATCGGCCCGGCGCTGTTCGGCGTGATGTGGGACCCGATGGCCTTCCAGATCGCCGAGGAGGCGGGCGAGGGCGCGCGCATCCGCATGCGACTCGGTGGCAAGTCGGGCGCGGTGAGCGGCGATCCGGTCGATCTCGACGTCACGGTCAAGAAGATCGCGCGCAACGTCTTCCAGCCTTACGGGCCGGTGATGTCGCCGCTCGGTGACATGGCGTTGCTGTCGTCGGAGCATGTCGATATCGCGATCTGCACGCGCCGCACCCAGACCTTCCACGCCGACGCCTTCAAGGCCGTCGGCGCCGATCCGGCCGACTATCGCGTGGTGATCGTGAAGTCGGCGCAGCACTTCTATAACGGCTTCGTGGGTCTCGCGAAGGAGATCCTCTACGTCGCCTCGCCCGGCGCCGCCGACCCCGACGTCACACGCTGGCCCTACACCAAGCGCAAGACGCCGTTCTGGCCGAAGGTGGCCGATCCCTGGAAATAGTCGGGATCAAAGCAGCGGCTCCAGCGCCTCACGCGTGGTCTTGCCCTCGACGACGGGCACGACCTCGAACTCGACGACCTCCTGCCAGTCAGCGATCCAGCGCTGGAAAGTCGTGATGTCGTCGGTTTCCATGAGCTGGAAGCAGCGGCCGAGATCGGCCGTCACGTAGCTCGCGACAAACGTGAGGCCGTCGGGCAGTGCGCGGCCCTTGTCGCGCAGCTTGCGGTAAACGGCCTTGCCGTCCTGATTCTTCAGCTTCTCGACCACCATGAAGAGCATGTGTCCTCCGCACCTTGAGTTGGCTAATCTATGCCAACCAAAGAAAAGAGGAACGAGATGAAGATCGCCGTCGTCGGCGCCGCCGGGCGCATGGGCCAGATGCTGATCCGACAGATTGCACGCACCGAGGGCGTATCGCTGGCCGCCGCCAGCGAAGCGCCGGGCAGCAAGGCGATCGGCAAGGATGCCGGCGAGGTGGCAGGGCTCGAGGCCAACGGCATCAAGATCGGCGGCGACAGTGCCGCCGCCATCGCCGCGGCCCAGGTCGTCATCGACTTCACCGTGCCGGCCGCCACCGTGGCCCATGCGAAGGTCGCCCAGGACAAGGGCGTGGCGATGGTCATCGGCACCACCGGCCTCGATCCGCAACAGACGGCGCTGATCCACGAGGCAGCGAAGAAGGTGCCGATCATGTGGGCGGCCAACATGGCGCTGGGCGTCAACGTGCTGCTGGCCCTGGTCGAGAAGACCGCCGCGCTGCTCGATCCCAGCTACGACATCGAGGTGCTGGAAATGCACCACCGCCACAAAATCGACGCGCCGTCCGGCACGGCGCTGGCACTGGGTCGCGCCGCGGCGGCCGGCCGCAAGGTCAAGCTCGAGGATGTCTGGCGCAAGACCCGCGACGGCCATACCGGCGCGCGTCCCGTGGGCGAGATCGGCTTCGCCACCCTGCGCGGCGGCGAGGAAGTAGGCGTGCACACGGTCTATTTCGCGACGGGCGGCGAGCGGCTGGAACTCAACCACCGTTCCTTCAGCCGCGAAGGATATGCGTCGGGCGCCGTGATGGCCGCCAAGTGGCTGGAGGGTAAGAAGCCCGGCCTCTACGGCATGAAGGACGTGCTGGGGCTTTAGTCGGGCTCTTCGTCCCAGGCGTGGCGGTAGCGCGGCGCGCGCATCTCGGCCAGCGCCGCCTTGAGCTGTTCGCCCACGTGCAGGCGTTCGTCGGGGCCGAGAAAGCGGCCGATCACGGTCCGGTTGCCACGTGAGGACACGACCAGTCGTTCCTCGGTCAACTCGATCTTCAGCCAGTAGGCATCGAGGCGCTGATCCTCGCGCTCGCCGTCGGGCGCGACGCGGGACACGATCAGTTCGAGATCGGTCAGCAGCAGGGTTTCGCTGCGCCGCGCGTCGAGGTAGCTGCGCTTGAACAGCCACCAGAACAGCAGGACGTCGAGGCCCATGAAACCGAAAACCGGCCAGGCGCCGATGATCATCATGGGCAGGCCGACCAGCAGATTTGCCGCGACGGCGCCACCGATCAGCCAGCGGAAGGCCTCGGGAGAGAGGCTTCGATGCGGCGTGAGTGAAGTGGCGAAATGAACCGCCGGAAGGGGCGTTTCAACCATGGTATGAGGCTATATGGCCCTGATGAAGCCCGCCGTCATCCCCGAGTTTTTTGCCCGCTTGCGCCAGGCAATTCCGGAACCGGAGACCGAGCTGGAATACGACAACGTCTACCAGCTCCTGATCGCCGTGGTGCTTTCCGCCCAGGCGACGGACGTCGGCGTCAATCGCGCCACCAAGCCCTTGTTTGAAAAGATCAAAACGCCGGCCCAGATGGTGGCATTGGGCGAGAAGAAAGTGATCGACTACATCAAGACCATCGGCCTGTTCCGCACCAAGGCCAAAAACGTGATCGCGCTCAGCCACCTGCTGATCGAGCGGCATGGCGGCGAGGTGCCGCACACCCATGCCGAGCTACAGGACCTGCCGGGCGTCGGCCGCAAGACGGCGAACGTGGTGATGAACGTGGCCTTTGGCGAGGCGACCATCGCCGTCGACACCCACATCTTCCGCGTCGGCAATCGCACCGGCCTGGCGCCGGGCAAGAACCCGCTGCAGGTCGAGCTGAAACTCCTGAAGCGCGTGCCCGAGGAATTCCGGCTGCACGCGCATCACTGGCTGATCCTGCACGGCCGCTACACCTGCAAGGCGCGCACGCCGATGTGCCCGACCTGCGTCGTGAACGACCTCTGCACCTTCAAAGGGAAGACGGTCGCGGCCTGAGGTCCGGAGCAGACCTTAGCGGCCGAACAGCATCGCGATTCGCGCGCCAAGAAGCTTGCCCACGAACTTGAGCGAGAAGCCTGGGTAGCTGGGCACGTCGTTTGGCAGGGCACCGCTGCCGGTTTTGAACTTGGTGCAGATGCGCATCTCGAGCGGCGGGGCATTGCTGCCGAAGCGCGCCCGGTACACCGGAACCCAGTGCTTCGAGTCGTCGAACCTCATGACCATCGCCGAATTGCAGCAGGTGGCAATGACCCGATTCGTGTCGGTCTTCTCGTGGATTTTGAGGCTCTTCAGGAGTTCGGCGCCTTTGGAATATCGGACGCGGTCCTTGCGATAGAGGGTGTAGCTCGTGCCGGAATCGGGATCTAGAACGGCACCAGCGCCCGGCAGCGCCTCGATCTGACGGGAGCCTTCCTGGCAGTCGTCGCAATAGCAGGCGACGCTTAAGATCGGCGCGCCGACAGCTTCGACTTCGACGCTTCCACACGTGCAACGGGCGATCATGTCGTCCACTAATCCGCTAGGCCGCCTCGTCGATCCGGTCACTCTCGTTGTCGACGATGACCGCCGTCTCGAAATAGCGGATATCCGGTGGCGCGCCGTAACGCTCGGCGATGT
>CALROF020000317.1:0-4967 GCA_943369775.1 Reyranella massiliensis 521
GATGGGCTGTCAATGCCTCTAGCCCATTCAAGACAGACTGCTGCCGGCTTCCACCGCCCGGCACGGGAGGGGGCAGGTCGAGGCCGGCAGCGGCCTCGCCGTAGGGGGCATCGTCGCCAGGTGCGATGACGACCCGCAGACCGGTGATCCCGGGAACGCCTTGGAAGGCCATCAGGGTGCGGCGCAGGACAGGCGTGCCGTCCAGGAGGGCATATTGCTTGGGCAGAGGACCGCCAAAGCGGGTTCCCCGGCCAGCCGCGACAATCAGGGCAATGCAGGTCGACACGAGGCCTAGATATCACCGGGCCGTATGGTGTCCACTTCGACGCCTTTGCAGCCCTTGCGCCGGTCGGTAGGACCCGCTATTGCTCGCCCAATTATTGTGCACTGCACAAGATGCCTATAAACTGATCACACGTATGGACCGCGCACCTCGCCTCAGCCCCATCGATATCGGCCCCGTCCGGATCGAAGACCCTGTCATCCTGGCCCCGATGTCGGGCGTCACCGATATGCCGTTTCGCCAGATGGTGAAGCGCGGCGGTGCTGGCCTGGTCGTCTCTGAGATGATCGCCTCTGCCGCCATGGTGCGGGAGAACCGCAAGACGCTCCTGATGGCCAAGAACTCCCCGGAGGAGTTCCCCATGTCGGTGCAGCTGGCCGGCTGCGAGCCCGAGGTGATGGCCGAGGCCGCCAAGCTCAACGAGGATCGCGGCGCGGCAATCATCGACATCAACTTCGGTTGCCCGGTGAAGAAGGTCGTGAACGGCCACGCCGGCTCGTCGCTGATGCGCGACGAGGTGCATGCCGCCAAGATCCTCGAAGCCACCGTGAAGGCCGTGAAGCTGCCGGTGACGCTCAAGATGCGTACCGGCTGGGACTCGAGCAATCGCAACGCGCCCAACCTCGCCCGCATTGCCGAGGAGTGCGGCATCAAGCTACTGACCGTGCACGGCCGCACACGCTGCCAGTTCTACGATGGCCACGCCGACTGGGCCTTCATTCGTGAAGTGAAGGCCGTGACCAAGCTGCCGGTCATCGCCAACGGCGATATCAACACGCTCGACGATGTCGACCAGGCACTCGACCAGTCCGGTGCCGACGGCATCATGATCGGCCGCGGTGCTTATGGCCGTCCGTGGTTCCTGAACCAGGCAATCCATTATCTGCGTACGGGCGAACGTCTGCCCGATCCGACGCTTGCCGAGCAGTATGCGACCGTCCGGATGCATTACGAATCGATGCAGGAGCACTACGGACCGGAAACCGGCATGCGCATGGCCCGCAAGCATCTTGGCTGGTATTCCAAAGGCCTGCCGGCGTCGGCCGAGTTCCGGGCAGCTGTGAATCGCGAACCTGATCCGGGCAAGGTGCGGGCCATGCTGGCCGCCTTCTTCCTGCCGGCGCTCGAGCGGCAGGCTGCCTAGATGGCCCTGCATTCCCTGAAGCGGTCGAACGGCACGGGCGAGCAGTTCCCCACGGCTATCCTCGATTCGCTGTCGGAGGCGGTCGTTGTCGTCGATGCCGGTGGCCACATCCACTACGCCAACTTGTCGGCCGAGCAGTTCTTCGGCGTCGGGCGCGCCCGTCTGGTCGGCCACCCGCTGAACGAGTTCGTGCCCGAAGACACGCCGCTGTTTTCGCTGCTGGAGCAGGTGACCACGACCGGAGGCGCCGTCGCGGAGAACGGCGTGACGCTCGCGTCACCGCGCATCGGCAACCGCTTCTGCGCACTGCGCCTCTCTCCCGTCGTCGACAGCGATGGTTTGGTGGCGGTGTCGCTGGTCGAGCAGACCATCGCCCGCAACATCGACCGGCAGATGTCGCACCGCAGCGCTGCCCGGTCCGTAAGCGCGCTCGCGGCCATGCTGGCGCATGAGGTCAAGAACCCGCTCTCTGGCATTCGCGGTGCCGCCCAGCTCCTCGAACAGTCGGTGCCGGACTCCGACCGCGAGCTCACGAGCCTGATCTGCGAGGAAACCGACCGGATCGTGGCCCTGGTCGACCGCATGGAGGCCTTCGCAGACGGACGGCCGATCGAACGCGGCCCGATCAATATCCATCAGGTCCTGAACCATGTCCGCCGGCTGTCGCAGAACGGTTTCGGCAAGAACGTGCGCTTCGTAGAGACCTACGACCCGTCACTGCCGGACGTCCATGGCGACCGCGACCAGCTCATCCAGGTCTTCCTGAACCTTGTGAAGAATGCCTGCGAGGTGCCGGGCGACAGCGAGCGCGAGATCGAGCTCTCCACGGCCTTCAAGCACGGGCTGCGGCTTGCCGTGCCCGGCCAGCAAGCGAAGGTGAACCTGCCGCTGGTCGTTTCGGTCCGCGACAACGGCCGCGGCGTGTCCGACGAAATCCGCGGCCACCTGTTTGACGCTTTCGTGACCAACAAGCCCACCGGAACCGGCCTGGGTCTTGCATTGGTTGCCAAGATCATCAACGACCACGGCGGCGCGATCGAATTCGATAGCGAGGCCGGTCGCACAACGTTCAGGGTCATGTTGCCGTTGCAGCTCTCATCTTCCGCCAACCTGAGGCCCGCATCGCCGGGTATTGCACCATGAGCGCGGCCAGTACGATCCTCGTTGCCGACGACGACCGCGCGATCCGGACGGTCCTGCATCAGGCGTTGGGCCGCCAGGGACATACCGTTCGCAGCACAGGGGCTGCTGCCACGCTCTGGCAATGGGTCCAGGAAGGCGAGGGCCAGCTCGTCATCACCGACGTGGTGATGCCAGACGAGAACGGCCTCGACCTGGTCCCGCGTATACGCAAGCTCCGGCCCGATCTGCGCATCATCGTCATGAGTGCACAGTCGACCCTGCTTACGGCCGTGCGGGCGACCGAGCGCGGGGCCTTCGAGTATCTGCCCAAGCCCTTCGACCTCAACGAGCTGATCTCGGTGGTCAATCGCGCGCTGTCGGCGCCGGCGGCCTCGATGCCGCGAGCTGCAGCACCTCCGGAGGAGGGCGAGCGTCTGCCGCTGATTGGCCGGTCGCCGGCGATGCAGGAGATCTACCGTGCCCTGGCACGCCTGATGTCGACCGACCTCACCGTGATGGTCACGGGCGAGTCCGGTGCCGGTAAGGAGCTGGTGGCGCGGGCGCTGCACGATTACGGCAAACGCCGGAAGGGTCCCTTCATCGCCCTCAACATGGCGGCCATCCCGCGTGAACTGATCGAGAGTGAACTGTTCGGCCACGAGCGTGGCGCCTTCACAGGTGCCGTCCAGCGTTCGGCCGGCAAGTTCGAACAGGCAGCCGGCGGCACGCTGTTCCTCGACGAGATCGGCGACATGCCGCCCGAGGCACAGACGCGCCTCCTGCGCGTGCTGCAGGAAGGTGAATACATGACGGTCGGCGGCCGCACGCCGATCAAGGCCAACGTGCGTATCGTGGCCGCGACCCATCGCGACTTGCGCCGGCTGATCCAGCAGGGCCTGTTCCGTGAGGACCTGTTCTACCGGTTGAACGTCGTGCCGATCCGTTTGCCGCCGCTGCGCGAACGGATTGACGACATTCCCGAGCTTGCCAATCACTATCTGCAGGCCGCGACCGCCGACGGTTTGCCGACCAAGGTGCTGTCGCCGGAAGCAATGACGCGCCTCAAGCAGCATCGCTGGCCGGGCAATGTGCGCGAGCTGGTCAACTTGGTTCGACGCCTCTCGGCACTTTATTCCGAAGAAGTCATCGGCGTAGAAACGATCGAGGCTGAACTCGCAGATGCGATGTCGGCGCTCGAGCAGTGTCCGGCTCCGGCCGATGTGGCCGCGGAAATCTCGCTTGCCGATGCCGTCGACCGGCACCTGCAGAGCATGTTCGCCGCTCACGGCGACCGGCTGCCGCCGGACGGCATGTATGATCGTGTCATTTCCGAGGTCGAGCGTCCCTTGCTCTCGCTCGCTTTGGGGGCTACTCGGGGGAATCAGTTGCGTGCGGCCCGACTCCTGGGGCTCAATCGCAACACGTTGCGCAAAAAAATTAAGGACCTCGACGTCCCCGTGGTTCGCACGCCGCAGGTTCGCCGAGGCGGGTGATCTGGTGGCAGCAGCGCTGAGCGGTTCACGCTTAAGCGATATCGTAAATGCAGTGCTCCGTGGCCTCTCCGGCCGCGTGGCTGCTGCATCTTTGGCTGTTCTCGCAATCCTTGCGGGCGCTGTTACCTACGCGTGGCTTGCCGGGTTCGTGCCGGAAGCCTTCGTAACGCGCGGCTGGATGACGGGCCTCCTGGTGGCGGACCTCGTCATTGCCATCGTGCTGGTCTCCGTGTTGGCGGTCCGCCTCACGCAGCTCTGGCTCGACCGCCGGCGTGGTGCTGCGGGTTCGCGCCTGCATATGCGTCTGGTGTTGGTCTGCAGTGTCTTCACCATCACCCCGACGCTGATCATGACCGTCATCCTGTCGATGCTGGTCATCAGCCTCACGGATTTCGTCGTGAAGCCCTCGCAGGCGTCCTACGAGGCTGCACGCACCATCGGCGAGCCGGTGCGTCGCGCACGCGAGCAGGAGATCCTGAACGACATTGCGGCCATTGCAGGTCCGTTACAGGCCATGGGCATCGACGCGCTGCGGGACGGGCCGGCGACCAAGGTGCTGCTGCAAAACCTGATCGAAGGCCGGCCCATCGTCGAAGTGACTTTGCTCGATGCCGACAAGGGTGCGATTGCAAATGCCGTCGCACCGGATGCCAAGGGCATGCCCAATCCGGTGCCGCCCGCGAAGTTTCTGTGGCAGGCGGTGAACCAGGCACGACCCGTGCAGTTCGAGTCGCCGAACGGCGCCTACTTCGTCATGCAGCTCTTCGTTGGCGAGCCGCTGTTCCTGGCGACGGGCCATGCCGTCGACCTGCGCGTCGTCGACTACATCAAGAGCATCGAATTTGCGGGTTCATTCTACTCGCAGATTGAATCGGCGCTTCAACGGGGGCAGCTCATCATCTTCGTGGTCTGCGGGACCATTGCC
>CALROF020000318.1:0-4886 GCA_943369775.1 Reyranella massiliensis 521
TGGTGCTCGCTGGTCGGCCTCGCAGTCACCGGCCTGATCATCTGGATCACCGAGTACTACACCGGCACCGACTACCGCCCGGTCAAGGCGGTGGCGCAGGCGTCGGTGACTGGTCACGGCACCAACGTGATCGCCGGTCTCGCCATGTCGATGGAGGCCACAGCGCTGCCGGCGCTGGTGATCTGCTCCGGCATCGTGGTCTGCTACATGCTTGCCGGCCTGTTCGGCATCGCCATCGCCACCACCGCCATGCTGGCGCTGGCCGGCGTGGTCGTGGCGCTCGACGCCTACGGCCCGGTGACGGACAACGCAGGCGGCATCGCCGAAATGGCGGGCCTGCCGAAGGAAGTTCGCAAGAACACCGACGCGCTCGACGCGGTCGGCAACACCACCAAGGCCGTCACCAAGGGCTACGCCATCGCTTCGGCGGGCCTCGGTGCGCTGGTGCTGTTCGCGGCGTACACCGAAGACCTCAAGTACTTCATCGGCCAGGGCAAACTCGGTGTTCAAGGGACTGTGCAGTTCAGTCTCGAGAACCCGTATGTCATCGTCGGCCTGCTGATCGGCGGCCTGCTGCCGTATCTCTTCGGCGGCATGTCGATGCTGGCCGTCGGCCGTGCCGCTCAGGCGGTGGTCGAGGAAGTGCGGCGTCAGTTCAAGGAGAAGCCCGGCATCATGGCGGGCACCGACCGGCCGGATTACGGCCGTGCGGTCGACATGCTCACCAAGGCCGCGATCAAGGAAATGATCGTCCCGTCGCTGCTGCCGGTGCTGTCGCCGATCGTGGTCTACTTCGTGATCGCGGCGATTGCCACCAAGGCGGATGCCTTCGCGGCAGTGGGCGCCATGCTGCTCGGCGTGATCGTCACCGGCCTGTTCGTCGCCATCTCGATGACGGCGGGCGGCGGTGCCTGGGACAACGCCAAGAAGTACATCGAGGAAGGCCATTTCGGTGGCAAGGGATCCGAGGCCCACAAGGCCGCGGTGACCGGCGACACCGTCGGCGACCCGTACAAGGATACGGCAGGCCCGGCCGTCAACCCGATGATCAAGATCACCAACATCGTGGCGCTTCTGCTGCTCGCCGTGCTCGCGCACTGAGCTGCTGAAGTCTCCACAAAGAGAAAGCCCCGGTCGAAAGACCGGGGCTTTTTCGTTGCTGTCTGGAAGGGGCCGCCTGGAAGGGCGATCTAGGGAGCGCCGCTGCCGCCGCCGCCGCCGGTCGGAGCGCCGGGGTTGCTCTGCTGGCGCGGACCGCTGAAGCGGCCGACGTTGCCCAGGACCTGCTCCAGAACCGTGAGCTGCTTGCCCGAGGTCGGGGTGATGCGCTGGACCATCGCGATCTGTTCGGCATCCTTCAGGTCGTAGTTCTTGATGCCTTCGACGCGTCCTGAATCGTTGAAGGTGATCTGGATGACCTTCTGTTCGGAAATCTTGGGCTTGGTGAAGGCCCAGTATTCCTGGGTCTCGCTGATGTAATACCAGATGTTCGGATTGAACGTGGCGACCGCCGAGGGCGATCCGATCACGCGCACGACGTCTTCGCGGCTCTGCGTGCCGACTTCGAGCTTTTCGACGGAGCCCGGTGTCGGCGTGAAGCCGCGCTGGTCGACGACATTGCTGCAGCCCCCGACGATGAGAAGGGGGGCGAGAAGGGCGCCTGTTAGGGCAAGCGGGACGGTGCGACGCATGGACGGTTTCTTGGCTTCGCGAGAAAGAGGGGCCACAACATGTCGTGATGGCGGACGCTGGTCAACCGGTCGAGCCACTGGGAATGGGGAGGAACGGGATCGTGTTTCGTCGCAGGAAGCCGGAGGAGGAGTTTGCCGCTTCCGTTTACAAGCGCACGGCCGAGCAATCGCGGACACCCGAGCTCTTCGAGAGCTGCGGCATTCCCGACAATCTTTACGGCCGCTTCGATTCGCTGTCCCTGCACGCCGCGCTGATGATCGATCGCCTGCGCCGCGAACCCGATGGCGATACCCTGGCCCAGTCCTTTTTCGACGCGATGTTCCGCCATCTCGATCTCACCCTGCGCGAGATCGGGGTGCAGGATCTGGGCGTCGGCCGTCGCATCAAGATCATGGCCGAGGGGCTGCACGGGCGGGCGCTGGCCTACCGGGAAGCGCTGGCCGGCGGCCCGACGCCGCTGGCGGAGGTCTTGCGCCGCAATGCCTATGGCGGTAGTCCGCCGGAAGAGGTGCAAACTGTCGCTGCCCTCGAGGCCTATGTCCGGCGCTATGCTGACCACCTCGCGGCAACGACCCGCGGCGACCTTATAAAGTGATTTAAGAGAATGACACAAAATACTGATAATAAACAAAAGTCTGAGCTGGAGCGGGTCGTCGACCTCGAACGGATGGGCTCTAAGGACACCGCCCTCGAAATCGTCGCCTCCGATGCCGAACGGGCAGCCCTGGCCAAGCGGTTCGGTTTTTTGAGCCTGCCGGCCTTTTCCGCCCGCGTGACCGTCGACCGCCGGCCGGGTGGCCAGGTGATCGTGGAAGGGCGGCTGCGCGGCACGATCGTCCAGGCCTGCGTTCTGAGCCTCGATCCGGTCCCCCAGGAACTGGACGACGCCTTCCGGCTGGTTTTTGCCGAGAACCTCTCCGACGAGCGCGATCCCGAGAGCGGAGAGGCTGTCCTCAACGCCCAGGCCGATGCCCCGGAGCCTCTCAGCGGAAACATGCTCGATGTCGGCGAAATCGTCGCCGAACAGCTCTCTCTGACGGCCGATCCCTACCCCAGAAGGGCCGGAATCAAGCTCGAAGACGTATTGCCCAAGTTGCGGGGCGGAAACCGCCGAGGCCCCCCGGAGCAGCGCCGCCATCCCTTCGCCGGGCTTGCCGCCCTGAGGGACAAACCACGTCGCGGCCGCTAAACTGTTGCGGCGGTAGAACGATTTGGCTAGAGAATGCGGCCCGCCGCGCCTATAGAGCGCGGCCGCAGCTTTTTAGGGGCAGGCGACAATCGTCTAAACCGCCGCCCCATCGTGGAGATCGTTATGGCAGTTCCCAAGAAGAAGGTTTCGAAGTCCCGCCGCAACATGCGTCGTTCGCACCACGCGGTGCCGACCATGGCGTACCTGGAGTGCAAGAATTGCGGTGAGCTGAAGCGCCCGCATACTGTTTGCACCCACTGCGGCTACTACCGCGAGGACATGCCCGTCCTGGCCGACAGCGCGTCGGCCGAGAAGTAGTCCGCAGCACGCCGCCGGCAATGCGCTGGCATTCGACAGGCGGAGCATAGCGGTGGCCACGGGTAAGATTGTCCTGGCGCTCGATGGCATGGGGGGCGATCACGCCCCTGAAGTCATCGTGAACGGTGCCGACATTGCCCGCGAGCGCTACCCCGGTACGTCTTACCTGCTGTTCGGCGATCCGGCGCGGTTGAAGCCGCTGGTCGACAAGCGCAAGGGCTTGTCGCAAGCGCTTGAGATCGTGCCGGCCGAGGACGCCGTGCTGGCGGAAGACAAGCCGTCGTTCGCGCTGCGTCGCCGACGCAAGTCGAGCATGTGGTTGGCGGTCGAGGCAGCCGCACAAGGTCGCGCCGACACTGTGGTTTCTGCCGGCAATACCGGCGCGCTGCTCGCCATCTCGATGGTTGCCATGCGCACCGTGGCTGGTGCGCACCGTCCCGCGTTGGCGTCGTTTGTGCCGACGTCGCGCGGTGAGACGGTCATGCTCGACCTCGGCGCCAATCTCGAATGCGATGCCGACAATCTCGCCGAGTTCGCCGTGATGGGCAGCGTCTTTGCTCAGGTGCTGCTCGGTCTGGACCGGCCCAAGGTCGGCCTGCTGAATGTCGGGTCCGAAGAGGAGAAGGGGCACGAGGAGTTGCGGCAGGCCGCGCGATGGCTGCGCCGCCCGGACGCACCGGTCAACTTCCACGGCTTCGTCGAGGGCAACGATATCGGCCGCGGCACGGTGGACGTGGTCGTCACCGACGGGTTCACGGGAAATGTCGCGTTGAAGTCGATCGAAGGTACGGCGAAGCTCTATACGCAATTCGTGCGCGACGCCTTCAGGACATCGACCTTCGCCAAGATCGGCTTTCTCTTTGCGGCAGGCGCTTTGGTGAAGATGCGCAAGCGCGTCGACCCGCGCCGCTACAATGGTGGTGTTTTCCTGGGGCTCGACGGCGTTTGCGTAAAGAGCCATGGCGGTACGGATGCGCTGGGTTTCGCCTATGCCATCGGCGTAGCCGTCGATCTGGTTCGCTATGAGTACAAGAACAAGCTTGCCGAGGGGCTGACCAAGCTGCGCGAGGTCACCTCGGTTGCCGAGGCGTCGGCGCTGCAGGCAAGCGGAGGGGCCGAGTGATTCGTTCAGTTGTCCAGGGATGCGGCGCCTATCTGCCGGAGCGTATCGTCACCAACGACGAGTTGGCCGCGAAGGTCGAGACCTCCGACGAATGGATCCAGCAGCGAACCGGCATCCGCCAGCGCCACATCGCGGCCGATGGTGAATTCACCTCGCATCTCGCGATCAAGGCTTCGCAACGCGCCCTCGGCCATGCCGGCCTCAAGGCTTCGGACCTCGACTTGATCGTGCTAGCGACCGCGACGCCCGACGAAACATTTCCCGCGACGGCAACGCGCGTGCAGGCCGAGCTCGGCATGACCCGCGGCGCGGCGTTCGACGTCCAGGCGGTCTGCGCCGGCTTCGTCTATGCCGTCTCGGTTGCCGACAGCCTGATCAAGAACGGTGTCGCCTCCACTGCGCTGGTGATCGGTGCAGAGACCTTCTCGCGTATCCTCGACTGGAACGATCGCGGCACCTGCGTGCTGTTCGGCGACGGCGCCGGCGCGATCGTGCTCAAGGGCGAGCAGGGCACCGGCACATCGGCCGATCGCGGCATCCTCGCCAATGCGCTGCATTCCGACG
>CALROF020000319.1:0-4801 GCA_943369775.1 Reyranella massiliensis 521
TCAGTCCTTTCGCAACCCCGACAACGCCGAACTGATCGACGACTAAGCGCGCCGCAGGCCGCGGCGCCCGCCGGATCAGACCGCGTGGCGGCCGCGGAAGCGGAGCACCTTGCCACGCAGCGAAGGATCTTCGCGCGGGATGCCGGCCAGCACCTGGCTGCAGAACGGGTTGATGTTGGCACCGATGTGATCGGTGAACAGTGGCCAGTACTTATTGTAGATCACGTTCACGCCGATGAAGCGGCGCGGCAGACGCCGCCCCGAGGGGCGCGTCTCGTGCTCGGTCGAAGCGGCCTGCCGGAACAGCTTGGCGACCGCCTTCAGCCGCTTCTCGTCGACGGCGCTCGCCAACCGGCCACGGCGCACCGGCTCGTCGGCGCGCTGCGTCGCCAGGCCGAACTCGAAGATGAACATGTGCGCCTGGCCAATGAGCTCCTTGAACGGCCCCCGCTTCACGCCCGGCAGGTCAGCGGGCAGGCCTTCGCACTCGTCCGGCACCAGCAGGGTCCCGACGAAGCCCATGCCCTGCCACGCCTTGGCGAAGCGGGTCACGAACTCGGCGCGCGTCGCCACGATCATCACCGATGTCGAGCGCGGGAAGGTTACGACCTGGTCGCAGACGAACGGCAGCGTGTGTGGCAGGTCGTAGCTCAGATCGTCGTAGAGCTGCCATTCGAGGCTTGTCGTCGTGTACGGCACGGTGGCCGGCTCCATGGCAGCGTCGAGGCCGGCCGTGAAGCGCTGGTAGGAGGTGTCGCGGTCGAGCCGCACTTCCTCGATGGTGACGTCCGGCCAGCCCCAGGTCTCGGCCTGCGCCGGCAGGTACGGCGTCGACACGTCCCAGATGTAACGGTCCTGGTCGTTCATCTTGGTCTGCCGGCCCTTGTTGTTGGCCGCCGCGACTCGGGTATGGTCGCAATGGTAGCCGAACAGCTTGTCGATCAGCGTATCGACCCTACCGCGATAGAGCGCCAGGCGCGCCGCGAGGTTCGAGTCGCAGTGCCAGCCCAGCACCATCTCCTCGTCGAAGCCGTGGATGGCGAACATGTCTTCGCGCAGCGCCGCCTGGAAATCGCCCAGCGCGTCGTACTTCATCGGCATGAAGTTGTGCACCACCTGGTTCAGGTGGAAGCGCACCGACCAGTCGCGCAGCTTGCGCAGGTTCTCGGCCGGATCGCGGCGATCGAAAGCCGCCTCCCACAGCATCTCCGGCAGCTCGAAGCGCGGGATCTGGTAGAAGCCGTCGGGCACGGCGCCCAGGATGTCGCTCAGCGACTCGCCTTCGGTGCGCGGCACCAGAAGCATGTCGGTGTTGGTGTAGAGGATCCAGCGGTTGTTCGGATTGGACCGGCGCAGCGCCACGTTGCGCGACTGGCATTCGAGCGCGACCAGATGGGTCTTCGACTTGAGATGGGCGTGCTGTTCGGGGCGCACGCGCAGGATGCGCATGACCTTCTTCGCCTTCTCGGTCAGCGTATCGTGGATTGCTTCCGGGAAGGTCGGATGGTCTTCCGGCGTGTTGTAGTCGACGAACAGGATCTCGTCGTCGGGATCGGACATCACCTCGGCCAGCGCGTTGAAGCTGATCGCAGCGCGCTTGTGGAGGTTGTAACCGTGGCTGTCGTTGCGGCCGTACAGGATAACCGAGAACATCGAAGCCTCGTCCAGATGATGTGACTGCGAAGAACCGTTTAGGCGCCGATCCGCTTCAGCTCGTTGCGGGCGGCGGCATGCTCGATCAGGGAAGGTGACGCATGGTCGACGACCTGCCGCCAGTGCCGCTTGGCACCCTCGGGGTCGCGGGCGACGGCGAGTGCGCCGAACTGGAACCAGGCTTCGGCACGACGGCAATCGGTGTCGGCCTGGGCCATCACTTCCTGCTCGGTGGCGTGGCCGGCATGAAGCGCCAGAAGGATGGCAGGCCAAGTCCCCTGCTCTGCCACCTGGACAGTCGCCGGCGGCTGGCCGAGACGCAGGCGCGCGGTCGCCTGATAGAGGCCCCAGTAAGGATCGTGCGGCTGCCGGGCGATCACGCTGTCGAGTTCGGCGAAGGCGAGCTCGTAGGCGGCCAGGCGTAGCGCGATGCAGGCGCGGGCGGCGGCCTGGCTGGTCGGCAGCAGCGCGAGCTGCCGGTTGAGATCGGCATTGGCATCGTCGGAGCGGCCAAGGCCCATCAGGATGACGCTGCGGGTGCTGAGTGCCTCGGCGTCCGACGGGCGGGCCGTCAGAACCGCGTCGATCGTCGTCAGCGCTTCGTCGTACTTGCCCATCGCGGACAGCGCTTCGGCCTTGATCGCCTGAACGTCCAGCAAACCGGGCTTGAGCTTCAGCGCGCGATCGTAGTCGGCCAGCGCCTGGGCGGGCTTGCCGCTCGCCAGGTAGGCGTTGCCGCGTGCGATGTAGGGCAGTGCGTTCTTCTTGAGAGACCGCAGCACCGTATCGTAGGCGGTGATCTCCGACCGGAAATTGCCGCGCTGGCGGACGGCAAACGGCCGATCCGGCGGGCCCTGCCGGGTGGCGGCCCTGATGCTGCGTGCCTCGGCATACTTCGACTGCGCCGCTTCGCTGCGTCCGGTCATGTCGAGAAGTTCGGCCTGGGCCTCGACCGCGGCGTCGAACTGCGGCGCGAGCGCAGTGGCTTCCTCGAAGAGGCGCACCGCCATTTCTGCGTCGCCGCCGCGCGCGATCACGCGCGCCCGGAGATAGAGCTGGTCGGCTTCCGTATCCGCGTTCGGCTTGACGGTCCCTGCCACACGGCTCGGACCACCACGCTCTCGCCATTTCACTCGAAGGGATTCCGACAGTTTTGACAAGATACCTACGTCACTCACTCGAATGCTCCCAACCGTGTTGACCCCTGTGGCGGGTCGCCGAGAGAATCGATGCGTAAACCCTGTTTGAGGTCTTGGCGTAAAGTCTCATCTCTGCCGGGCAGGTCCAGACGCGCCCCGCTAACGTACCGGCCGACCGTCGTCAAGCAGTTACGCAACATTATTGCGCACAGCCCCTTTTTAGTTCAGGACGCGGACGCGAACTCCAGGAGCGCATCCCCCCATTTGAGGCCGCTCGCGTCGTCGTAAACGAAGTCATAAAAATCGAACAGCTTGAAACCACAACTTTCGAGCAGTCCTATAACCTCTCCAGCCCGGGCTTGCGTTGCATAGAGCGGCGAAAAAAGCAGCTCGACCAGGATGAAGCGGACCTTGCCGCTGCGCAAAAACTCGCTTTCTCCCTGCAAAATTTCCAGCTCGTGGCCCTGGGTGTCGAGCTTGAGGATGTCGATCCGCTCCAGCCCCTCGTTGGCGCAGAACTGCCGCAGGGACTGAAGCTCTACCTCGACCGCCGCCGAGGCCACGACAGATCCGTCGATCAGCCCCTCGGCCCCCTGAGCGATCGGCGAGAGCGAGTTGATTGCGGCGTTGGTATAGCTGTGCATGGTCGAGGTGCCGGCCCGGCCGCTGAGCGCCAGTCGGCGCGGGCGCACGCGCGGGCTCCCGGCAAAGCGCTGCGCCATGCCGGCGAAGGTGTCCGGATGCGGTTCCAGCGCCCAGACGTCTGCGGTCGGAAACGTCTCGGCGAAGCGCGCGACGGTGTCGCCCTTGTTGGCCCCGACATCGACGATGACGGGCTTCGGCACCACCAGCCGTGCCGCCAGATCGTCGGTCGCATCCTTGTTGAGAAAGCCCCTCTCCCGAACCTTGGCCGTCGCCGTCATCGTGCTGCCCAGCGCGACGACTTCAACGTCGAGCGAACCCTCTTTGCTGCTGCGAATGACCAGCGCCGCCACGGCCGTCGCATCCGGGGCTTCGAGGACGACCTTCTGCATGCCGTCGACGAGTTCCGCCCGATAGACGAACGTCTTCAGATCACCGGCCACCAGCCCGACCTCGGCCCGGCCGGTCAGCAAGCGAACATCGACTTCCACTCTCAGACCGCGGTTGAGGGCGTGGCCGACAGGCCATTGGTTTGGCCAGCTCGCGAGATAGGACCATGCCTGGGTGGAAGCGGTGAAACGGAGCGGCCTTTCGGTTGCAGTCCGAGTGTCGCCATGGAGCGTGTATCGGCCCAGCTCGAAGCCATCGGTTTCCGTATCTTCAGCGACGAGGGAGCGCCGCGTGGTGCGCCACAGTCCGGCTAGCCTGTCGATCATCAGGCGTTGCTTCCTTCCGACATAGTCGCTGTATGTGTGCGAGACACTTATCCACCGCTTCGGGTGCAGCGGACATCGCTGCGGATCATCACTCGCCCCCCAAAACCGGTCAATGTTTGACGGCAAGCCCGGGCGATGATTGATATCGCCCGCAGAGCCACCCGATTCAACGCAAAGATGCCCCAGCAGATCAGAGGACTAATCCAGGACCGGCCGAACGTTCACAACGACTCACCGGTCAGGGTCCCTTCCAGCGTCTTACGCGTCCTTCGCAATGTCGTTCCCTGGGGTACAGGCGGCGCCCGCATCGAGGCGAAGACGGCTCCCGAGCAATGGAGCTACGCCCTCTCGTACCCGTTGCGCGAAGAAGCATTGCAGGGTCTTGCCCCGAACGACGCGATGATCATCGAATGCCGGGTGCGGGTGCATGAGGGCGACTTGGGCATCGTCGCGATCGGCTCCGACTATGCATCCTTCGCATCGCGCGAGCGGACGGTGCGCGCGAGTGCCGTGCCCGTAACCGTGCGGGTGTGGGTGCGCGATCCCGGCAAGGCGAGCCACCTCCTGTTCCGCAACGCCGCGTCCGACGGAACGGCAACCCACTTCGACATCCTTAGCCTGCGCGCGCACACGATGCCGGCCGGCCGGGAC
>CALROF020000320.1:0-4791 GCA_943369775.1 Reyranella massiliensis 521
ATGAACATCGGCGGCGAGCATCATCTGATCGTTTCCGACCGGCCGGTGCCGGCGGGCAACCGGCGGCTCGGCGTGCGCATGCGGCGCAATCAGGGTCGTAATCTCGCGACCTTGCTGATCGACGGCGAACCGGCCGGCAGCTTCGACACCCAGAACGGCTTCGTGAGCTTCATCTCCTGGTCTGGCCTCGATATCGGCCGCGACCGCTCCAGCCCGGTCTCGCACTACGACGCGCCGTTCGCCTTCACCGGCAAGCTGCGCAAAGTGACCGTGCTGATGGACGACGACCAGGCACTCGACCCGGTCGCAGCGGCAACGGCGGCGCTGGCACGCGAGTGAGCACAATGCCCAACCGGTCGGGCATCGACGGACCATACGCCTGGCGTCTGGCGTTGGTGTCGATGTTCTGCATCGCGTTGGGTGGCGGCGGAATCTACCTGCCGATGGTCGGGCTGAAGGAGATGGCGGCCGATTTTGGCGGCCAGCGCGCGGTGCCGTCCTTTGCCTACATGGTCGGCTTCTTCGGCATGGGCGTGGGCGGCGTCTTCATGGGCTGGCTGGCGGACCGCACCAGCCCGCGCGTGCCGCTGGTGATCGCCGGAATCTCGATCGCAATCGGCGGCTTTGCCGCCTCGCGTGGCGGCGAGCTCGCGCTCTACGCCGGCTATGCGGTCCTGCTGGGCTTCTTCGGCAATGCCGGCACCTTCACGCCGGCGATGAACAACGTCCAGGGCTGGTTCGACAAGCGCCGCAACATCGCCGTCGCCATCATCTCCATCGGTCCCGCTATTGCGGGGTCGGTGTGGCCGCAGATCTACCGCCTGCTGCTGCCCGAGATCGGCTGGCGCGATACGCTGATGGTCTACGGCCTGTCGGCGGGGATCCTGCTGCTGCTGGGTGCGCTCTACGTGCGGCCGGCGCCGATCCTGCGCGGACCCGGCGGCCGGCGGCGCGAAGAGAAGGTGCCGCTGCCGCTGCCCTCGTCGGCGATCATGACATTGCTGTCGGCGGCCGGCTTCTGCTGCTGCGCGGCCATGGCCATTCCCTTTGTCCATATGGTGGCCTTCTGCGGCGACCTCGGCTATCCGGCGGCGCGCGGCACGGAGGCGGTATCGCTGGTCCTGCTCTCGGCCATCGTCGCGACCTTCGTGATGGCGCGCCTGTCGGACCGCATCGGGCCGCTGCCTGTCAGCCTGCTCTGTTCGGTGATTCAGATCGGCTCGCTGGTCGGCTTTCTCCACGCCCGCGACATCACGAGCATCTACGCCCTGTCGCTGCTGCACGGCATTCCTTTCATCGCCATCGTCCAGGGCTATGCGTTGAATCTACGCTTTCTCTACGGGCCGACGATCGCAGGCTGGCGGCTGGGCGTGGTGATGCTGTTCGCCATGGCAGGCATGGCAGCAGGCGGCTGGCTGGGCGGCACGATCTTCGACGCCACGCTCTCCTACCAATCGGCCTTCCAAGCGGCGCTGGCCTTCAACTTGCTGAACCTGATGCTGTTGGGAATTCTCTATTTCGCCCAACGCCGGCGGACAGGTGCCGCGGTGCCGGTGTAGGCTTCTGCATCCCGAGGAGTAACCATGAGCCACGATCACGAACATGACCACGATCACGGCCATGATCATGGGCACGATCATGGGCAGGACGTACCGTCGGATACGGCGCTGCGGGTAAAGGCGCTGGAATCGCTCCTGATCGAGAAGGGCCTTGTCGATCCTGCCGCACTGGATGCGATCGTCGATACCTACGAGAACAAGATCGGCCCACGCAATGGCGCCCGTATCGTCGCCCGCGCCTGGACCGACCCTGACTACAAGACCCGCTTGATGGGCGATGCGACCGCTGCCATTGCCGAGATGGGCTACACCGGTGCGCAAGGCGAGCACATGGTGGTCGTCGAGAACACGCCTGAAGTACACAACCTCGTCGTCTGCACCTTGTGCTCCTGCTACCCATGGCCGGTGCTCGGGTTGCCGCCGGTCTGGTACAAATCGTCGGCCTATCGCTCGCGCGCGGTGATCGAGCCTCGCCGTATCCTGAGCGAGTTCGGCGTGGCCGTGGCAGACGACGTTGCGGTTCGCGTCTGGGATTCGACCGCCGAGATTCGCTATCTGGTCCTGCCCGAGCGACCTGCCGGCACCGACGGCATGGATGCCGAAGCGCTGGCTGCGCTGGTGACGCGCGATGCGATGGTTGGGGTTGCCAAAGTGGCAGGCCCGGCCGCGAAGGAGGGCGCATGAACGGCGTTCACGATATGGGGGGCATGCATGGCTTCGGGCCCGTCGAGGCCGAAGCCCGCGAGCCCGTCTTCCATGCACCGTGGGAAGGGCGCGTATTGGCATTGCGCCGCGCCGCGGGTGCCTGGCGGCGCTGGAACATCGATGCGGGCCGCCACAGCATCGAGCGGCTGCCACCGGCCGACTATCTGCGTATGACCTACTACGAGAAGTGGTTTGCGTCCTCCATCAGGCTGATGCTCGATGCGGGCCTCGTCACGCCACAGGAACTGGAATCAGGGCGGCGTGACCCGGCAGTGCCCGTCGCCACGCCACCCCTGACGGCGGACAAGGTGCCGGTGGCGATCGCCGCCGGTGGTCCGACCTTGCGGCAGACCTCGGCCGAGCCACGCTTTGCCGACGGAGCCAGTGTCCGGGCGCGCAACATCAACCCGACCGGCCACACGCGGCTGCCACGCTATGTGCGTGGGCGGCAGGGGGTGATCGAGTGCCATCACGGCGCTCACGTCTTTCCCGATTCCAATTCCCGCTTCGAGGGCGAGAACCCGCAATACCTTTACACCGTGCGTTTTGCGGCGCGCGAGTTGTGGGGGGAAAGCGCCCATGCCGCCGACACGATCCATCTCGACCTGTGGGAAGACTATCTCGATGCAGCGTGAGCGGATCGCGGCGCTCCCCGGTCTCCCGGCCGATGCGAACGGTCCGGTCTTCGCCGAACCCTGGCAGGCGCAGGCCTTTGCGCTCACGTTGAAGCTCTGCGAGGCTGGCCACTTTACTTGGGCGGAGTGGGTGGAAACGCTGTCAGCCGTGTTGCGGGACGCACCGCCCGACGACGGTTCGGCCTACTACACTCATTGGCTCGCCGCTCTCGAACGCTTGTGCATCTCGAAATCCCTGACCGAGCCGCAGGCGCTCGATGCGCGGACTCACGCCTGGGCTGACGCCTATCGCACCACACCGCATGGACAGCCTGTGGAACTGCAGAACAATCAGGGCAGCTAATCCAAGTTTGCCGGATATGGATGGCAGACAGAGTTCGGTCGGTGCTGGCACACTCCGCGGCCGAGGAGGATCACGATGAGTAGCGAACTGTGGCGTCTGAGTGCGGTCGAGGCCGTGAATCGGCTGAAGAAGAAGGAAATTACGCCTCTTGATCTGATCGACGCCTCGGCGAAGCGCATTTCCGAGGTCGAGCCGGCGCTGAACGCGCTGCCGACGCTCTGCCTCGATCGTGCCCGCGATCATGCCAAACGGATCATGGCCGGTAAGGCCAATGTGGCCGAGGGTGAAGCGGGTTGGCTGGCCGGCCTGCCGGTGTCGATCAAGGACCTCACGGATGTCGCCGGCGTGCGCACCACCTACGGTTCGCCGATCTTCGCCAACCATGTACCGGCCAAGTCTCATCCGCTGGTCGAGCGGATCGAGCGCAAAGGCGGCATCGTCATCGCCAAGTCGAATACGCCGGAGTTCGGCGCCGGCGGCAGCACCTTCAACGAAGTGTTCGGCCGCACGCGCAATCCCTGGAATACGTCGCTCACTTGTGGCGGTTCGACGGGTGGCGGATCGGTCTCGGTCGCGACGGGCGAGGTCTGGCTGGCGCACGGCTCCGATCATGGCGGTTCGCTGCGGCGTCCCGGCACCTACTGCTCCACCGTGGGGCTCCGGCCATCGGCCGGCCGCGTAACACGTGGCACTTCGAACAATCTCTATTCGCCGCAGTCCGTGCAGGGGCCGATGGCACGCAACGTGCCCGACCTCGCGCTGTTCCTTGACACGATGGCCGGTTTCTGTCCGCAAGACGCGATGACCTTCGACGCGCCGGCCGTTTCGTTCAGTGCTGCGGTCGCCAATCCCGTGGTGCCGAAGCGGGTCGCCTTCAGTGCCGATTTCGGCGGTCGGTTCGAGCTCGATCGTGAGATCCGTGAGATCTGCACCAGAATGGCGCGTCGCTTCGAGGAGCTGGGCTGCATTGTCGAGGAAGTGTCGCCTGACTTCGGGCCGGTCGACGATGTGTTCATGGCGTTGCGCAGCCAGCAGTTCGTCGTCGATCGCGAGCAGCAGATCGAACAGCATCGCGATCTGATCAAACCGGACATCATCTGGAACACCGAGCTTGGCCTGAAGCAGACCGCGAGCCGGCTGGCTTGGGCAGAACGTGAACGCGCGGCCCTGTATCGGCGTATGAACGCGTTCTTCCAGACATACGACCTGTTCGTGACTCCGGGAGCGCCGACGGCCGCTTTCGACGTCAATCTGCGGGCGCCTGCGACCATCGCCGGCAAGAAGCTTGAGAACTACATGGCGGGCTCGACGTTGAACTCGGCCATCACCGTGACCGGCAGCCCGGCGCTCGCCGTGCCCTGTGGCTTCGATCAGTACGGCCGGCCGGTGGGGCTGCAGCTCGTGGGCAAACCCCGCGGCGAGGCGGCATTGCTGCAGGCCGGGGCTCTCTACGAAAAGCTCGTGGGCCTCGACCGCCTGCTGCCGGTCGATCCCAAGCCGGGGACTGTGCCGCCCGACCAAGGGTGACGTAAGATCGCGTCGGACGCCG
>CALROF020000321.1:0-4781 GCA_943369775.1 Reyranella massiliensis 521
ATCCTGATGTTCGGCATGTTCGACCCGCCGGGCGAGATCGTGGTCGTGGTGCAGGGGCCGGCGGCGCGCGAGACGGTGATGCGCAAGCAGCGCGTGCTGGGTATGTGGCTGAACACCGGCCGGCAGTCATTCGACGACGTCCCGGCCTACTACGCCATCGCCGCCAGCCAGCCGCTGCAGCGCCTCCTGGCGCGCGGGGCGGGCGGCGAGATCCTGTCGCTGGAGGACCGGCTCTCGACCATCAAGCCGGCGACGCCGCGCGACACTGCCGAACTGGCGAAGTTCCGATCCGGCCTGGTCGAGGTGAAGCGGCAGGAAGGCCTTTATCCCGCGGCGATTGGTCAGGTGACAGTACAGGCCGGGCGGCTGTTTCGTGTCGATCTGCCGTTTCCATCGCGGCTGCCGGAGGGGATCTACGAGGTAAAGGCGTATCTGCTGCGCGACGGCAAGATCGTGGCCGCCGTGTCGCGACCGCTGCCGGTGGGCAAGGTCGGGTTCAGCGCCCAGCTCGCCGGTTGGTCGGCCCACGAGGGGCCGCTCTACGGTCTCGGCGCGATCCTGATGGCACTGTTCGCCGGATGGATCGGCGGTGCCATCGTTCGGCGCCTCTGATCGTACGACGTCTTAATTTAGGGGGAAGCGGATCATGAGCGTGCAGCCCAGGACCGACGAGCGCGTCTTCCTCGTCGTGGTCGATGAAAGCCCGGAAATGCGCAATGCGCTGCGCTACGCCTGCCGTCGTGCCAAGCGCACGGGTGGCCGCGTCGCCATGCTTTACGTCATGGATCCGCCGGAGGCCCAGCAATGGGGAGCCGTCGTCGAACTGATGCGCGAGGAAGCGCGCCAGCAGGCCGAACTCGTGGTGGCAAAGCATGCCGATGTTGCTGTCTCTCTCACGGGGCAGCCGCCGTCGACCTACATCCGCGAAGGCAAGAGTCGCGACGAACTTGTGAAGCTCCTCGCCGAGGACAAGTCGATCTCCGTCCTGGTGTTGGGCAGTGCTTCCGGTGTCGAAGGTCCGGGGCCACTCGTCACCGCGTTTACGGGCAAGCTCGGCGGTCAGCTTCGCATCCCGCTCACCATCGTTCCCGGTGCGCTCACAGAAGCAGAGATCGACGCCATCTCCTGAAGTATTCATGACCCTTGCGTCATGTTTGGCCGCGAAATATGCGGCGATCTGCGCCTCACCCATTTTTGTATCTGTTTGGCAGCTCAGGGTTGCGTGCGAATTTTAACTGCGTAGTGAATTGATAAATATTAAGAATAAGTGAATTTTCCATAATATTTATACAATTGTTTCGAAGAATCGTCTTGATCCCCTTGGCGGTGGTTCCTACGTCCGAAGGCATCGAGTGGGGGTGGAGACGTCCTGTCCCCAGCCTGAACGACGCGAAGCGGATCCCCGCGAGCGCTCGACACGGAGGTAGGTTTGTTCATCCAGACCGAGCAGACGCCAAACCCGTCGACCCTGAAGTTTCTCCCGGGCCGGGTGGTCATGGAAAAGGGTACGGCGGACTTCGCCAATGCCGAGGCCGCTACGCCGTCGCCGCTTGCCAAGCGGTTGTTCGCGGTGGAAGGCGTCGAGCGTGTGTTTTTCGGTTCCGATTTCGTGACCGTCACCAAGACGGCCGACCGGGACTGGCAAATTCTCAAGCCGTCGATCCTCGGCGGCATCATGGAGCATTACACTTCGGGCGATCCCGTGATCGCCGAAGAACGGGCAGATTCCGTTGCTGCCGATGACGACGAAGTCGTCGCGCAGATCAAGGAGCTGCTCGATACCCGCGTCCGGCCCGCCGTGGCCCAGGATGGCGGCGATATCGTCTTTCACGATTTCCGCGATGGCATTGTCTACCTGCACATGCAGGGTTCCTGCTCGGGCTGCCCGAGCTCGACGGCCACGTTGAAGATGGGGATCGAGAATCTTCTGAAGCACTACGTGCCAGAAGTTGTGGAAGTACAGGCGGCCCAGTAGCGGGTCGCCTTCCGATCTAAGCGTAAGCGTAGGAGGGGTTCGCGGCCGGTGGGGTGGCCGCGCGATCTGTCGTTCGTTCGAAAACGAAACGAAGAGTGTGGCAATGCGATTGACTGTTCAGCCTGCGCTGCAATGCGGGCGCAAATATGCTTTTCCTGCCGCCTGGGCGGCGATGTTTACGGCAGGCCTGGGTTTCTACGAACCCGCTCCGTCGATCGATGTGGCGTCCTATCTGTCCTTTGTGACCGTGAGTTCCGCGCACGCGCAGACCCTTGGCGAGCCGGCATTTTTGGCCGTGAATGCCGAGCCGGCCTCGCTGATATTCGTGCGCCATGAAATGAGCGAAGCCGATGATACGACGGCACGCTCCCCTCGTGATTCCGCGACAGGCACTTCCGGAGGCCATGGCCGCTTTGCGGCGCCCGGCAATGCCGTTCGCCGGCAGGTGCAGGTCCGTGCAATCAGCCCGCGCTCGGCCGACGAGCTTGCCGGCTTCTTCCGCGACGTCGCCTATACGTTGACGGACATTCGCCAAGGCGAGGCGGTGCCGCCGCTCAAGGTGGATCGTGTTCCGGGCGACCTCAGCGCCAAGGACGGCGTCGAGCGCAAGATGCTGTTCATCACCGCGCTGCTGCCGGTCATCCTCGAAGCCAATCAGCGCGTACTCGCCGACCGCGAGCAGCTCCTCTATTTGCGCAACAAGCTCACTACCGACCCGCGAATGCTGACGGCTATCGAGCGCATCTGGCTCGACGACCTGGCCGACCGTTACGATACGACAGTCGACAAGATCGATGAGTTGGTGCGCCGCGTCGACATCGTGCCGCCGTCGATGGCCATCGCGCAGGCCGGAGTCGAATCGGGCTGGGGCACCTCCTTTGCCGCACGCAATGGCAACGCGCTGTACGGCCAGATCCAGGCCAGCGGCCGTCACAGCGTCGATGTTCCGTGGAAGCCCGGCGCAGGCATGCCTCAGCCTTTCGCCGATGTCGGCGAGTCAACCGACGCCTATGTCGTCAACCTCAACACGCATCCGGCCTATGCCAGCTTCCGTGCCGAGCGCGCCGCCATGCGCGACCGTGCCGAGCATCCCGATGGTTTCCGCCTGATCGGCACCTTGCTGCGTTATTCCGAGCGCGGTCAGGGCTATGTGCAGTTCGTGCGCCAGATCATGCGCGAGAACGAACTCAGCGACTTCGACCGCGCGAAGCTGTCGAGCTTCTAGACCGAAGGCGCGAACTCATCACATCATCGGGCGCGGCAGGTCGGCATCGCTGACCAACGGATATCGTCGCGCATCGAAGAGCTGATAGTGCCACCATTCGTTGCGGTAGAAATCCCAGCCTGCCGAGGTCATGAGACCCATCAGCAGGAGGCGGTTGCGCTGTGCTTCGACCGGTACGTCGGTGCGCGCATGGTGCGAGAGGGGCGTGAAGGCATCGAAGGCGGTGCCCATGTCGAGCTCCTTGCCCTCGGCGTCGAGCAGGGTGAGATCGACGGCGACACCGCGCGAATGCGGCGAGCCACGACGGGGATCGGCCAAAAATTCAGGGTCGGGGCAGGCATTCCACAAGGCCCATTGCGCCTCCGTCGGCCGCAGCGCGTCGAAGATGCGCAGCCGCAGCCCAAGGGCGCGGGCCAGAGCAACCGCCGCGGCAAGCTTTTCCGCAGCCTCTCGATGCAGCCAGCATTCGGCATTCCGGTAGACCGGACGTCCCGTTAGATTTGCATCTGTCGCATAAGCCAGTGTCACGTCGACGTCGAAGTCGGGCGGGGCGATCGCAACTAAGTCGAGTTTCATGACCCCAGATTGCCCAGCCGCCCAGGGCGGCGCCAGCACCGTCCTTGCCTTCGATTGCGCCGTGAGTGGCCTGGGCGTGGCAGTCGTGCGCGATGGAGTCGGCTTGGCCGTGGCGCGCGAGGAGGGGCGCGACCAGGCGGCGCGACTTCTGCCGGCGATCAGCGAAATTCTGGAGCACACTGGCGTCGCGCGACACGAGATCGATCTTATTGCCGTGACGATCGGACCCGGCAGCTTTACGGGCGTGAGGGTGGGCCTCGCGGCCGCGCGTGGTCTTGCTGTCGGGCTCGGCGTGCCGTTGGCGGGAGTTCCCACGACCTCGGTCCTGCTTGCCCAGTCACCGTCGGCCGGGCGGCTGGCGGTCGCTACCGTGGATACGCATCTGGGCGATTGGTTCTGTGCCCTCGGAGAAGGGGAGGCGTTGCCCTTCGCGACGTCGACGGTGGATCTAGTGGCGCGGCTCTCTGGCCGGGCCTGCACGATCATCGGCCATGGCGTGGCGCCACTGGTGGCTGCCCTTGCGGCGGACGGAACGGACGCGATCGAGGAGGACGCCCCGCCGGATCCCGTCGTGCTGGCTCGCCTGGCTTTGCACGCGGATGTCGAGGCATGGCGCGTGCGGAATCGCGAGGAAGGGTTGCCACGGCCTCTCTATCTGCGAGGGGTCAATATCACCTTGCCCGACGGCGCCCGCCGTACGGTCGAATGAGCGACGACGAGCTTGTCCAGCGGCCCCTGGGGGGCCTCGATCTCGATCGTGCCGCGCGCCTCCATCGCGAGGCGTTCGTGCCGATGGGGGAACGCGGCTGGACGCGCCAGGATATTGCCGGCCTTCTCGCCTCGCCAGCAACGCGCGGATTTCTACTCGAAGGGAAGAGTGGCGATGTCGGCATGGCAATCTGCCGAGTCGCCGCCGACGAGGCAGAATTGCTGACCGTCGCTGTCGGTCCGCGCCATCGCCGCCGTGGGGCTGGCCGCCGGTTGCTGGCGGCCGTGATCGAACAG
>CALROF020000322.1:0-4765 GCA_943369775.1 Reyranella massiliensis 521
ACGCTTGCCGTGCCTCGGCACCGGCCGATGCCGACAAATTCAAGGAGCTGCTGATCGGCTCGCCGCGGGTCGATATCGTCACGCTCGAAGGGGGCGGCCCGCGCAGCAAGACGGCCGAACCGTGCGGTGCGGCGCACTATCACGGTTTCTGGGGCATCGACGATCAGGCAGTGGCGACCACGGTGAAGTGGCTCGCCGCCAACATGCGCCGATAGAGACAAGAAAAAGCTACGGAGGAAACGATGGTCGCAATCAAGGTGGCAGAGTTTGCCTTTCCGCGCATGGAAGCGCCGGACCTCGACGAGATGGAAGAGTTCCTGACGCATTTCGGCCTGGTGCGGGCGGAGCGCACGCCCGACGCGCTCTACATGCGCGGCACCGACGGGCATCATCACCTGCATGCCGTTCACAAGGGCGGCACGAAGTTCATCGGCTTCGCCTATCACGCGGAGAGCGAGGACGATCTCAAGCGCGTCGCCAAGCTGCCGGGCGCCTCGGGCATCGAGACGGTGAACGAGCCGGGCGGCGGCAAGCGCGTGCGGCTCGTCGAACCGAACGGCTACCAGATCGAAATCATCCACGGCATGCAGGCGGTGCCGAAGGCGAAAGCCGAACGCGATCTGCAGAACTCGGGCAGCGAACCGCACCGGCGCGCCGGCCGCTTGATGCGGCTCAGCAAGTCGCCGACGCCGATCCAGCGCATCGGGCACGGCGTGCTGGCGACGCCGCACGTTCAAGAAACGGCGGCGTGGTTCCGCGAGACGCTGGGCATGATCCGCTCCGACGACGTCTATGCCGGCCCGAAGGAAAACGTGATCGGCTCGTTCAACCGGCTGGATCGCGGCGACGACTATGTCGATCACCATGTCCTGTTCTGCGTGCACAACGAGAAGAGGGGGCTGAACCACGTCTCCTACGAAGCGCACGACATCGACGCGATCTTTCAGGACCATGAATATTTGAAGAAGGTCGGCAAGTACGACCACATGTGGGGCATCGGTCGTCATCTGCTCGGCAGCCAGGTCTACGACTACTGGTGCGATCCGTGGGGCCGCGTGCACGAGCGCTGGGCCGATACAGACCGTCTGAACGCAGCCAACGGCGGCAATCTCCTTAGCGTCGAAGAGGGCTTCCTGTCGCAATGGGGAGAAGAACCGCCGGAGCGTTTCCTGCATCATGCCAGCCCATAATGAGGAGGTATGATCCATGTCCAAGCCACCTGCCACGGCCAACCCGCGCGATCAGCTCCGCGCCTTCGCGCCGAAGCTGATCGACCTGACCGACAATGTTCTGTTCGGCGATGTCTGGGAGCGGCCCGGTCTTTCCAAGCGCGACCGCAGTCTGATCACCTGCGCCGCCCTGGTGGCTCTCAATCGCACGGAGCAACAGACGGGGCATTTCGCCCGCGCCATCAACAACGGCGTGACGAAGGACGAACTGATCGAGTTGATTACGCACCTGGCATTCTATTCCGGCTGGCCGACGGCCATGTCGGCTGCGAACGTGGCCAAGAAGGTGCTTGAAGAGGGAGAGAAGAAGTGAAGCTTTGTTATTTCAACGAGTGGCGGCTGGGTGTCATCAAGGGTGACAGCGTCGTCGACGTCACCGACGCCGTGAAGGATATTCCGCATCTCGATTCGCGCGACCTGATCCTGGGCCTTATCGCCAAGTGGGATTCCTACAAGGCCAAGGTCGAGAAGGCCGCCAACGAGGGCAAGGGCCAGCCGCTGAAGGACGTACGCCTGCGGCCGCCGGTGCCGAAGCCCGGCAACATCGTCTGCATGGCGGTGAACTACATGGAAGACGGCACGCTGCCGGAGAAGCCGCAGATCAACGCCTTCCACAAGGCGGCGACGGCGGTGATCGGCGATGGCGACACGATGGTGCTGCCCGATGCGCCGGCCAGCATCTTCGAGGGCGAGGCGGAACTCGCGCTGGTGATCGGCAAGCCGGCCACGCGCGTCTCGCAGGCCGACGCCATGAAGCACATCTTCGGCTACACCTGCTTTATCGACGGGTCTGCCCGCGGCCTGCCGCCGCCGGGGAACGTCTTCTTCCAGATGAAGTCGCGTGACACCTTCGCGCCGATCGGCCCGTGCATCGTCACGGCCGACGAGATCGCGGATCCGCAGAACCTCGCCATCGAACTCAAGAACAACGGCGAGACCATGCAGAAGTTCAACACCAACGACATGGCGCACCAGATCCCGCGCTGCATCGAATGGGTGAGCTCGATCCACACGCTGGAGCCCGGCGACATCCTCGCCACCGGCACCAACCATCGCGGCCTGCATTCCTTCATGGACGGCGACAAGATCGAACTCACGGTCGAGAAGGTCGGCACGCTCCACATCAACGTGAAGGACGAGCTGAAGCGCACCTGGGCCCGCCCGACCCGCCTCCAGCACAAGGAGAAGGGCGGCGAAGGCGCTCACACGCCGCAGCTCACTGGCAAGCACGCGAAGTAGGGAGCCGCGCTGCTCTTCGCCTCCCCCGTCAACGGGGGAGGTGCCTCGTCATACGAGGCGGAGGGGTCATGACCCCTCCGTCGCCGCAGACGGCGCCACCTCCCCATTTGAATGGGGAGGAGAAGGGTGCGATCTACTCGCGATGACACGATCCATTCAGGCGCCCGCCGGTCTTTTCGACAGCCTGCAATACGGCTTTGCCCAGGTTGCGGTGATCGCTACGCCTCTCGGTCGCGAGGTGCATGTCTCCGGACAGGTTGCCTGGGACGCCGACGGCAACATCGTCGGTCCGGGCGATATCGGCCGCCAACTCGAAAAGAGCCTGGAGAATCTCGCGACGGCGCTGGCGTCGGCGGGAGCGCATCTCGACCAGGTCGGCTCGCTGCGGCTCTACATCAAGCAAAGCCATATCCATGAAGGCAAGGCGATCAGCGCCGCGCTCAAGTCGGCGTTCGGCGACAACCCGCCCTGCACGACCTGGATCGGCGTGCCGAGCCTCGCGAGCGAGGACTTCCTGATCGAGGTCGAGCCGTCGATGGTGTTCCTGCCGAAGGCGTAACTCAAAGCCTCCCCCGTCAGCGGGGGAGGTGTCAGCGTCTGCGCTGACGGTGGGGTCATGACCCCTCCGCCTCGTAAGACGAGGCACCTCCCCATTTGAATGGGGAGGAGGATGACGTGATCAAAAAGAAAGGACGCCACGGTTGCCCGTGGCGCCCCTTCGAGACAGTAGGCTGCTACCTACTTTGAGTGCGTTAGTGAGTGAGCGCGGCCTGGCCGGCGGTGACGGGGATCGCGCGGGGCTTCTTCTCCTCCGGGATCTCGCGCTGAAGCTCGATGGTCAGGAGACCGTTGGCGAGCTTGGCGCCGGTGACCTTCACATGGTCGGCGAGCTGGAAGCGGCGCTCGAAGTTGCGACCGGCGATGCCACGATAGAGATACTGCTTCTCGTCCTGGCCGTTCGCAGGCGCGGTCTGGCCGGTGACCAGGAGCTCGTTCTCCTTCTGGGTCACGTTCAGCTCCGCTTCGGCAAAGCCCGCAACCGCCATCACGATCCGGTAGGCGTTATCGCCGGCCTTTTCGATATTGTACGGGGGGTAGCCGTTGGCGTTCGTCTGGCCCGACACGGAGTCGAGCAGGTCGAAGACCCGGTCGAAGCCAACGGTGGCGCGATAGAACGGGGAATAGTCGAAAGTGCGCATTGTCATCCTCTCCTGGAGCGATGTGGTGATGTCCCAGCCCCGGATGGGCACTGGGAACGTTGCTGATTTAGGTCCGGGAAAGCGGCCTTCAAGAGGAGCAAAAATTTCCTTCGCGGGGTCTTGAACGGCAAGAATTGCTGCCTTCGCGCAGACCTTCGGTAATTCAAGTCATGGCGGATGTGCGAGATATCGCCAGATCAAAGGCGGTACCAGCATGTCCAAGATCCTGCGCAAACCTGAAGCCATTTTGTGGATCCTGTCGGTCTCCCAGGCCGTCGGAATGCTGGCGTTCAACATCGTTCTGCGGGCCGCCGTTTCGTGAAACATCTGCCGCTTTTCTTCGATCTCGCCGGCCGCCGCGTGGTGGTCGTGGGCGAGGGCGCCAAGGCCCAGGGCCGGGCCAATCTTGCACGCTCCGCCGGCGCCGAGGTGAGCTGGCTCGTGCCGGCCGAAGCCCGTGTCGAGGATTTCCGCGGCGCATCGGCGGCCTTCGTCGCCACCGGCGATCTCGAGAGCGATACCGCCGCCCAGCGGCTGGCCAAACAGGCCGGCGTGCCGGTGAACGTGGCCGACCGGCCGGCCCTCTGCGATTTCATCCTGCCCGCGATCGTCGATCGCGACGAGGTCGTTGTGGCCATCTCCACGGGCGGCACGTCGCCGACCCTGGCGACCATCCTGCGTGGCCGCATTGAAGCGGCCCTGCCGCAGCAGCTCGGCGCGCTGGCACGGCTGGCTGCGACCTTCCGCTCGCAGGTCAATGCGCTGATCGTCGATCCCGCCCGCCGCCGCGCTTTCTTCCGCCGCCTGGTCGAAGGGCCGGCGGGGCGTCTGGCGATGCAGGGCGACGAGGCCGGCGCCCGCCGAGCCGTCCTGAGCGATCTCGATGCCGCGCGTGGCCGTCAGGTTCCGCAGGGAGTTGCGCATATCGTGGGGGCAGGGCCGGGCGATCCCGATCTTCTGACGCTCCGTGCCGCGCAGCTCCTGCAGGAAGCCGATGCCATCCTGCACGACGAGCTGGTACCGGCCGCCATCCTCGGCCGCGCCCGCCGCGATGCCGAACTTGTATCGGTCGGCAAGCGCAAAGGCAGCGTCGGTTGG
>CALROF020000323.1:0-4698 GCA_943369775.1 Reyranella massiliensis 521
GTGACCGACGCGCCCGGCGCCAGGTTCGATCCCGGCGGCGAGATCGACGTGTCGAACCACAGGCCCGACACCGCCAGCTCCTGCGGCAGCGAGAGATTGCCGTTCCAGTAGCCGGTCAGCCCATCGCCACCGGACGCCTCCATCTGTGCGGTGCCGAACAGCTTCTCGAACTCGGCCGGCGTCTGGAGCTGAACCCAGATCGTGCGCGACTCCAGCGACGAGACGTAGTTGCTGTTGGCTCCGTCGAGGATGGTGAGGCCGAGCGTGTCCTTCACATAGGCGACGGCATTGTCGAACTGGGTCTTGTCGGCGCCGTAGGTGGTCCAGAGCGTGCCGGCTTCGTTGAGCTGCTGCAGCGCCTGTTGCCGCTCCGCCCAGTTGCCCGCCAGCAGATCGGTCGGATCGTTGGCCCGCGGCAGCACCAGCGCCACGTTCGTATAGAAGGTCTCACCCGCCGGGATGCGCTGCTCGCCGGTGAATCCAAAGGCCTCCGGCACCGTCGTGGCATCCGTGATGCGATAGCCACAGAAGTCGAGATAGCTCGAATTCTCGACAGGGGTATAGGTAATCGCCACGGCTCGCTCTCCCCCAACCGTTACGCCTCTTCGTTCCTAGCCCAGCCCCCCAACGGCCGCCAACGCTACCGAATACGTACCCCCTTCGGGCCTCTCGCTTCCTTCCGTTCCACTCTTGTCATCCTTCGCTACGCTCAGGATGACACGTAAGTCCTACACCAGCCACCCGTGTCCCGAGGCGCTGGTGAAGTCGAGTTGGACGATCAGGTCGTTGTAGTCGTGGTCGCCGCCGCCTCTGGTGTCTTCCCAGCCCCAGGTGTTCAGACCGTAGTTCCAGAGATGGCCGACCGACTGGCCGTTCACCGTCTCGTTGGCGAGCGCGAAGCCCCAGAGGATGTGGCCGCTGGTGGCGTTGGTGAGCTTCATCGCCACGAGGTCGCCGGCATCGACGTTCTGCAGCATCGCCTGCGTGTAGTTGCCGTAGCCGGGTCCCGATAGCGATGCGCTGGTCGTGCTGCCCGAGAGGACCTGATAGGCGCGCGCGTTGGCGGCGGCGCCGTAGCCGACTTCGCCCGGCTGCAGGCCGTTGATCGTGCCGGCATAGTCGTCGACCTTGTAGAAAGACACGGACAAGGCGTCCTGACCGTTCTGGCGCACGCGGACGACCGCCTGCTGATCGTCGGCTCCGCCCGCCGTCTCCGCGACAGCGACGGGCCGCGCCACGCGCACGACACCGTCGCTCGACATGAAGTCGGCAAAGCCGTAGGCGCTGGTGAGGCCCGCCTGGATCGCCTGTGCATCCACGCCGTCGATCGACACGTCGAGCGCCATGCCGGCCGCAACGTAGCGCTGCTCCTGCGCGCCCTGCCCCTGCTTGTCGAACAGTTGCACTAACGCGGGATCAAAATCCGCCTGCAACGATTGCATCGCCAGCCGGCTCGTCCAGGCATAGGTGTCGGAGGCGTTGCTCGTCCACGAGAAGCTGCCGCTGCCCAGCGTCACGTCGACGCTCACACTGCTGCCCGCCATGGTCTGGAACAACAGGCTCTGCGCTGCGCCACTGGTCCAACCCGCCGCTTCGCTGCCCACGATGGTGTGCGGCACGTCGGCAAAATAGGTCTGCGCATGCGCTTCGGCGCTGAGCGTCCGCGCGAGGAACGTGCCGTTGGGCGAGCCCAGCCCCGAGACGAGATCGTAGCCCGGTCCGGCGTAGTAGCCGAAGCCGGTCGGCGTCACCGCCGCCATGCCGCCATTGCCATTGGGCGTGGTGTAGCTGCCGCCGAACACGAAGGACGAAGTGTTGTTGCCCATCGTCACGTCGTTGAACGCGGCCGGCGCGATGGCCGCGGCCGTGTAGAGCAGGTCGTGCGCGTAGCCGAGGTCCGGCAGGCCCTGGTCGGCGAAGATCGTATTGATCTGCGCGATCAGCGAGGCCCACAGCGGTGCGGCGGCGCTCGTTCCAAAATCGTCCCAGTCGTACTCGTGCATGGTGTCGCTGGCGACGCGGTAGGTCGTGTTGCCGCCGGCATTGGCCGTGACGTCGGGCGCACCGCGGCCGACCTGCGCCAGCGGATCGCTGGTCGTGGGCGTCAGGCCATAAGCGACCTGATAATCCGGCACCGGCTGGGTCGGATCGACGCCGCCGCTGGTCGTCGTGTTGGTCATGTAGCCGCCGCCATCGCCCGGCGGACTGCCGATCACGGTGCCGTCGACGACGTAGTAGTTCCACGCCGTCTCGACCAGGAGCTGGTTGCCCGTGAGGTTGCTCGGCAGGCTGGTCATGCCGCCGATCACGAGCTGCCAGATCATGTCGAGATTGCCCGCCATCGCCGGCGCCACGACGGTGGTGGTGAGCGTCGTATCGTTCCGCGCCGAATGCAGCGACGACAGCGACGTGCCGCCGACCAGCAGGTTGTAGGGCTGCGTGGCGTTGTATTCGAGATTGGTGAGGCCGTTGCCCACCTGGTTGCTCGAACCGCCATCGCCCAGCGCCGTCACCGCCGTCTGGTTGGCCAACACCGTGTCGACATAAAGCTCCCAGTAGGCACGATAGAACGGCGAGTCCGGCGACATGCTCTGCGCATCGCCGAACGAATCGGAGAAGACCGAGACCTTCGGCACGCCCGCGCCGGGAAACACCGCGCTCTGCAGTGCCGTGTAGACCGAGGCCTGGGCATAGGCGTTGAAGCCGGAGCCGTTGAACAGCACGAGGTCACTGTTGGGATTGATCGCGGCCGCCACGCTGACGTCGAGCGAGCGTTCGAGCGCGCTGTTGTCGTAGGACTGGCCCGCCGGCCGGTCGACCGTAACGGTGCCGTCGCCGCTGGTGCCGATGGCGGCGAGATAGTTCTGCAGAAGCGTGCCGAAATCGGCGCCGGTGGGATCGTGCTGCAGCGCCGTGCCGATGCCGGGCTCGATCAGCCCCACCGTCTTGGTCTGCACCGACGCGCCGTCGAGTGGAAAGTCGTAGAGCGCTGCGATCTGCTGCGGCGGCAGGTTCACGCCGTGCGTCGAGGTGTTGCCGAGGCTCTGCGCGCCGGGCTGTAGCGTCGTCGAGACGCCGGGCGTGAGGTTGGAGCCCGGCGGCATGGTCGAGGTGTCGAACCACAGGCCCTCGACAGTGAGCGCCGTGGGCAGTTTCAGTTCGCCATTCCAGAACAACTGTCCCTGGCTCGGCGAGAAGCGCAGCTCGATGTCGAACAGCTTCTGGAAGTCGGCCTGCGTGCCGACCTCGACCCAGATGGTGCGCGAGTCCGCCGAGGTGACGTAGTTGCTGTTGCTCGAGTCGAGGACCTTCAGGCCGAGGTCGTTCTTGATGAGGGCGACGGCCGCGTCATAGGTCGCCTTGTCCGCGCCGTAGGTGCTCCACATCGTGCCGGCATCGTTGAGGGCCTTCAGCGCCTCCTGGCGGCTTGCCCAGTCGCCGGCCAGCAACGCCGTGGGATCGTTCGCCCGCGGCAGCACCAGCGCGACGTTGAAGCCGTAGCCGCTCTCGTTGGCGAAGGCCTGGCCATCGTGAATGCCATAGGCCGCCGCCGCCGCGGTGGCGTCGGTAACGCGATAGCCCGTGAGATCGATGAAACTCGTACTCGCGACGGAGCCATAGGAAATCGCCACCGCCCGCTCTCCCCACCCGATTACGCTTCTTCTCTCCTACCGCACGCAGCAACTTTCCGCCAATGTCGTTGCCGGCTCCCGAGAGAAAGGACACGCGATGGCCAAGAACACGATCTGCGTCTGGTACGACAAGGATGCCGAGGCGGCCGCCCGCTTCTACGCCGAGACCTTTCCCGACAGTAAGGTGCACGCCGTCCACCGCGCGCCCAGCGACTACCCGTCCGGCAAGAAGGGCGACGTGCTGACGGTCGACTTCACGGTGGCCGGGGTCAGATGTATCGGGCTGAACGGCGGCACGGCGTTCAAGCAGACCGAAGCCTTCTCCTTCCAGATCGCCACTGACACCCAGGAAGAGACCGACCGCTACTGGAACGCCATCGTCGGCAACGGCGGCCAGGAAAGCGCGTGCGGCTGGTGCAAGGACAAATGGGGCGTCTCCTGGCAGATCACCCCGCGCACCCTCACCGAAGCCATGGCCGCCGGCGGCGACGAAGCCAAACGCGCCTTCGAAGCGATGATGAAGATGTCAAAGATCGACGTTGCGACGATAGACAAAGCCCGACGAGGGTAAGGCGACCCTTCGAGACGCACCGCTACGCGGTGCTCCTCAGGGTGAGGAGTGAAAGAAAAACCTCATCCTGAGGAGCGAGCGCAGCGAGCGTCTCGAAGGATGGGCCTCAGGCGAGCTGCTTGCCGCCGCCTCGCTTCGACAGAGGCCGCAGCGCGCCGAAGTCGCCGCGGATCAGCGCTTCCTTCTTGGCCCGTGACCAGCCCTTGATCTGCCGCTCGACGGCAATCGCATCGGTGATGTCGGGAAACTGCTCGGCCCAGACCAGAACGACCGGCAGGCGCTTCGAGGTGAAGCCGCCGTACGTGCCTTGGTTATGCTCGGCGATGCGTCGATCCAGTCCGCGACGCGCGGAGCCGATGTAGTAACTGCCGTCGGCGCAGCGGAGCATATAGACGTGCGCGCCGGGTTCGTTGTCCATGTGCGGCTCCTCGGGGGATGAGGACTATCACACATCCCCTCATCCTGAGGAGCGCTCCGCAGGGGTGCGTCTCGAAG
>CALROF020000324.1:0-4667 GCA_943369775.1 Reyranella massiliensis 521
AGGAAGCCGTCGCCAAGGCCAGGAAGACCGGCTCGACGGTGTTTCTGGACGCCGAGGCCTTCGCCAAGGCGCCGGCCAAGTCGATCGACTATGCCGTCATGGAGCGCACCGACAAGTGCTGGGTCGTGCCAGCCAAGTTCCGCTGGTCCGACCTCGGCACCTGGGACGCCCTGCTCGACGTCGGCGAGGCCGATAGCGCGGGCAACGTCACCGAAGGCCCGGTCGAGGTCGACCATGTCCGCAACTCCTACATCCGTTCCGACGGGCCGCTGACCGCGGTAATTGGCGTCGAGGATGTCGTGGTCGTGGCGATGAACGACGCCGTGCTGGTCGGACATCGCGACAACCTCCCGCGGCTGAAGGACGTCGTGCAGCGCATGTCGGACGGCAAGCACCGCGCCGCCACGGAGCACACTGTGATCCACCGGCCCTGGGGCAGCTACCAGGACATCGACCGCGGCGAGCGCTTCCGCGCCAAGCGGCTGACGGTCAATCCCGGTGCCAAGCTCAGCCTGCAGAGCCACAACCGCCGCGCCGAGCATTGGGTGGTCGTGAAGGGCGTCGCCGAAGTGACGCTCGACGGCCAGATCACGACCCTGAACGAGAACGAATCGACCTACATCCCGATCGGCGGCATTCATCGCCTCGCTAATCCGGGCCCCGACCTCCTGGAAGTGGTCGAGGTGCAGACCGGCGACTATGTCGAGGAAGACGACATCGTCCGCTACGAAGACATCTACGCGCGCGTCTGACGGATGCTGTTCGGCGCGCATCACGAATGGGGCAAGCTGCGCGAGGTCGTCATCGGGATATCGCCCGCTGAAGATTTTGTCGTTTTCCACGAGCCTTCGCAGCGCTGGCTGACGCCCGACGGCGCCGATTTCAGCCGAGCCCATGTCGGTCAACGTCTGATCGACGTCGCTCCGGAGAGGGCGAAACTCATTGAGCGTCAGGCCGATGCGTTGGCCGAGTTGGTGGCGCGCCAAGGCGTCACCGTTCATCGTCCCGAGCGACTGAAGGGTGAAGAACGCACCTTCATGGCCCCCAATGGCGAAGGCGCCCAGCTCTTCCCGCGCGATGGCATGATCGTCGTTGGCCATAACGTCATCGATGCGTCGTTGCGCCTGAAGTGCCGCCAGCGCGAGCGTTATGGCCTTCGGCCGATCATTCAGCGGGTCGTCGAGCAACGCGGCGCTCGCTGGTCGAGCGTGCCACTGGGTTCGCCCGGCTGTGTAGATGGGCCGTTCCTCGAAGGCGGCGATACGCTGCTCAACGGCTATGAAGTCTATGTCGGCATCTCGGGTTGCGCCTCTGATCTGGCCGGCGCCGACTGGCTGCAGGCGCTGCTAGGCGACCGGTATCGCGTGATCCCCGTGGCGCTGCGCTCCAACGTGCTGCACCTTGATTGTGCGATGGCACTCGTCAAGCCCGGCCTGCTGATCTACTGCCCGCAAAAGCTGATCGACGGCCTGCCCATGTCGCTTCGCGACTGGGACAAGATCGAGGTCTCCGTCGAAGAAGCGACCCTGCTCGCCACCAACTGTCTGGTACTCGAAGAAGGTCACGCGATCGTCGATGCGGACAATGCTCGCGTCATCGACGAGTTGAAACGGCGCAAAGTCGAGGTCATCCCCCTGCCCTTCGACGGCCCGATTGCGACCGGCGGAGGCCTGCGCTGCGCACACCATCCGCTGCTGCGCGAAAGCGTCCTCGCCTAGCTCTCGCTCAGGTGCCGCGCTTGGGCGTGCGGTCGAAGACGACGGGCTTGGGCTTGCTGAAGATCTTCTTGATGTGGACGCCGAGGGACCGGATCACCGTCGCGGCCTGACCGCCGACGAAGCGCAGCAGGACGATCGCGAACTCACCCGGCGGGATCTCGCCGCCGCGAATGAAATTGTGGCCAGCGCGCAAGAAAGTCGTGGCGCAGAACAGCACCCAGGCGAAGGTGACGATGAACAGCGTCAGCAGCAGCGGGATCAACGACGGCGCCAGCAAGGCCGCCAGCAGGCCGGCGGCAACGCCCACCAGCAGCACCGGCTGATTGAGCGACATGCAGAGGTGCAGGAGCGCCGCGCCCTTGGCTGCAGGCTTGATGGTGCGGCTCTTCAGAATCTCAGGAAACATCCGCCAGGAGACGTGGCGGAACCCGTCCTGCCAACGTTGCTGTTGGCGCAGCCAGGTCTTGGTATCGGCCGGCAATTCGCCCGGCACGCCGACACTGGTCAGGAACAGCGCCCGCCAGCCCTTCACCCAGCCACGGTAGGTCAGATCGAGGTCCTCGGTGACGGTATCGCCCTTCCAGCCGCCGCCAGCCTCGATCGCCGCACGCTGCCAAATCCCACAGGTGCCATTGAACGGCAGCGGATGGCCGGCCCAGCATCGAGTCGCCTGCTCGATGCCGAGATGGGCGTCGAGCGTCACCATCTGCATCTCGGTGAGCGCATTTTCGTGCGGATTGAGGAAATCGAAGCGGGCCTGCACGAAGGCGGTCTTCGGCTCGGCGAAGAACGGCCGCATGCAAACACGCAGGAAATCAGGTGCCGGAATGTAGTCGACATCGAAGATCGCAAAATAGTCGTAAGGCGTCTTCTGCATCGCCTCGTGCAGGGCCCCACCCTTGTAGCCGCTGCGATCGGTACGCTGCAGAGCCACGATATCGAAGCCCTTGGCCCGCAACTCTGCCGCCACGGCACGCACCATTTCGGCAGTCTCGTCGGTACTGTCGTCGAGAAGCTGGATGTGCAGCTTGTCGCGCGGCCAGTCGAGATCGGCGGCCGCCTGCGCCCCGCGGCGCACCACGGCTCCTTCGTTGAACGAAGGAATCTGCACCACAACATGCGGCAGTTCGGTATCGGGAGGCAATGGCGTGGCGAGCAGCGTCTCCTCGCGGCGCAATCCCGCTTCCTTCAGGCGATGGTGCAGCACCACCATGTAGAGCAGGCTGCCGATGAAGGAGGCGAGCAACACGCAGCACACCGCGAAGATCGCGGCGAGCAGGAGGGCCAAAGTCGCCAGGAGTACCGCCATAGCTCGCTCAGATGCCTGTCTTCGGCGTACGTTTGAATTCTGTCTTCTTGCCAAAGCCCGCGCCGACGATCGACGCGGTATTGACGAAGGCAAGGTACACGATCAGCGCCGGCACGCTCGCCGCAGTGACGAGGTAGCGCATCAGATCGCCGCGTTGCAGGCGACGATAGGCGCCCCAGGTCATCCCCAACAGCACCGCCAGCATGCCGATCAGCCACAGCCAGAGACCGAATCGGAACAGGCCCAGCAGCTTGCCATGCCCCAGGATCGAGATGACTAGGCCGACGATGCCGACCGCGAGCAGCGGAAAAATGAGCTGCTGGCTGAGGGCCACCGTGGTCGTGAGCTTGGCCTCCGTCGACCAGCCGGCATTCCAGATCGGTCCCAGGAGCTTGCGCGCGACCTGGACGAAGCCCTTGGACCAGCGGCTCTGCTGGACCCCGAACTCGTCGACCTTCTGCGGCAGCTCACCCACGACGTGGGGTTCCATCAGGAAAACGCCGGTCCACCCCTTGAGGTAGGTTCGCAGCACGAGGTCGAGATCCTCCGACAGCGTGTCGTGCGACCAGCCGCCCGCCTCCTCCACCGCCGCGCGGCGCCAGATGCCGCCGGTGCCGTTGAACTGGAAGGGCACGCCACGCCGTGCGCGTACATCCTGCTCGACCGCGAAATGCGCGTCCTGCATGAGTCGCTGGGCGCGGGTCAGCCAATTGCTGTCGCCATTGCCCCACTCGATGCGGGTCTGGACGAACGCCGCCCGCGGATTGGCCAGCATCGCTGCCATCGCCCGGCCAAGCCAGTCAGGCGGCGGCACGAAGTCGGCATCGAACACGGCGACATAGGGCGCATCGTCGAGCGCCAGACCGGCTGCCAGAGCGCCGGCCTTGAAGCCGCTGCGATCGCTGCGGCGAACATGATGGGCATCGATGCCATCCCGCCGAAGACGGGCGACGGCATGAACGGCGATATCCGAGGTGAGGTCGTTGCTGTCGTCGAGGAGCTGGATGGTGAGCCTGTCGCGCGGCCAGACGAGCGCGCCGGCAGCGGCCACGGCACGCTCGACGACCAGAGGCTCGTTGTAGACCGGGATCTGGATCAGAACGCGCGGCAGGTCGCCGGGCAGCGAGGCTTCCGCCGCCTGTTCCTGCGGCAACTCCCACAGCCAGTAGATCAGGTAGAGGAAGTAGCCCGCGATGGCGAACTGCGCGAGGAGACAGACAAGGACGATCAGGTCGACAACGAAAAGCAGCATTCCTTGCTGCCCGTCAGTGGTAGTGGATCGGCACTTCGAAACACCGCCCATCTTCGATGTGGAGGCGACGCGAAGCGACGTCGAAAATCCGCTCATCGTGCGTCGACAGCACCACGGCGCACTTGGCACGCATGGCAAGATCCTTGAGCTGATCGACCACGACGCGCCCGGACACGCGATCCAGCGCCGATGTCGGCTCGTCGGCGATGATGAGATCGGGCAACCCGATCATGACTCGGGCAATGGCAACACGCTGCTGCTGGCCACCGGACAACTCGTCGGGCCAGGCTTCGGCCTTGTCGGAGAGCCCCAACAGTCCGAGCAGATGGCGAGCACGCTTCTCATCCCAGTCCGGGTCGGCGAGTGGCGTCGTCGAAACACCGGCAAT
>CALROF020000325.1:0-4556 GCA_943369775.1 Reyranella massiliensis 521
GGCTTTGCCAACCCGTCCTGCATCGTGCGCGATCCCAAGACCGGCGAACTGACCGGAATGAACGAGGTCATGTCGCCATGGGCCGGCGGCGCAGCACAGTAGCCGCGGCACTCGTGTCTTTTGCGCTCGCAGCTCCGGCTGCGGCGCAAAAGGCCGATGTTTCGCTTCCTGTGCTCGTGCCGCTTACGGGCTTCGTGGCGCTGGAAGGAACGAGCCAGCGGAACGGAGCGATTCTGGCGGAGCGCCAGCTCCGCGACGTCAAGATCGAGACACGCGTGCTCGACACGCAGGCGACGCCCGAGGCTGCTGTGACGGCCTGGGAACGGGCCGTCGGCCGCACGCCGCCGCCCGCCGTCATGGGCCCGATCCTCGGCACCCAGATGCTGGCGTTGATGCCGCTCGCGCAGACCGTCGGTGTTCCCCTGCTCACCGTGTCGGGAACGGCGCGGCTGTCGGAGATGGGCAACCCCTACTTCTTCCGCTTCTTCCCCAGCGATTCGACGGTGAAGGTGGCGCACGCCCGCTACGTGGTCGAGAAGCTCGGCGCCAAGCGGCCCGCCGTCATCTACCAGAGCACCGCCTACGGCCAATCGGGCCGCGAGCAGCTTGCCAAAACGTTCACTGATCTGAAGTCGCCGCCAGTCCTCGAAGAGAGCGTGGCGCCGACCGCCAACGACCTGACAGCAGCACTCACCCGCGCCAAGGGCGCCAATGCCGATGTGATCGTGCTGCACCTGCATGCCGCCTCGACGGTGCTGGCGGTCCGCCAGGCGCGGCAGCTCTTCCCCGACCTGCCGGTCGTCGCAGGTTCAGCGATGCACCAGCCCGCCACCGCAGCCTTACTGGAACCCGCCGAGCTGAAGGGCGTGTGTGCCGAAACCGCGGCCTCGCCGGTCTCGGCGACGAGCGGCCCGATGAAAGCGTTCACTGACGCTTACCGCGCCGCCTTCAAGACCGAGCCCGACGCTTTCGCGGCCGCCCAATACGATGCCGTCTGGATGCTCGGGACGATCGTCGCCGACCTCAAGAAGGCCAAGCAGACCATCACGCCTAGCGCCGTCCGCGGCGCCCTCAGTCGTGACAGCTACAAGGGGCTGGTCACGACCTACAAGTCGGACGGCAAGGGAAACATGGCCCACGAAGCAGAGATCGTCTGCTTCGATGGCACGAGCCGTGTGCCCAAGGTCGTCGAGCGCTACACGATCAAGTAGCGCGACACTCTCAGTGCTTACCGTTGGGCGACTGGCTCAGCTTGTCGACGTAGGCAATACCGACGGCGGACAGGATGAACAGGCCGTGGATGATGGTCTGCCACATGATGCCGGCCTCGGTGTAGGCCGAGTCCGGCTTGCCGAGCGAACCAGCCTCGATGAACGTCCGCAGCAGATGAATCGAGGAAATGCCGATGATTGCCATGGCGAGCTTGATCTTGAGCACGCTGGCGTTGACATGGCTCAGCCACTCCGGCTGGTCGGGATGGCGATTTAGCTGCATGCGCGACACGAAGGTCTCGTAGCCGCCGACGATCACCATGATCAGCAGGTTGGAGATCATCACCACGTCGATCAGGCCCAGCACGATCAGCATGGCCTGCTGCTCGGTGACGCTGGGGCTGTGCAGGACGAGGTGAACGAGTTCCTTGAGGAACAGAAAGACGTAGACGCATTGCGCGACGATCAGGCCGAGATAGAGCGGAAGCTGCAGCCAACGCGAAGCGAAGATCAGGCGCGGGATCGGACGCAGGCTTCGTGCGTCGCGGGTCGGCTCAATGGCCTCTGCAGGCGTCATGGGGGGGATTCCGTCGGTAAGAAGGTGGGTCGGGCGACCGGATATGGCCAATCCCGGCCCACGTTGCAACCGATGTGCAGCGCCGTCCACAAACCTTAATTTTGACGGTCGCGGAACCGCCTGCTGCCTCCTTGCAGTTCAATCGAAGGCTGCCCTGACCGCCCAGGCTCTCGCCTTGAACGGGATCGCGCCATCGGCCCGCAGGGGAACGCTTTCCTGCAGTTTCTGCCTCAACTTCTCCCGTGCGTCTGGCTCCAGCTTCGCGCAGTAACCCGGCGCCGGCCCCGCCCCCAGGGTGAAAGGCCGCCAGTAGTCGTCGAAGTCGCTGAAGACCGTCGGCACTTCGATCGGCGCACAGCTCACCAGCCCAAGACCGGCGTCCGCCGCCAGCTCTGCCAATCCCTTCGGCGTGCAGAAAGGAAACCGCCTGTCCTCGGTGAGTTCCTGCGCCGCCGGGTCGAGCGACGACGCGGCAATCCAGAAGGCGCGTACGAATTCCATGCCGCCGCCGGGATAGTCCCAGACATAGAATCCGATGGTTCCACCCGGCCGGACGATGCGCTTCATCTCTGCGAGCGCCCTGTGCCGGTCAGGCACGAAGTTCAGCACCAGGGCCGATACGACGATGTCGCGGCTGTCCGTTTCCACCTCGACCGCCTGGGCATCGCCGACCCGGAACTCGGCGCGCTTGTCGGTAATGCCTGCCCGCACCTTGGCGACGAAGCCGTCGGAAGGGTCGATGGCCAGCAAGCTCGAAGGCTTGCACTGCGCGAGAATGGCGGCCGACAGCGCCCCGGTCCCGCAGCCGATATCCAGCCAGTCGCGGTCCTCCGGCGCGGCAAGCCAGTCGAGGAAGCGAGGTGCGACCTTGCGGCTCCACCTGCCCATATAGGCATCGTAGCTTTCGCCCGCCTGCCATGCATCGTGACGCGAGGCTTCAACCATGGGTCGCCCTCCCGATCCGAACCGATGTCACTGAAGCACCACGCTCTTGCATAACGCCAGAGCGCGGCACGCACGCAGCCGATGAATTTCCCGTTAGGACGCCAGCGTAGTCCTGGCGGGCGGCAGCGCCAAGCCCGCAACGTCGACCCTCGTCCTGAAGATACTGCCGCAATTCTCGCTCGGACCGCCACGCGAGCCCGTGACGACGTAGAGGTCGCGCAGATCATCGCCGCCGAAGCAGACGCTGGTGACCATCGGCAGGGGCACCTTGAGATCGTGACGATGCGAACCGTCTGCACCGAAGACCGCAACACGGCCGCCATGGGCGTCCGCGACCCAGACCGAACCGTCGCTCGCCACCTTCAATCCGTCAGGGACACCGCCATCGCCCATCGAGGCGAACTGCCGCCACGGGCCGACACCACCATCTGTCGCCACGTCGTACACACGGACGATCCCGGCACGCGCATCGCTGTGATAGAGGCGTTTCCCGTCGGGCGAAAAGCCCAACCCGTTGGTCAGCAGCACGCCGTCGGACACGGTCCGCATCGAGCCATCCACCTCGATGACGTGCAGATATCCGGGTTTCGGTCTTTCGCCGCCAAACACCTTGAAGGCCAGCGACCCCACATAGATGCGCCCGACACTGTCGGTCGTGAGGTCGTTGAAGCCGGTCGCGCCCGGAATGGCATCGAGCGGCAACAGCGTCTTCGTGCCACCATTGGCCAGCGAGACATGGGCGATGTCGCGTCCACCCACCACCAGACCGCCGCTGTCGTGCAGCGCCATGCCACCGATGCCGCGCCGCTTCGGCACGGCCTGAGAAACCGCGCCGGCACGGTCCAGCAGATAAACGCCGCCGTTGATGACGTCGCTGAAATAGAGGCCATGGGCCGGATCCCAGATGGGACCTTCGATGAGGCCGTAGCCTGTAGCGACCTGTTGCATCGATGTCCCCTTATCGAGGTACCAGCCCCGCTTCCTGCGCCTTGATCTGCAGGGCGAGGTACTTGGAGTACATGCGGCACTGCGCGAAGGAGCCGCCGGTGAACCAGAGGCCGGGTTGCGCGGTCGGCACCCACATATTGTTAAGCTCCTGGGTGGCCGGGTCGAAGCCCCAGACCGCACCGACCTTCTTGGCGATCTCCGGACCGAACAACTGACCGACCAAGTGGTCCTGTCCCTTGTAGCCGGTGGCCAACACGATCAGGTCTACAGGACGTTCGCTGCCGTCCTTCATCTTCATGCCGGTCGCGGCGAACTCGGCGATGTCGGCATATTGGATGAGGCCGATCTCGCCGCGCGCGACCAGATCGGAGGCGCCGACATTGAAATAGTAACCGCCGCCTCGAGAGCGGTACTTCAGCGGCCAGCCCGTGCCGCCTTCGCCGAACTCGAGCCGGAATCCCACCTTCTCCAGTCCTTCGAGAAGAGCGGCATCGTGACGGCGCGATTCGTCGGTCAGGATCTTGTGTGCCACCTTCATCATGCGCAGCGGCACGGAGACATTGATCAGGTCGCGGTCTTCATAGGCCGGCCCCTTACCGCAATAGACGCCGTCGTAGAGCTGCGCGCTGGGCTCGACGTTGGTGATCAGGGTCGGGCTACGCTGCACGATGGTCGTATGAGCGCCATTGCCGTGCAGGTCCTGCGCAATGTCGTGCGCGCTGGTCCCCGTGCCGAACACATAGACGTTCTTGCCGCGCCACGCGGCACCGTCGGTGAACTTGCTCGAATGAACCACTGGCCCCGTGAAGCGGTCCAGGGTCGGGATGTCGGGCAGGTTCGGTGTGCCGCTGACGCTGGTCGCCATCACGATGTGG
>CALROF020000326.1:0-4460 GCA_943369775.1 Reyranella massiliensis 521
TCGGGAATGACCGGCAGCAAATCCACCTCGCCGAACGGCAGGTCGGCTTTGGCATCCTTGGCGGCCGCCGCAAGCTCATCGAGCCCCTTGGCGGCAATCGCCGCACGCAGGCTCGGCCAGCGGGCACCGGTACGCTCGAAAAGATCGACAATGCCGCCGTCGACGGCCGCGCCAAACTTTGGCGTGCCTGCATGGCGAAAGCTGACCAGACGCATCAGAAGACCCTAAGGCGATCCGAGCAGCTTCGAAAGACTTTTGGAAAGATTGACGCTTGGCACGGGAGCAGGAACGGCGAGAACGCCTGTGGCTGCCTTGCTGGGTTTCTGCTGTGCGAGGCCTTCGGCCATGGAGATCGCGCAAGCAACCCCATCAAGCAGAGGGGCATCGACCATGCCCTTCAGCTTTGCTGCAAGGCCCGCCAGCCCGGCGCCTCCCAGGATCACGACGTCGGCGCCATCTTCGCGTACGCACTCCTTACAGCCTTTAGCTAATAATGCCATCGCGGCCTTGGGGTTGCGTGCGATGTCGGCTCCGGTCGGCGCGACGGTGCGTACCGACGCCAGCCGGGAGGAGAGGCCGCGGCTCGCGACGAATTCTTCGAGCATCGACTTCCAGCGCTCGCCGCCGGTCACGATGGAGAAAAGGCCGCCGAGTGCGCAGGCCTGCAAGACCGAGGCATCTGCCATGCCCACGACCGGCACCTTGCTCACTTCCTTGAGGGCGGCCAGACCGGGATCGCCGAAGCAGGCCAGTACGACAGCATCCTTGCGGCCCTTGTCGTTGGCGAAAGCATCGAGCGCAGCGTGGCCGGCAATCGCATAAGCGGCGCGCGAGGCAATGTAGCGTGGACCGAACGCGCCAGTGGCAGCACGCAGGCGGGTATCCTTCGCGGCGAACTGCTTCGCGGTTTTCAGAACCAGATCGGTGATCGAGGCCGTGGTGTTGGGATTGATCAGTAAAATCTCGACCACGGGCTACTCCTGCATGTTCTGTTTCAGGCGCGCGGCGTCGTGGTTCTCTCCGATCGACATGGCGCAGATGCGGGAGATGTGGGTGAGCGGCAGGCCGGTTTCCTGGGCCCATTCGTTGATCTGTGCCTGGGCGAGCTTCATGTCCTTCTTCGACGTGCCCTTGGCGCTGAGCGGGACGCCGCTGTCGCGCAGGCAGAGAATCAGGTCGTTGGTCAGGATGAAGGAATCGCGGCCGAGGAAGCGCAGCAGGTACTGGGCGGAGAAGCCGCCCAGCCGCGAGCCGCGCTTGTCGAGGATCTCGAGCAGGCCGATTTGATCATCGGCAGGCCATGTCGCGAGGAACTTTCCAAAACTGCCGTGTTCGGCTGCGATATCGCTCACGAACTTCGCGTTCTCGCGCACCGACCTGATCTTTTGCGGATTGCGCACGATACGCTTGTCCGAGGCGAGCTTTTCCCAGAACTCCGCTGGCTGAAACAGCAGCCGCTTGGGATTGAAGTCGAGGAAGGCTTCCTCGAAGCCCGGCCATTTCTTGTCGATGACGCTCCACACGAACCCCGCCGAGAAGACACGGCGCGCCATTTCCGAGAGCACGCGATCGTCACTCAGCTTGGCCAGGGCCTTGTTGTCTCGCTTTTCTGGCAAAAGCGTCGTCAGCACCTTCTCGCCGCCCTTGCGCTTGGCGGCACGTTCGCGAATGCGCTTGAACGGAACCTTTGCCATTGCGGCTACTCCAGCCAGCCGTCGAAGAAGTCGAAGACGCTGGCCTTGAACAGCGGATGGCCGATGCAGGAGAAGTGATCGCAGCCCGGCAGAGTGACCGCCTTGGCGCCGGGGATGGCATCGGCCAGGCCCTGCGGGGAGCCGGCGAGCTGGTCGCGCGCGCCGGCGACGACGAGAGTGGGGCGGCGGATTGCCATCAGAGTGTCACGGGTCAGTGGTGTGCGATCGCCGCGCGAACAGGCGGCAAGAGCGAGCCGGTCTTCCTTCTGCTCGTCGGCAAAGTGGCGAAAGCTCTTCAGCATTGGATCGGAAATCTCTTCCGGGCTGGCCGCTTCCATGGCGGCGGCCATGGCGCCTTCCTCGCGCGGGGGATCGAAGATCTTGCCGCCCACGCCGGCCACCACGAGATGGTCGATGCGGCCGGAGTCCGTGAGCGCCGCGGTCAGGGCGATGTGCGAACCCATGGAGAAGCCGAGCAGGTGAGCGCGCTCGACGCCAGCATGGTCCATCAATGCAAATACATCGCGTGCCATCGCCTCGCGGCTGTACTTCGCGGGATCGCGCGGCTTGGCGCTCTCGCCATGGCCACGATTGTCGAGCGCGAAACCGCGTAGACCCTTGGCGGCAATGGCGTCGTACCAGCCCATGCGCTTCCAGTTTTCATAGCGATTCGCAGAGAAGCCGTGCACCAGCACGATCGCCTTGCGCGCATCGGCTGGACCGAATTCGTCATAAGCGAGGGCAAGCCCGTCGGACGTGAATTGAGCCATGACTTTCCCTAACCCGGGGCATGAATTGCGACAAGGTTGATCGCCGGATGTAAGTATCGGACAACCGGTGAAACAAAGGGAAACGCATGACGGGCGACGGACACGGCAAGATCGGCAAGACTGTTCAGGACTCCCAGCCCTACTGGCCGGAAGCTCCCAAGCGGCCCAAGGGCGCGCCCAACATCCTGGTCATCCTGTTCGACGATGTCGGTTTCTCCGATTTCGGGTGCTATGGCTCGCCGATCGCCACGCCCGCCATCGATGCCATCGCCAAGCGCGGCTTGCGCTACACCGGCTTCCACACGACGGCGATGTGCTCGACCACGCGGGCGGCGTTGCTGACCGGGCGCAACCATCACTCCGTCGGCGTCGGCTGTCTCGCCAATTTCGATTCAGGCTATCCCGGCTATCGCGGGAAGATCAGCCGCGAGGCCGGTACCATTGCCGAAATGCTGCGCCCGCATGGCTATCGCAACTACATGCTGGGCAAGTGGCACGTGACGCCGCTCACGGAATCGGGCGCGACCGGCCCGTTCGACGGCTGGCCGCTCGGGCGCGGCTTCGATCGCTTCTATGGCTTCATGGATGCCGAAACGGATCAGTACGCGCCGGAGCTGGTGCGCGACAACACGCCGGTCGATCCGCCGGGCACCTTCGCCACGGGCTATCATCTGACATCCGATCTCGTGGATCAGGCCATTCGCTACCTCGCCGATCATGTCGGCGACAATCCGGGGACGCCCTGGCTCACCTGGGTGGCCTTCGGCGCCTGCCATGCGCCGCACCAGGCGCCGTTCAACATGATCTCGAAGTACGATCCCGTCTTTGCCGAGGGCTGGGACGTCGAGCGCGAGAAGCGACTCGCGCGACAGATCGAGATGGGCATTGTCCCGAAGAAGACGCAACTGCCGCCGCGCAACGATTCGGTGCGTCCCTGGGCCGAGATTGCGGAACCCGAACGGCGCATGTTCACGCGTCTGCAGTCCGCTTATGCCGCCATGCTGGAGCATGCCGACCAGCATATCGGCCGCCTGATGCAGTTCCTCGAGACGGCAGGTCAGCTCGAAGACACGCTGGTCATCGTCATGTCGGACAACGGCGCCAGCCAGGAGGGCGGTCCGTTCGGCATGATCAATGCCATGGGGCCCTACAACCTCCGTCGTGAATCGCTGGACGAGAAGATCGCCCGCATCGACGATATCGGCGGCCCCGATACGCACTCCAATTTCCCCTGGGGCTGGGCGATGGCGGCCAACACGCCGTTGCGCCGCTACAAGCAGAATACCCATGGCGGCGGCATCCGCGATCCGCTGGTGATGGCCTGGGACAAGGGAGTCGCCGCGCGGGGCGAACTGCGCCATCAGTTCTGCCATGCCAGCGATCTCGTGCCGACCTTGCTCGATGTCGTGGGCATCAAGCCGCCGAAGGCGATCAACGGCGTGAAGCAGATGCCGCTCGAAGGCACGTCGTTTGCGCCAAGCCTTGCCAATGCGAAGGCGCGCTCCAAGTCGAAGGCGCAGTATTTCGAGATGTTCGGCCATCGCGGCCTGGTGCAGGGCGGCTGGAAGGCGGTGTCGTATCATCCGCCAGGGTCCGACTTCGCCAACGACAAGTGGGAACTCTACAACCTCGCGCGCGACTTCAACGAGGTCGACGATCTTGCCGAGAAGGAGCCCGAGCGGCTCAAGGCGATGATCGAGGAATGGTGGCGGCAGGCCGAGCGCAGCAAGGTGCTGCCGCTCGACGATCGCTTCGCGCCGCGCTTCGCCGACAACGCAAAGCGTTTCCACGGGCCGCGCAACCGCTTCGTCTTCCATGCTGGGATGGGGCATGTGCCCACCGATGTGGCGCCCGACGTGCGCAACCGCACCTATACGATCGAGGCCGACGTCCATGTCGATGGCCCGACCACCGAGGGCGTGCTGATCGCGCATGGTGACGCCACGACTGGCTATTCGCTCTACGTGAAGGATGGCCGGCTGACTTACGACATGAA
>CALROF020000327.1:0-4343 GCA_943369775.1 Reyranella massiliensis 521
GGCGTGGTCTCGACCACGCGTTGAGCCAGGATGCCCTTATCGTCGTAGGCCTCCAGACGCATCTTGATCTTGGCGTGCATGGAGAGCGTACGGCTGTGCAGCGCGTGCTCGAGATCGCCGATGTCGGAGAACAGCGAGCCCTCGCCCGGCTCACCGTCGCGCTCGAGCGTGATGTAGTAGATGCCGAGCACGATGTCCTGCGACGGCACGATGATCGGCTTGCCGCTGGCGGGCGAGAGGATGTTGTTGGTCGACATCATCAGCACGCGCGCTTCGAGCTGGGCTTCCAGCGACAGCGGCACGTGCACCGCCATCTGGTCGCCGTCGAAGTCGGCATTGAAGGCCGTGCAGACCAGCGGGTGGAGCTGGATCGCCTTGCCTTCGATCAGCACGGGCTCGAAAGCCTGGATGCCGAGTCGATGCAGGGTCGGAGCACGGTTCAGCAGCACGGGATGCTCGCGGATGACCTCCTCGAGGATGTCCCACACTTCCGGCCGCTCCTTCTCGACCATGCGCTTGGCGGCCTTGATGGTGTTGGCCATGCCGTAGTTCTGCAGCCGCGAATAGATGAACGGCTTGAACAGCTCGAGCGCCATCTTCTTGGGCAAGCCGCACTGGTGCAGCTTGAGCTCCGGACCGACCACGATGACCGAACGGCCCGAGTAGTCGACGCGCTTGCCGAGCAGGTTCTGACGGAAGCGGCCCTGCTTGCCCTTGAGCATGTCGCTGAGCGACTTCAGCGGACGCTTGTTGGCACCCGTGATGACACGGCCGCGACGGCCGTTGTCGAACAGGGCGTCGACCGACTCCTGCAGCATGCGCTTCTCGTTGCGCACGATGATGTCGGGAGCCCGCAGCTCCATCAGGCGCTTCAACCGGTTGTTACGGTTGATGACGCGACGGTAGAGGTCGTTCAGATCGGAGGTGGCGAAGCGGCCACCGTCGAGCGGCACCAGCGGGCGCAGCTCGGGCGGGATCACCGGCACCAGCTCGAGGATCATCCACTCCGGACGCGCGCCGGATTCGATGAAGTTCTCGCAAAGCTTCAGGCGCTTCACGAGCTTCTTGCGCTTGGCCTCGGAGGTCGTCTCGCGCAGCTCTTCGCGAAGCCGCGGACGCTCCTCGTTGAGGTCGATCGCCTGCAGCATGGCGCGGATCGCCTCGGCGCCGATCTCGGCCTCGAAGGAACCATCGCCGTACTCGTCGAGCGCGTTGAGGTACTGGTCCTCGTTCAGGAGCTCGCGATACTTGAGGGCGGTCAGGCCGGGGTTCGTGACGACGTAGTTCTCGAAGTAGAGGATCTTCTCGAGATCGCGCAGCGTCATGTCGAGCAGCAGGCCGATGCGGCTCGGCAGCGACTTCAGGAACCAGATGTGCGCCACCGGCGAGGCGAGCTCGATGTGGCCCATCCGTTCGCGGCGTACCTTGGTCAGCGTCACTTCGACGCCGCACTTCTCGCAGGTGATGCCGCGGAATTTCATGCGCTTGTACTTGCCGCACAGGCACTCGTAGTCCTTGATCGGCCCGAAGATGCGCGCGCAGAACAGGCCGTCACGCTCCGGCTTGAACGTGCGGTAGTTGATGGTCTCCGGCTTCTTGATCTCGCCGTGGCTCCAGGTGCGGATGCGCTCGGGGCTGGCGATCGAGATGCGGATCTCGTCGAAGGTCGGCGTGCCCTGCGGCTGGCCCAGTACGTTGATGAGGTCGGTCATCTTTATGGTCTCCAGTTCACCCCTTGTGGGGGTTCGTTGGACTTAATTGACGAATGCAGAGAGGTTGCCGGCCACGTTCACGTGGCCGACTGGTTCAGTTCGACGTTGAGGCCGAGCGAGCGCAGCTCCTTGACCAGAACGTTGAAGGACTCCGGGATACCCGCCTCGAAGGTGTCGTCGCCGCGCACGATGGCCTCGTAGACCTTGGTGCGGCCGGCAACGTCGTCCGACTTGACGGTAAGGATCTCCTGCAGTGTGTAGGCGGCGCCGTAAGCCTCGAGTGCCCACACCTCCATTTCGCCGAAGCGCTGACCGCCGAACTGGGCCTTGCCGCCCAGCGGCTGCTGGGTAACGAGGCTGTAGGGGCCGATTGACCGCGCGTGGATCTTGTCGTCCACGAGATGGTGCAGCTTCAGCATGTAGATGTAGCCCACGGTCACCTTGCGATCGAACGGCTCGCCCGTGCGACCATCGACCAGGGTGACCTGGCCCGACTTGTCGAGACCCGCCATCTCAAGCATGCCGACGATGTCGGCTTCGTGCGCGCCATCGAACACCGGCGACGCGAAGGGCACGCCCTTCGAGAGGTTGCGGGCGAGCTCGATCACGCGCTCGTCGTCGAGATCGGCGATGTCGGCCTTGAAGGTCTTCTCGCCGTAGATGTCGCGCAGATGCTTCTTGATCTGCACCGCCGAGGCCTCGCGGGCATTCGCCAGCATCTCGCCGATCTTCTTGCCGAGACCCGCCGCGGCCCAGCCGAGGTGGGTTTCGAGAATCTGACCGACGTTCATGCGCGACGGCACGCCGAGCGGGTTCAGCACGATATCGACCGGGCCACCCTCCTCGAGATACGGCATGTCCTCGAGCGGCATGATGCGCGAGATCACGCCCTTGTTGCCGTGACGGCCGGCCATCTTGTCGCCCGGCTGCAGCTTGCGCTTGGTCGCGACGAAGACCTTGACCATCTTCATCACGCCCGGCGGCAGCTCGTCGCCGCGCTGCAGCTTGTCGACCTTGCTGTCGAACCGGTCCTGCAGACGCTTCATCGACTCGTCGAACTGCTTGTTCAGCGCCTCGATCTCGGACTGCTTCTTGTCGGTCTTGACCGCGATCTGCCGCCACTGGCCAGGCGTGTACTCACCCAGCACTTCATCGGTGATGCGCGTACCCGGCTTCAGGCCCTTCAGCCCGCCGGCCACGACCTGGTTCAGCAGCATTTCCTGGATCTGGCTGTAGAAGCTGCGCTCCAGGATGGCCTTTTCGTCGTCGCGGTCCTTGGCGAGACGCTCGATCTCGTCACGCTCGATGGCAAGCGCGCGCTCGTCCTTGTCGACGCCACGGCGGTTGAAGACGCGGACTTCGACCACGGTGCCTTCGACGCCCGGCGGCACCTTCAGCGAGGTGTCGCGCACGTCGGCCGCCTTCTCGCCGAAGATGGCGCGCAGCAGCTTCTCTTCCGGCGTCATCGGGCTTTCGCCCTTCGGCGTCACCTTGCCGACCAGGATGTCGCCGGCCTTCACCTCGGCGCCGATGTAGACGATACCCGCCTCGTCGAGGTTCTTGAGCGCTTCCTCGCCGACGTTGGGAATGTCGCGGCTGATCTCTTCCTGGCCGAGCTTGGTGTCGCGGGCCATGACCTCGAACTCCTCGATGTGGATCGAGGTGAAGACGTCATCGCGCACGATGCGCTCGGAGAGCAGGATCGAGTCTTCGAAGTTGTAGCCATTCCACGGCATGAACGCGACGAGCACGTTGCGGCCGAGAGCGAGCTCGCCATCGCGGGTCGACGGACCGTCGGCCACGATGTCGCCCTTCTTCACCTGGTCGCCGACCTTCACGAGCGGCTTCTGGGTGATGCAGGTGCTCTGGTTGGAACGCTGGAACTTCAGCAGGTTATAGATGTCGACGGCCGGCCGGTTCGGGCCGACGTCTTCCGTCGCACGCACGACGATACGCATCGCGTCGACCTGGTCGACAATACCGGTGCGGCGCGCCGCGATGGCAACGCCGGAGTCACGGGCGACGACCTCTTCCATACCGGTGCCGACCAGCGGCGATTCGGCCTGGATGAGCGGCACCGCCTGGCGCTGCATGTTCGAGCCCATCAGCGCGCGGTTGGCGTCGTCGTTCTCGAGGAACGGGATCAGCGCCGCGGCAACCGAGACGATCTGCTTGGGCGAGACGTCGACGAAGTCGATGGTCTCGGGCCGGCCGAGAATGTACTCGCCGCCCTTGCGGCACTGCACCAGCTCGGACACGAACTTGCCCTTGGCGTCGATCTCGGCATTGGCCTGAGCGACCGTGTAGCGGCCCTCCTCCATCGCCGAGAGATAGACGACCTCGTCGCTGACGCGGCTGGCGACAACCTTGCGATACGGGCTCTCGATGAAGCCGTACTGGTTGACGCGGGCGTAGGTCGCCAGCGAGTTGATCAGACCGATGTTCGGGCCTTCCGGCGTTTCGATCGGGCAGATGCGGCCGTAATGCGTCGGATGCACGTCGCGCACCTCGAAGCCGGCACGCTCGCGCGTCAGACCGCCCGGTCCAAGCGCCGACAGGCGACGCTTGTGCGTCACTTCCGACAGCGGATTGGTCTGGTCCATGAACTGGCTGAGCTGCGAGGAGCCGAAG
>CALROF020000328.1:0-4306 GCA_943369775.1 Reyranella massiliensis 521
GCTTCTGGCGGCCGACATTCGACTCGGCGAGCGCGTCGATTGGATCGCGCCGGTCGTCCGGCCGCTTCCATTCGCCGTGCGCCGAACGGGGAACGGCATCGCGAAACGCCTTGCCCTTGGCGCAACGCTCGGCCGGACTGAGAAACTCCGGCGCCCGCGCCGCCTCGTGCAGCCGCCTGGAAGAGATCTCCGCTTCTTGGGTGCTCATGGTCTACTCCTCGCACAGCTCGAAGGTGAGCGTGTCCAGCGCGCGCAACGCGACTTCCAGCCTGTCTGTCCTGTCGGTTGCGATGTCGTCGGTCGGGCCGCCGCCGGTCGGGCCGCCGTCGGTCGGGCCGGTTCCCAGGGCGGCGTTTGCCTCGGCAACCGCGCCGTCGATGCGTTGCTGGATTGCGGGATCGCGCCGATGCGCCCCTGCCGTGTGCAGCCGCCGCACGAGTTCGAGGCGGCGCGCCACAGCATCGACCAGCGACTGCTGCGACCACCGAAACGCGGACTGAGGCGCGGACTGAAGCGCGTCTGGCGAACGGGAGGCGGTGTGCGTCGAGTGAGCCATCTTCGGCCTCCACTCCATGTCGAGATCGCAGCTAAAAATACGACAAGCGGCGGCGGCTTCGTTGACCTAAGTCAATGGTCGGCGATTTGTCCGCCATAAAATGCCTGCGACAGGGGGACTGTCGACGTGGGCACTGCCGAACTGCTCATTGCAGCCGGACTGGTACTCGGCGCATGGCTGAGCCATCGCGTGGGCTACCACGTCGGTGGCCGGTTCGATCCGAAGGACGAGACCTTCGGGCAGCAACTCGGCGTGGTCCGCGGCGCCACCCAGGCGCTGGTGGCCTTCCTGGTGGGCTTCGGCTTCGCCGGTGCAGGCTCGCGGTTCATCGAGCGCGCCGACCTCATCGTCGCCGAAGCGAACGCCCTCGGCACGGCCTGGCTGCGCGCCGATGTCCTGCCCGAGCCCGCGCGGCATGACCTCAGGGCCGCGCTGCGCGAATACACCGAGGACCGCGTCGTCGCACTCAGCACCAACGATCGCGCCGAAGTCATGAAGCGGGTCGACAAGGTCGCCGGGCTGCACCAGCGCATGTGGAACGCGGCGCTAAAGGGAACGGCGAACGACGCGCCCTTGATGCTGGTCGTGCTCCCGGCGATCAATCAAGTCATCGATCTCAACACCTCACATCTTGCGTTGGCGCGGCGTCACTGGCCGCTGCCGATCATGGCGGTGCTGCTCGCAGCGGCGGCGCTATCCTACGGGCTGGTCGGCTTCGGGGCGGGACGCAACCGCCGCTCATTCTCGACGCTGGATTCCATCTACGGCGTGGTGCTGGCGGTGGCCATGTGGATGGTGATCGACCTCGACTATGCGCGCCGCGGCGTTCTGCAGGTGTCCAACACACCGATTGTCGAGACCCTCGATACGATGAAGTGAGCGGCGCGCGACCGGCGAGAACGTCGGGTTTGCCGGCACACCGGTTTGTGCGTAACGGTGGCTCGCGGGGGCGAGGAAACTGGAGCGGAGATTTACGGCATGGCGAAGCTCGTCTTCGGAATGAACCTGTCGCTGGATGGCTATGTCGACCACGAGCGCATGGCGCCGCCGGATGCCCCGCTCTATCGTCACTGGATCGAGCATGTGCGCGATCTGGCGGGCAGCGTGTACGGACGTCGCATGTACGAAGCCATGCGCTACTGGGACGAGGACCGCCCCGAGTGGAACGCCGAGCACCATGAGTTTGCCGCGGCGTGGCGGCAGCAGCCGAAGTGGGTGGTGTCGCGGACCTTGAAGTCGGTCGGCCCCAACGCGACGCTTGTCGACGGAGACGTCGAGGCGACGATACGCGGGCTGAAGGAACGGCTCGCGGGAGAGCTTTCGGTTTCGGGGCCCGAGCTGGCGGGCAGCGTGACCGAGCTGATCGACGAATATCGACTCTATTTCCATCCCGCCGTGCTGGGGCACGGCAAGCCGTTCTTCGCGCGTGAGCGGCCGCCGCTCCGACTCGTCGCCAGCGAGCGCATCGGCGGTGACGCGATCAGGTTGACCTACGTTCCTGCATAGAGGACGGCGCGACGTCACTTGACTGCAGTCGTTATGATCTACCACACACGATGACGATCCATGGACGCAAGAGGAGGACACAACATGAAGACTGCCGATATCGAATACCGCGACGGCGCGCTGACCTGCCGTGGCTTTCTTGCCTATGACGAAACCAAGACCGGCCGTCGTCCCGGCGTGCTGGTCGTGCACGAGGCGTTCGGCCTCGGCAAACATGCGATGGACCGCGCGAAGATGCTGGCCGAACTCGGCTACGTCGCGTTTGCTGCCGACATGTTCGGCGACCGCAAGCAGGTGACCGAGCTGCCGAAGGCCATCGAGATCATCACCGACCTGCTGGGCGATCCGCCGAAACTGATGGCGCGCGCCGGCGCTGCACTCGACGTGCTGCGTCAGCGGCCCGAGGTCGATCCGGCGAAGCTCGGCGGCATCGGTTTCTGCTTCGGCGGTTCGACCGTGCTGCAGCTCGCGCGCGGCGGCGTGGACTTGAAGGGCGTCGTCAGCTTCCACGGCGGGCTCCAGACCAAGGCGCCGGCCCAGGCCGGCAGCGTCAAGGCGGGCGTGCTCTGCTGCACGGGCGCCGACGATCCGATGATCCCGGCCGATCAGGTCGTGGCCTTCGAGCAGGAGATGCGCGCCGCCAAGGCCGACTGGCAGGTCAACAGCTACGGCAACACCGCGCACAGCTTCACAAACCCTGAAGCCGACGGCTCGCTCAACCCGGCCATCGTCTACAACGAGAAGACCGACAAGCGCTCATGGGCTGCCATGCGCGGCTTCTTCCACGAGCGGTTCGGCGCGTAACGTCGCAATCGCAACGACCGGCCCCTCTCCCCATATGCGGGAGAGGGATGCAGGAGTAGATGCAGGCGTGGGTTGTGGTAGTCTCAAAGACTTTGCTAAGAGAATGCAACTTAGGCCGAAAAGCCTTTGTCTACGCCTAATAGAACCGTTCTGGATTGAATCCCTGCCGACGCAGTGCTACCGACGTTGAAATTCACATTGGCTGTGGCGTAATTCGTCCGCACGCGGAGTCCAATGAACACGATGAACCCTCTGCCCTCTTTCATTCGCGCGTCCGCCTGGGATGCTGGTAACGCTAGCATGACCAATGGCGGTCGCACGAATTGGGACTGGACCGATTTCACCGTGGCGTCGGCCGAGCACGAGCGGCTGGTCGGCCTCAGCTACGCGCGCCCCAACGACGAGCGTCACGATCGCTACATCCGTTTCCAGATCGCCGAGCAGATGGAACGGGCCGGCCTGTTCACGAACACGTCGTCGATGACGGACATCCATCGCCAGATCGACGTGGCCATGCAGAACCTGAACGAGGCCGCACGCCGTACGTCGCCCGCCGCGGACAAGCGCTCTGCTGCACCGGGCGACGTGAAGAACCAATCGTCAGCATCGCTGCCGCAATAGACGGCGTGTAGCCGGCAGTTGCTTCCTCGCCTTCGGCCGTAGACGACAAAGCCCCGCACCGGGTCACCGGACGGGGCTTTGGTCATTTGGAGGCTGACTCACCCCCGACACCCGGCGCATGCTGAGGACAACCAGAGGGGGAGGTTCTGCATGACCGATCATGAAGGTGACAGTTACAAGGACGCCACCATCGAGGTCGACGGCCACAAGTATACGAAGTGCACGTTCCAGAACTGTGTCCTGGTCTACTCCGGCGGCGAGCCGCCCAACTTCAACGGCTGCACCCTGGACAAGATCCAGGTGGTCTTCAGAGGACCTGCGAAGAATACCGTGGCGCTGCTGCAGGCGATGTCGAGACCGAGCAGCGGCTTTCAGCAGTTGATCGCCCGCACCTTCTCCAGCCTCGGCAAGCACTAGCGCGACTGCGCCCGAAGGAGCGCGCGGGCGCCGGCCTCAGCGCTTGAAATAGAAGTAGGTGAGCAGCGCGGTGATGATGCCGGCGGCCATCATCTGGCCGAGCGTCCGCAGCATGCCGTGGCGGATGGCGCGGTAGGCATCGACCAGCGAGCGCCATTCGGCGATGTCGCGCACGGCGTTGCCATCGGCGAGGCCAAGACGCGCCAGCGCACGCTCGGCGCCCTTCTCCGCCCCCTTCTCGACGGCGGCCTCGATCAGGGCGTTCAGTTCCAGGTGGCTCAGGATGACGGGGTCGTTGGGGCTCGCGATCAGGTTCGTGCTCATGCGTGCACTCACTCGTCACTTGGGAGGGTGAAGCGGGAAGCCGCCGGCGAAGCCACGGAACATCAGCTCCAGTTCGTA
>CALROF020000329.1:0-4278 GCA_943369775.1 Reyranella massiliensis 521
CCGTCAGTTCGTTGCGACCGAAGTGCCGTTCGTTCCCGACTTCCGGTCGCGGGCGCTCGAAAACTATACCAGCGCTGCCGACTCAAAGGCCTTCGCGCTGAACGTCCGCGGTATCTTCGCCATGGCAACGCGCCGCATCGACGATGCTACGGCCCGGCGCGTGGCCCTCGAAGAATGCAACAAGAACGTGCAACGCGACGTGCCAGTCGTGCGCGACTACGACCGCTGCATGATCTACGCCGTGGGCAACAACGTCGTCTGGTCGTTCCGGTCGCCGGCGATGCCGCCTGCACCTTACATTCCGGCCGCACGGCCCAATCCGCCGATTCCCTTCGATCCCGCGACGGCGCCATTGATCAACGCACCTGCGCGCAAGAACCTCGAAGAAAACTATCTGAAGTCGGATCGCAGCCGGGCACTTGTCCTGGGACACAATCGCTTTGATTGGTGGACGCCGAGCCAGAACGACCGGGATGCCATTCGGCGCAACCTGCAGATATGTGGCCATCTGACAGGCCGACCCTGCCTGGTCTACGCGTTGAACAATGAAACGCTCGTACGCACGCCGCAGACCATGCGTCCCGTCAATGTCCTCATCCCGCAGGATATTGGCAACATCACGCCGGAGCAGCGCCAGGCCCTCGACCAGTATCTGATCGCCAACGACTGGCGGGCTGTCGCCCTCTCGAGCAACGGCCGCGTGGGGATCGTGAGCGGCAAAGCCAGCGAGAGCGAGGCGACTGCAGAGGCCTTGCGCATCTGCACTCAGGGCGGTGGCTTGGACTGCGCCATCAACTCCATCGGGCCGTTCCGGGTCGCCCCGAACTAGGGCCTCGTCAATCTGCCAAGGCTTGCCCGAAGCGCTTGGCGATCTCCTCCAGCATGACCTCGGAGGCGCCGCCGCCGATTGCCTGGACGCGGGCGTCGCGCGACATGCGTTCGACCGGCGTCTCGCGCATGAAGCCCATGCCGCCGTGGAACTGCACGCAGTCGTAGAGCACCTCGTTCACGAGATCGCCCGCCAGCGCCTTCACCATCGACACCTGTGCGACACAGTCGGCGCCCTGGGCGTCGAGCCAGGCTGTGTGATGAACGAGCTGGCGCGCCGCCTCGACCTCGGCCAACCGGCGCGACAGGCGCTGGCGGATCGCCTGCTTGTCCCAGAGCGGCTTGCCGAAGGCTGTCCGCTGGCTAACGTGATCGAAGGTCAGGCGAATCGCCTCGCGCGCCTCGGCCATGGCCATGGCGCCGATCACCAGCCGCTCCGTCTGGAAGTTGGCCATGATCGAATAGAAGCCGCGATTCTCCTCGCCCAGCACATTCTCCGCCGGCACGCGGCAATCCTCGAAGATCAGCTCCGCCGTGTCGGAACTGCGCCAGCCGGTCTTGTCGAGCGCACGGCCGACCTTGAAGCCCGGCATGCCTTTCTCGACGATGAAGATGGTGATGGCACGCGAGCCCTTGGCCTCGGGATCGGTTTTGGCGGCGATGAAATAGAGATCGCCATGGACGCCATTGGTGATGAACATCTTGGCGCCGTTCAGGACGTAGTGATTGCCGTCACGCACGGCGCGGGTACGGATGCCCGCAACATCCGATCCGGCGCCGGGCTCGGTGACGCCGACGGCGGTGATGGTCTTCCCTGCGATGATGCCGGGCAGATATTTTTCGAGCTGGCGCTTGGTGCCGAAACGGACGAGGTGCGGGCTCGCCATGTCGGTGTGGACCAGCACGGTGATGGCGAAGCCGCCATGGGTCGATCGTCCGACCTCCTCCGCCAGAACCACCGATGCCCGCGCATCGAGCCCCGCTCCGCCCAACGCCTCGGGCACGCGCAGGCCGAAGAAACCAAGCTCGCCCATTTGCGCCAGCACGTCGCGCGGCACGAAGCCCGCCTCCTCCCACTTCGGTCCGTGCGGCTTCACCCGCTCGTCGACGAAGCGCCGAAGCTGGGCGCGGATGAGGTCGTGCTCTTCGGTGAAGATCGGGTGTGCCATGGCGGCGGGATGCTACACTCCGGCCATGTCACGCGACAAACGTTTGCGGGATCGCTCGATCTATCCGCACTGGTGCAGCGACACCGTTCGCTTCTCCGACCAGGACGCTGCCGGCCACATCAACAATGTGGCGCTCTGCGCCTATCTCGAAACGGCAAGGCTCACCTTCAGCCGCGACATGGGGATGATGCAGCGCGGAGAGGACGGCGTGCGCGGCATCTCGGCCGGCATGACCGTGAGCTTCCTGGCCGAATCGCACTGGCCGGGCCAGATCGCACTGGGAACGGGTGTCCTGAAGGTGGGCACCAGCTCGGTCACCGTCGCCTCAGCCGCCTTCAAGGACGACCTCTGCATCGTCGCAGCCGAGATGATCATGGTCCGGCTCAAGGGCAAGACGCCCCATCCGATTGGGGACGACTTGCGCGAAAAGCTGGAGAAATACCGCCTAAAGGGCTTTTAGGCGGCGTTCGGACGGCCGTCCTGGGCGTACTTGACCGCCCCGGAGCGGCCCCCTATCTTTGCGTCTGCGAGTAAGTCGCAAGAGCATGGGAACGCCGCCAGGCATGTACATCTGCATCTGCAAGGCCATTCGGGAACGCGAAGTCGACGCTGCCGTCCGGGCAGGAGCGCGTCGCCCCTCAGATGTCTTCCGGGCCTGCGGCAAGAGCCCCCAATGCGGGACCTGCGCCTGCGACATGCGCGAGCGCATCGCGCACACGATCGCCCACGAGCGGGCGACCCAGACCCTGCTGGCTGCAGACTGACGAGCCTCGCTCGTCAGCTCGATTCCTTGCCTTCGCCGATCTGCGTCTGCAGGTAGTTCTGCTCGCCCACCTTCTCGAGCAGGCCGATCTCCGTTTCGAGGAAGTCGATATGCTCCTCAGCATCTTCGAGGATGTCGACCACGATCTCGCGGCTGACATAGTCCTTGGCCGTCTCGCAATGAGTCACGGCCGCGACCAGCGCCGTGCGCGCCGCGGTCTCGAGCCTTAGATCGGCTTGCAGACACTCGGGCACCGTTTCGCCGACCGCCAGCTTGCCGAGATCCTGGAGGTTGGGCAGGCCATCGAGCATGAGAATGCGCTGGATGAGTTTGTCGGCGTGCTTCATCTCGCCGATCGACTCTTCGTAGATCTTCTTGCCGAGACGCTCGAAGCCCCAGTGCTTCATCATGCGGGCGTGGAGGAAGTACTGATTGATCGCCGTCAGCTCGTTCTTCAGGAGCTTGTTCAGTTCGGCGATGATCTGCGGATTGCCTTTCACGGCGAACCTCCTCTGTGATGAGTAGGTTCTTACAGATACTCATGGAAACAACCGACGCAACCGAAGAGTGCGCAAGTAATAACCGTTCGCTGAAAAAACTGCGCGCAAGGCATCATCTGCGAGCGACTGGTTCTCACTTGCTGAGATGGACGGCATTTCGAGGGATCGCCGACACCTCGCTCACACGCATTGGAAGACATAGGGCGCACCGACGCGGCTGCCGATAGCGATCCGTCCCGGCGAAATTTCGCGTCGGTAAAACCCGACCAGCAATAAGGCAAACGCGACCTTTTCACCCAGGTTGCGGCGAAAACCGCAACGTCATCGCCACCCGCGACGTCTTATGATTCACAACGTTCATATCGAACGCCGCCCGCCCGGGAGATTCCGGGCCAGCCGTAAGGATACGCGTCATGCCCCTCGACAAAGCCAAGCCCAATTTCACCTTGCCGCCGCTGCCCTACGCTGACGATGCGCTGGCGCCGGTCGTGTCCGCCAACACCATCTCGTTCCACTACGGCAAGCATCATAAAGCTTACGTCGACAAGCTGAACGAACTGGCGGCGGGTACGGACTATGCCGAGCTGTCCCTCGAGGACGTCATCAAGAAGTCGGCCAAGGACGAGAAAGGCAAGGCGATCTTCAACAACGCCGCCCAGATCTGGAACCATACCTTCTACTGGGATTCGATGGCACCCAAGGGCGGCGAGCCGACGGGCAAGATCAAGGCCGCGCTGGATGACAGCTTCGGCGGTCTCGATGCCTTCAAGGCGGCCTTCAAGGCGGCGGCCGTCGGTCAGTTCGGCAGCGGCTGGGCCTGGCTGGTAAAGGGCAAGGACGGCAAGCTCAAGATCGAGACGACGGCCAATGCCGACACGCCGATCGCTCATGGCGGCACGCCGCTCCTCGTCGCCGACGTTTGGGAGCACGCCTACTACCTCGACTTCCAGAACCGCCGCCCCGACCACATCCAGGCGTGGCTCGACAAGCTCGCCAACTGGTCGTTCGCCGAAAAGAA
>CALROF020000330.1:0-4234 GCA_943369775.1 Reyranella massiliensis 521
CCCACTCCGCTTCATGCCACGCGGCAGCACCCACAGATTCGTCGCGACATCGCTTTTCCAGTCCATCGACCGGGCGGTGATGATATTGGCATTGGGCCCCAGATAGACGAGGCGGGTGCAGGCGCTGGCCGGGGTTTGCCAGGACGTCAGCAGAGAGGCGGCAGCCAAGGCGAAGATAAAAGCTCTTCTCGACAGCATGCATCTCTCCTTTGCTTCACATCGACCGGCGACAGCGTGGCGCCATTCATGACAAATCTGCCCAATCGTCGAATCGGCTTCTTAAAAGGCCAACTCACTATCCGTATACTGATACTCCACGCTTCGACACCAAGCGTGCAAAAGGCCGAACGCGGCGAACGCCACCGAAGCCACTGTTTTTCGTAGCCAGGGTGGGGTAAGCCGACGCTATGGCGACGAAGCAGAAGGCAAAGAAGAAGACCACCAGCAAAAAGAGTGCTTCTGCAGCCTCGAAATCAGGACCGCCGAGACAGGCCCGCACGCGGGTGCGTCCGCTGCCGCCTCCGACATCGACGCTCAAGCAGGAACTGATGGTAATGGCGCGCGATGGCGCGCAATCGCTGGAGCGCCTGTTTATGACACTTATTATTCTCATGGTGATTGCCGGCGCGGCCTTTGGTGCATGGTCGCTGCGGCCGGTCCCGAGCTACTCGTCGGACGAAGTGAAGGACGGCTCGCCCTTCGACGTGACCTTCAAGGTGGAGAACAAGGATTCCTGGTTTGCCCTGGCAAATCTGAAGGTCGGTTGCGTTCTCGATCACGTCCGTGCATCCGGGCTGCCGCCGACACTGCTCGAGGCGACCGATGTGCGGTTCTCCTCTCGTACAGGCACGGGCCTCGAACCCGGTGAATCGGCCACCTTCACCTGCCCCTTCCGATCGCTGATCGGCCATCCGATCAACGACGATCCGGGCATTGCCCAACGGTCTGAAATCTATTTCCAGGCCAAGTACGACCTGCCGTTGATCGGCTCCATCCGGCTGACCGACAACAGCATCCCCTTCTTTCTCAATACCCGCCTGCTTCCGCCGCGCTGGACGAAAAAACCGTAGGAACAGCAGGGCAGGCATGCCTAGCCGTCGGCCTGCCTCTGTTGCCCCATAAAATGTTATATTGTAACGTTACGACATAACATTGCAGAAAAGGGGCCAGAAATGCGGCGGCGACTTGGTGTATCGGCATTGGCCCTTTCGGCCTCCCTCTCGGCCGCGGCTCCCGTCCTTGCCCAGACGAACCCGGCGCCGGATCCAGCCGCAGGCTCAGGCCCGGTCATCACCGTCCCGCCGCTCGAAGTCGTCGCCAAGCAGCTCGATCGTGAACGGACCGAGATCCTGCCCAGCCTCGGCGCGACCCGCTACGACTTTGCCGCCTCCGCGCTTCAGAACATCCCCCTCGGGGACAATGCCTCGCTTAATCAGGTGCTCTTGCGGGCGCCCGGCGTGGTCCAGGACGGCTTCGGCCAGATCCATGTCCGCGGCGACCATGGTAGCCTGCAGTACCGGCTCGACGGCGTGCAGCTTCCCGAGGGCCTCGCCCTGTTCAGCCAGATCCTGTCGCCGCGCTTCGCCGACTCCCTGTCGCTCATCACCGGCGCCCTGCCCGCCCAATATGGTCTGCGCACCGCGGGCGTCGTCGACATCAACGTGAAGTCCGGCACGACCAATCCCGGCGGCGAAGCCTCGACCATGCTCGGCTCCTACAATTGGGTCCAGCCGGCGCTCGAATATGGCGGCCGCAGCGGTGCGATCGACTACTTCGCCGTCGGCCAGTACGTCAGCAACGGCATCGGCATCGAGAATCCCGCAGGCTCGGCGTTACCGATCCATGACAACACGGCCCAATGGTATGCGCTGGCCAAGGTGACAGGCATCGTCGACGAGAACACGCGACTGAGCTTCATCGGTGGCGGCGCCAGCGCCCGTTACCAGATTCCCAATGTGCCGGGACAGATGCCGAATTTCGCGGTGAACGGCATTACCAACCAGAACAGCTCGTTCCTCGACCAACGCCAGTGGGAGGACACCTACTTCGGCATCGCTTCGCTGCAGAAGAGCTACCAGAACTTCAACCTGCAGCTTTCGGGCTTCGCCCGCTATTCCGATCTTTCCTATCAGCCCGACGCGCTGGGCGACCTGCTCTACAACGGCATTGCGCCCTGGGCGAAGCGCACGAGTTTTGCCGTCGGCGCGCAGGCCGATGCGAGCTGGAAGATCGCGTCGAACCACACGATCCGCGGTGGCTTCCTCGTACAGCGCGAACGAGTCACGAGCTTCTCTCAGACCAACGCCCTGCCTCTCGTGCCCGACCCGAGCGATCCAGATGCCGAGTTCATCCCGGGCGAGCAGACCGTCGGGTTCACCGATGGTTCCGAGTTGGTCGGCTGGACCTACAGCGTCTACCTGCAGGACGAATGGAAGGTCACGCCGACGCTCACCATGAACTTCGGTGCCCGCTTTGATGCCATTTCTGCGGCGACGACCGAGAACCAGCTCAGCCCACGCGTAAATTTGGTCTGGGAGCCCGATCCGAAGATCGCCCTGCGCGCCGGCTACTCGCGCTATTTCGTCCCCGCCCCGCTCAACCAGGTGGGCTTCAACTCCATCGCCGTGCGTGCCGGCACGACCGCCGCAACCGAAGTCACGCGCAACGATCCTGTCCGGGCAGAGCGCTCCGACTATTTCGATATCGGCCTCACGGTGAAGCCGGTCGATGGCCTGACGGTGGGCTTCAGCGGCTTCTACAAGTTCGCCGAGAACTACCTCGACAAGGGCCAGTTCGGCGCGCCGGTCTTTCAGACAGCGTTCAACTATGCCTATGCCCAGGTGAAGGGCTTCGAGCTGTTCGCCAACTACGACAAGGGGCCCTGGTCGGCCTACGCCAACCTCGCCTGGTCACGAGTTTCCTCGACCAACATCAACTCTGCCCAGTTCAATTTCGAGCAGGCCGATCTCGACTATATCGCGAGCCACTGGATCTTCGCGGACCACGACCAAAGCTGGACAGGCTCCGCCGGTGCGGCCTACGTCTTCAATCAGGGCAGCGAGTGGGCGACGCGCGTCTCGGCCGACATGCTGTTCGGTAGCGGATTGCGTACCAGCGTCATAACCCCCAACGACACGTCCCTGCCCGCCTATGCGACGGTCAATCTCTCCGTTGCACAGAAGATTCCCCTGCCGGGGAGCAAGGGAACAACGATCCGTTTCGATGCGATCAACCTCACCGACCTTTCCTATCAGTTGCGCGATGGCACCGGCGTGGGCGTTGGCGCACCGCAGTACGGAATGCGGCGGGCCTTCTTCGTGACGCTGTCGCAAAAATTCTGACCCGGATCCGACATGATTCGGAGCGGCCTGGCGTGATAAAACAGGGACATGCCCGATCAAACCCTGCCCTTTATCGTACCGCTGAAAGGCGGCTCCAATTTCCGTGACCTCGGCGGCTATCGCACTGCCGACGGTCGCCTCGTGCGGCGCGGCACCGTGTTCCGCTCGGCCCATCTCGGTGGCTTGACGGACGAGGATCGCTCGGCCCTCGGCCAGCTCGGCGTGCGCGCCATCGTCGACCTGCGCGGCGTGTCCGAAGCAGCCGAGACGCCACACCTCGTCGAGGGCCTGTCGTGCCGCATCGTCGGCGCGCATATCGAACCAGGCGTAGGCGACAAGATCCGTGGCGCCGTGGCCGACGGCACGGCCAGTCCGCATCTGATGATGCAGTTCCTGACCGACCACTATCGCGACTATCCGCGACGCTGCGCCCCTGGCTTTCGCACCCTGTTCGCGACCCTGAGCGACGGCGAGCATCGTCCCCTGGTGTTCCACTGCACGGCGGGCAAGGACCGCACCGGCTTTGCCTCGGCCCTGCTGCTGACCCTGCTGGGTGTGCCGTGGGAAACCGTGATGGAAGATTATCTCCGCACCAACGAGCTGTGGACCGGCCATATCGGCCGCTACCCCGAACTCGACATCGATACCCGCGCTGCCATCATCGAAGCCCGCACGCCCTACCTGGAAGCAGCCTTCGAGGTGGTACGTGGCGATTTCGGCACGCCTGAGGATTTCGCCGAGAAAGCGCTCGGGATCGGCGCCGACCTACGCGAGCGGCTGAAGCGCGATTTGCTGGAAGGGTGAGTTCCGCGCTACGCCTGTGCTCATGGGCGATACGCGTTACGACACTCCCGAACCTTTCAAGGTCGATATCCCGGAACGGGCATTGATCG
>CALROF020000331.1:0-4227 GCA_943369775.1 Reyranella massiliensis 521
CCGCGGCAAGGGCTCGCGCCGGCCGGCGCCGATGATGTGCTCGGCATAGATCGACGCCTCGCGCGCGGCGAACCAGACCAGCGCCGTCGCGATGTTGGCCCGCTGCAGGCAGAGCGCGGTGAAGGCATCGAGCGGCACGTGGCTGAGACTCATGCGGTCCACCGCCGAGACCGAGAAGACGGCGTGCTCGTAGAAGCAGGCGGGAAATCCGATGATGTCGCCGGGCAGCACCACGTTCACGATCTGCCGCTTGCCGCTGTCGAGCAGCTTGTAGCGGATGGCGATGCCCTCTTCGACGACGTGCAGCGCCTTGTACTCGTAGCCCTCGACGATGATGTCCTTCGCCTTCTTGGCGACGGTGCGGTTGCCCAGCAGATGCTCGAGCGCCGCCAGGTCCTCACCGTCGAGCCGGATCGACCGATCGAGCCGCGCGACGAAAGGATGGAGGCGGATGGGGTTCATGATGGCGCGGACTATAGCACTGTGCCTGGGGTCCATCCTTCGAGACGCACCGCTAAAGCGCGAAGATTACTTCGCGCGAAGCGGCGCGCTCCTCAGGATGAGGGCTAAGTGTCCAACCTCATCCTGAGGAGGCGCGAAGCGCCGTCTCGAAGGATGGGCCTCAGGAAAGCCCGTCGAGCACTTCCTTAAAATTGGTACGGCAGGTGAACCCAAGGACCTTGGCCGCCTTCGAGGAATCGTAGACGCGGTCGACGGTGTCGAACATCGTCCAGCCGCGCGCGGCATAGCGCTTGCGATAGTCCGGGAAGTAGCGCGCGACGACCGACGGGGCGTCGGCGATCAGGGCGCGGCAATCCTCGCGGCGGAACGGCGTCAGCGCCGAGACGATGAAGGTGTCGAAGCCGATGTCCTTCGCCCTGGCCAGCGCCACGACATGGGCTTCGGCAGCATCCTCGACCGAGAGGCGGCGGAACAGGAATTCGTTGGCCTTGGTGTTCTCGCCGGACTGCGCGATGGCGTGCGCCATGTCGTCTTCCTCGGGGAAGAAGCGCGAGGTGCGCAGCACCAGCACCGGCAGCTTGTGCAGGTGGTTGAACAGCCGGCACAGCTCCTCGGCCGCGAGCTTGGTGACGCCGTAGATGTTGCGAGGCTTGAGCGGCGTCATGCTCTCGTCGATCCACACCGCCTCCTTCGCCCCGCCCGCCTTCCCGTCGCGGATCTCCTGCGAGATCATGAGCGACGTGGTCGAGGTGAAGACGAAGCGGTCCACTTTGGAGCCCGGCGCCACCGCCTCCTCCAGCAGGTTCAACGTGCCCTGCACGTTTACCGCGACGAACTCGGAATTGTCGTGCGTCTCGATATGCGGCTTGTGGCGCGCCGCGGCATGGACGATCGCCTCGATGCCCTCGTCCTGGATGAGGCGATGGATCAACGCGCGATCGACGACGGAGCCCACGACCGACGTCGTCGGCCCCGCCTCGGGATCGAGCCCAATCACCTTGTGTCCGTCGCGCGCGAGCCGGGGCACCAGGGTCTGGCCGAGCCAGCCCGAGGAGCCCGTTACAAGGATGTTCACTTGAGTTCCGCTTCCTTGAGGCCCGCTTCCTGCAGCGCCACGTCCTGACGCTCGGTCAGCGCATCGACGTCGAAGCCCTCGATCATGCCCTCGAAAAGCTGGTGCCAGTTGATCGAGGCGCGGAGGTGGATGAACACCGAGCCGAGGCCGATAGCGGCGCGGTCCATGAACACGAACTCGCGCGGCGGCCGCACGCCGCCCATCTTGCGCAGCTCGCCGAACACGTTCTGCGCCATCTCGCGACCGTAGCCTTCGGCCATGCCTTCGGTGAGGCGGCGCGGACGGTCGTCCATCAGCGGCCCGTAGAGGAAGGCGGCCCACCGGTTCAGCACCTGGATCATCTCGCGGCTGAGGCCGGTGAATCCCCAATCCTCGTAGGCCGCGACGGCGCGTGCCTCGTCGTCGGTCATCAACGCGCGATAGAGCTCGATCGAACCGCGCACGAAGCGCGGCGGGAAGATGCGCACGCAGCCGAAATCCATCAGGTTCACCGACCCGTCGGGCCGCACCGAATAGTTGCCGAGATGCGGATCGCCATGGATGACGCCGTAGTAATAGAACGGCACGTACCAAGCGCGGAACATGGCGATGGCCAGCGCGTCCCGCTCCTCCTGCGAACGGGTCTTCCAGTTGAGCAGCGGCTCGCCGTCGAGCCAGCCCATCGTCAGCAGCCGGTCGGTCGAATGCGAGGCGACGACGTCGGGCACATGAACCTGCGGTTCGTCGCGCAGCATGTGGCGGTAGAGCGCGACATGCTTGGCCTCGCGGCGATAGTCCAGCTCCTCGCGCAGCCGCGAGGTGATCTCGGCATGGATTTCGTCGGTGCGGATCGCGGGATCGAAGCGCTGGCCGACAGCAAAGACCAGCTTGAGCTGGTTGAGGTCGGCTTCGAGTGCCGAGGCCATGTCGGGATATTGCAGCTTGGCGGCGACCGGCGTGCCGTCCTTCAAGGTGGCGCGATGCACCTGACCCAGCGAGGCGGCAAACGAGGCTTCCTTGTCGAAGGTGGCGAACTTCGCCTGCCAGTCGGGGCCGAGTTCGCTCGCCATGCGCCGGCGCACGAAGGCCCAGCCCATGGCGGGCGCGTTGGCCTGGAGCTGCGAGAGCTCGCGGGCATATTCCGGCGGCAGCGCATCGGGAATGGTGGCGAGCAGTTGCGCCGCCTTCATCAGCGGCCCTTTGAGGCCGCCGAGTGCGGCCTTTAGCTCGCCGGCATGCTTGTCGCGGTCGAGGCCGAAGCCGAGATAGCGCTGCCCCGCCAGCTTGACCGCCAGCCCGCCGACGGAGGTGCCGACCTTGGCGTAACGTCCCAGCCGTCCGCCGAGGGAGTCGTTTTCGTTACTCATGGGCGAAACACCGCCTCACCCAGAGGAGGCGCGAAGCGCCGTCTCGAAGGGTCGGCCGCAGGCATGGTGCTCGTTCCCATCCTTCGAGACACTCGCTCCGCTCGTTCCTCAGGATGAGGGAATGTTTGCAACTCACAGCTTCTCAAGTTCATCGACGAAGCCGGAAATGACGCCCAGCCCCTTGTCCCAGAAGGCCGGATCCGAGGCGTCGAGGCCGAAGGGGGCCAGCAGTTCCTTGTGCCGCTTCACGCCACCCGCCTTCAGCATGTCGAGATACTTCGCCTGGAAGCCCTCGGGCTTGGCCTGGTAGGCGGCATAGAGCGAGTTCACCAGGCAGTCGCCGAAGGCGTAGGCGTAGACATAGAACGGCGAATGGATGAAGTGGCCGATATAGGACCAGTAGTATTTGTACTCGTCGTCGTAGCTGAAGGCCGGCCCCAGGCTCTCCTTCTGCACCGCCATCCAGATCTCGCCGATCGCATCGGGCGTCAGCTCGCCTTCCCGGCGCGCCATGTGCAGGCGCGACTCGAAATCGTAGAAGGCGATCTGGCGCACGACGGTATTCAGCATGTCCTCGACCTTGCCGGCCAGCATCGCCTTGCGCGTGGCCTTGTCGGGCGCGGTCTTGAGCAGCGACTGGAAGGTCAGCATCTCGCCGAACACCGATGCCGTTTCCGCAAGCGTCAGCGGCGTGTCGGCCATCAGCGGACCCTGCCCCGCCGCCAGCACCTGGTGCACGCCATGGCCCAGCTCGTGCGCGAGCGTCATCACGTCCCGCACCTTGCCCTGGTAGTTCAGCAGCAGATAGGGATGCGCCGACGGCACCGTGGGATGGGCGAAGGCGCCCGGCGACTTGCCCGGCCGCGCCGGCGCATCAATCCAGCCCGTGCCGAAGAATTTCTGTCCCACGTCGGCCAGTTCGGGCGAGAAGGCGCGATAGGCGTCGAGCACGATCTTCTCGGCCTCGGGCCACGGGATCGTGCGGTCGTCATGCTCGGGCAGCGGCGCGTTGCGGTCCCAGTAGGGCATGGTCTCGACGCCGAACCACTTCGCTTTCAGCTTGTAGTAGCGGTGCGCGAGCTTGGGGTAAGCCTTCTTGACCGACGCCGCGAGTGCGTCGACCACCTCGTCCTCCACGACGTTGGCCAGGTTACGGAACGATTGCGGCCGCGCGTACTTGCGCCAGCGGTCGTCGATCTCCTTGTCCTTGATCAGCGTGTTGGTGATCAGCGAGAAGACCGCGATATTCTCGCCCTGCACCTTGCCGAACGACTTGGCGGCTTCCTTGCGTATCGCGGCGTCCTTGTTCGACAGCTTGTCGAGGATCTGCGGCTCGCTCAGCAT
>CALROF020000332.1:0-4224 GCA_943369775.1 Reyranella massiliensis 521
GAGGGCTCCTTCTATGCCGGACCGCCGCTAAGCCCCCGCCGCAACACACCCTTCCTGAAAAGAATTAAAGCGGAACAACGCATCCAACACCATCCGGCTTATCAGCGCTCGGCGGCTCACTGCATACGCGCTAAAGCTGCAGGAAACTGATGTGCTCCTCATTTCCCCTGCCAGTTACAAGTTTAGGTCTGGCGGGGTTTGGGTCCTCGTGGGACTGGTTGGCGAACGTCGACGATGGGAGGCCACCGAGGCTCATGTGAAGTCTGACGATATTGTAGTCGATTGCCCGAGCCTCGATGATCCGCCTCACCTCTACAAGTGAGGATGTTTGAAGCGTTCAGATCTTTACGAGCATCGCGGTCACGTACATCAGGCCCGCGCCGGTGGCGAGCCCCGTCATTGCGGCTGGCGTGAAGAACGAAACATGAGTCTCGCCGCTTCTGCGCACTAGTAGCGATCCGACTTCCGCAATCACCTGAAGGATAGCCCCGGCACCGACCGCCAGCGCTAGCGCCGACCACTGCGGCGCGTAGGCAAGGCTGCCGATCCACAGACCTGCGACGGCTGGTCCGCCCGCAAGCAGCGTCAACCCGGCGAAGGTCCAAAGTGGTGGGCGTACTTTCAGTATCGGCGCGGCAATGCCGATGCCTTCCGTGATGTTGTGCAACGTAAAGCCGAGCACCAGAAAAATACCGAGATCCGCCGCTCCGGAGGCGAAAGAAGCGCCGATGGCAAGGCCTTCGCCGAGATTGTGCAATCCTATCCCCAGCGCAATGAAGGTCGATAGGGCCAGCCCGGTCGGTGTGCCACGGCTGCGGCCGACAGCCATCAGCAAGAGGAAACTCCCCATAGTGGTGAGGATGACCATCACCGGTCCCTGGAACAAGGCGGCGGCCTCGCCGGCAAGTTCGAGCGCTTCAGCAACTGCATCAATCACGAGGAAAGCGAGAAGCCCCACCGTCAATGCGAGTAGGAAGTCCATGCCGTTGCGGCCAACGCCACGGAGAACTGGGTAGAACATGAGGCCGATAGCGACGGGAAGGATGCCGACAAAGACGCCAAGGGCAGCCTGGGATACGAAGCTCATCGAATCCACGGTCGGTGTCGCAACCGCGACGGGGATCTCACGCTTGAACGTGGCGCCGGTGTTGGTGAGGATTTTCACGCCGTGCGCCTCGCCGACCACCCAAGGGAACGGCAACTGAACCCAGGCGGTCGCGCCGCGGGCGATCGGACCCGGCGGTGTCTGCGTAAACTGCCAATAGGCGTCATCGACCTGGACCTGGGCGATCGTCATGGGTTGCGAGCCGCCGGCACGGACCAGTAGGCGAACTCCATCGGAACCTAGGATCGTCCGCTCGAAGGTCAGCTTCTCGACCGGCGGTGCGCCGTTGCGAAAGCTCGATAACGGATCGGTCCCAATCAACCACGCCATCGCGAGACCAAGCACGGTAAACGGGATAGCGATCCAGAACAACGAGGCTCGACCCGGACGCCCGACTGGAAGTGTTGTCGCAGCATTGGAAGGGGGCCGCCCAGCTTGGTTCATGATACGGTCTCCACGACATCGAACATGCCCACCCAACCGAGTTCGGTGAACTCCGACTGATGCGGGTGGAACATGTAGAGACCGGGCTCGTGCTCCGTGAAATGGAACTCAAGGATGCCGCGCTCGGCTTGGCATTGGGTGATGAGGTCGACGGTCTTCAGGGTCGGGGTCAAGGTCGTGCCTTGATTGAAGTATTCAAAGAAATTAGCATGCAAATGAAAAGAATTTATCGGATCGAACTCGATCACATTGATAAGGTAGACGCGAACCGGTTTGTCTCTAAGGATCTTGATGGGTTTTTTTGCATAGGCATGGGCTACCGTATTGACAGCATAGACCTCGTTCTTGCCGTCGAAATTGGTATCGAATGCATTCATAACCATTACGAGCTCTTGCCACTCGGCATTCTCCGCCGTGCCGAGCAGGCGTGAGCGGGCAACTGCCTCATATTCGGGATGGCGAGTGGGATCCGGGTCGATGACGAAGGCTCCGTACATGCCCTTGTGAATATGCCGCTTCAGCGGCAGAGCGTGACAGTGATAGAGGTGACATCCGAAAGGCCGTGCATCAAACTCGTAGACAAACTCCTCGCCCGGAGCGACTAGCCCTGCGCCTGGAACGCCATCCATCCGCGCCGCATGGATGCCATGAAAATGCATCGAATGAGGATGCGAGCCGTAGTTTTTGAAGACGATCCTCAGCCGCTCACCTTCGGTCGCGCGCAGTGACGGGCCGGGCACCCGGCCATTATAGGTCCAGGCCAGAAACATGATACCGGGGGCGATCTCGATCTCCTTGTCCTCGGCGGTGATCTCGAAGGTTCTTAGCGTCCGCCCATCCGGAAGCTGGGACACAGTGCCTCTATCCCAGTCGGTCAGAAGCTTGGTCGGATCGAAGCCATTACGAGCTTCGTCGACCCCGCCCACCGTGATCATCGCACCATGGGCTCCGCGGTGGGCTGAGGCCAGCTTTGCTTCAGCGCCGACAGTTCCTGCATGCGAAGCGTGTCCTGACTGCGCTAGAGCACCAGTCATACCTATCGCTGCGCCGCTGGCAGCCGCTAGCCCGCCTCCCAGCACCACGCGCCGGCTCAGCCGTTTACGTAACCAAGCTGGCACTTTGATCATATGCATCTCTTTCTGCAAATGCGAATTAGTCGCATATAAATAGCATAAGCTACAATTGGTGGCCATTGCCAATTGACGTCGAGAAGGGCTTCCTCCTCTCCGCAACATGGGCGCCAACTTCCGCCATATCGCAGAAGATCAGGCAATCGGGGCATGCCGAGTCTAGCCTTGAGGGGCGCGAGGTTGGCTGCCTCGATCAGGTCCGGAAATTCGACTGCCCTCACATAGGCAAGCCAACCGCCACGATGGCCACAGTTCGGATCGCTGGTCACGGTCATCTTGTGCGATGTCTCGGCCGCCCAGAGGCGCGATAGCACGGGCATAGCAGTCGCCTATGTGGCGCCGATCACCAACTCACGGTGTGCCGCGAAAAGCTCGGCTGTCATGCCGCTTCTCCTTTCGTTGGCTGTTTCCTCGCGCACAGCTTCCGATCGAAGCTGCGCATGACGCTCCTCACCGAAAGAAGACGTATTTCGTGAGGGCGGCGATCACCAGCACCAAGACGAGGATGCCGATCAGGCCGGCAAGGCCCATGCCCCATCCCATGGATCCCATCATGTCGTGCATCATTGGAACCTCCTCTTATTTGGCGGCCGCCTTGAGGCCGGCCGGCCCCTGTTCGATCGCCCTCTCGGAGGCGACGCTCCGCGGCAATCGCCAACCCTTGATCAAACCGTAGACCGCTGGGATCACGGCGAGCGTCAGCACCGTCGAGGACACCATGCCGCCGATCATCGGCACCGCGATGCGTTGCATCACCTCCGAGCCGGTGCCGGTGCTCCACAGGATGGGGACGAGCCCGGCCGTGATCGCGATGACCGTCATCATCTTCGGCCGCACCCGTTCTACGGCGCCGAGCATGATCGCCTGATAGAGGTCGATGCGGGTGAAGGGCCGTCCTTGCGCCTCCCGCTCAGCCTTCAGTTCCGCCATCGCCTGCTCGAGATAGATCAGCATGATGACGCCGGTCTCGGCGGCCACACCTGCGAGGGCAATGAAGCCGACGGCAACGGCGACCGACATGTTGAAGCCGAGCCACCACATCAGCCAGATGCCACCGACCAGCGCGAAGGGCAGCGACAGCATGACGATAAGCGTCTCGGTGAGTGCCCGGAAGTTGAGGTAGAGCAGCAGGAAAATGACCAGCAGCGTCACCGGCACGACGATCTTCAGCCGCGCCTCGGCGCGCTGGAGATATTCGAATTGGCCGCTCCACGAGACATAGGTTCCGGGCGGCAGCTTGATCTCGTTCGCGACCGCCTGCTGCGCCTCGGCGACATAGCCGCCCAGGTCCCGGCCAGCGATATCCACGAAGACATAGACGGCGAGCTGGCCGTTCTCGGTGCGGATCGAAGTTGCGCCGCGGGTGAGCTCGACCTTGGCGACTTCGCCGAGCGGCACCGTTCCGCCGCCTGGCAACGGCACCTGCACGTCGCGGGCGATTGACTGCGGGTCACTCCGGAAGTCGCGGGGATAGCGGATGGTGACGGCGTAGCGCTCGCGGCCCTCGACTGGGGGGGTCACCGGCTCCGCCCCGAGCGCGCTTGC
>CALROF020000333.1:0-4176 GCA_943369775.1 Reyranella massiliensis 521
CGCCCGGCACACCTCTGCCTCGTCGAGCAACCTTGCCAAGGCTTTACCAATTGCCCGCGCAAGATATGGAGGGACCGCGTGTCCCACCTGGGTGTATCGCGGGCACTCCCGCGTCCGCCGGTCGCCCCCCGTCGTGAACTTGCCCTTGAACCTGAACCAGTCGGGAAACGATTGCAGCCGCGCGCTCTCGCGCACGGTCAGAATGCGTGGCTCCGAGTAATGGAGCACGTCATCCGGCAGGGTCGTGATCGTCGGCGCCGGCGCAGCGGCGGACATCGGGTAGATGCGGTGCTTCTTAATCCCAAGGGCACGGCGACTCTCGTCATCCATCCGGACGCCCTTGCGGCACTCCGCAAGGATGCGCGCGAAGCGTACCTCGACATCCGGGCGATGGCGGGCGAGGCGCATGCTGTCCATGCCCCCCGTTGCGCCCTTATGCATGAGGTCCTGATAGCGCGTGAGGGGGCCGGCATAGTCGACCTTCTCGAATTTGCCGCGGGATTCTGGGTCGGTGCATGGCACCTTTGCCCGGCCGCCGCCCTCAAGGTCAGAAATGGCCGCCTCCGCCGACACCACCTCACCCAGCCCGAGCTCGCGTAGCTGTGCCACACGCGCTTCTTCGACCAATTCGAACCCTCGCGCGACCCCCTCGGGCACGAAGCGCAAGAGATCCTTCCGAAGGCCTATCGCGATCAAGCGCGAGCGGCGTTGCGGCACGCCGAACGCCGAGGCGTCCATTAGGTCGGACTGCACGTCATAGCCGCAGGCTCGCAGTGCCTGTACCAGCTTATCATAGTAGGACTGGCGGGCCGGCTGGCCGCCCGACTTCAATTCGACTACGTTACCCTGCCTATGCGCGACTCGCATTCCTGGCACGTTCTCGAGTACGATTGCCTGCGGACGGATTGCGTCGACCACCTCGACATACCGCTGGAATAGCAAGTTGCGTGGGTCGTCCTCCACGCGCCGGCCAGCGAAGCTGAAGCCCTGGCACGGCGGCCCGCCCGCGAGCACGTGAACGCTCCCGCGCAACGACTTGAGGTCATCCTTGTGGTGCTTTAGCAACTCCTCGATGTCCCAGGCGCGCTGCTCAAGCCATTCCGGCCAGGCGAATGGTGCACCGGCTGGGTATCCGCCAGATAGGAAGTTTGCCGAGAAGGTCTCGAAAGCCATGAGATCGCGCTCGATCGCGAAACGGCCGCTCATCCCAGCCTGCGTCAGGCCGAGCGACAGGCCGCCGCACCCGGAGAAAAGGTCAACAAAACGATAGGCGTTAGCCGACACGATGTTTCTCCTTCCCTGGGCTAGGCTGCTGCTAACCCCGGCATGCAGGGCTAGCGACCCCGAATGTCCGTATCAAACTTCCCCGCTTGGAGCCAGAAGCCTTGATCAGCCAATGCTTCCTTCCCGCATCCGCGCGAATGACCTCGCGCAACGCTTAGGATTAGCAGGCGGGCGCCCCGGCGCAACTTCTCCCGCCGTAGTCGGCCCTTGAAATGACCCAAATCGGTTTTTCCGACCGGCCTTGCCGCGACAAGACTGCTCGTGGAATGTTTTCTGTAGTCCTGATGAGATACAAGCTTGAGGCTGCAGCTGGGGGACGCGAAGCGGACAAGGGACACGGACGGTCCTTGTTGTCGTTACGCTAGAAGCGCGCGTTCCGCCGCCGCCATCTCTTCTGCGTCATCTCCGCGTGGGAAAATATGACCGTATGTGTCCATCGTCAGGATGATGGACGAATGCCCAAGTCTCTCCTGAACGAGTTTTGGCGGCAGGCCTAGTCCGCCGTCCAGTGACCGGTTAATGCACCAGCTAGCGTAGAAGTGTCGGAGGCAATGCAATCCCGTGTATTTTGCAACCGGTTTGCCATTCGATCCACCCACCGCCACGCCGGCCCTTATCTGCGCTGGCACGAAGCCGCGTTTTACGATGTTGCTGTAAGTTTCCACGTTGCCCTTTCCGTTCGGGAACGCGAGATCGAGATCGCCCTTCGGCGAACGTAGTTTCCATTCTCGCAGAGTATTGGTCACGACAGGTGGTATGGGGACTGTTCTTTCGCCAGCTTCCGACTTAGGTCGGCCAATGTCATTGAAACGATCCGCACGTTGGTGAACGTGGATTTCGCGGTGATCAAGATCGACATCTCCCCACCGAAGGCCTCGTAGTTCCGATGCGCGCAGCCCTGTGAAGATGGCTGTTAGCAGCATCGGTCGCCAACGCCCCTGCAACGCCTCTACGATTGCCCTTACCTCGTCCCGCGTGGGAATATCCACTCCGACCTTTAAGCGACCCTTCTGGCGCTTCTCCTGCCTCTCCTGCTTCCCCTTTCGCCGGCTTCGCATATCACGCACGACATTGCGCGCTATGAGGCCGCGCTCCTGCGCGTCTGCAATGATCGATCCTAGGCTCACCAGAACCTTTTTTCGCATTGTTGGCGACCGCCCGCCTAGCCGCAACTGATCCTCAAAGGCTCGGACAACCGGAATGGAGAGTGCGGAAAGTCGAGTTCCTCCGATGAACGGCGAAATGTGGAGATCAAGATGCTGCCGATAGTTTACGACGGTTGCCCTTTCCAATCCGGCTGCTTCGGCGCTGGCGATCCAGAACCGTCCCGCCTGCTTGACTGAGACACTGGCGCTATCCGCAACATGGACTCCTTCCCTGATCTCCAGCTTGGCGGTTGCAGCGAATGTATCGGCATCCTTCTTTTTCTCGAATGTCCGCAAGCGGCGTATGCCAGTACCGTCAGAGTAGTCGACGATCCAGGCGGTCTTTTCCACATCCTTGGCCGTTGTCCACGTGCGCTTTCGTATCGACATTACCTACGCTCCTGTTGGCCGGACAATCCGACGCCTAATCTTTGCTTCGTTTCAGGATATCGCTCACTTGAGTCGCAGCCCAAGTGCCACCACGTGCTGTAGGGATGCCGCGCGCATTGAGCGCGGCGGCAACCTTGCGCATCGAGAGGCCCGTTGCTTGAATTTCCCTGATTAAAGGTAGAACATTGGCTGCAAAGTCATCGGCGATTTCTGAACGTCGTACAGAAGCCGCCTTCTGCGCTTCACCGATGTTCGGATTACCAAGCTTGGTCCCCCGCGCCCTCACGGCCGTCAAGGCTTCCTTGGTTCGCTGCGAGATCATCGCGCGTTCTTGTTCCGCAACTGCTGCGTAGATGTGCAGCATGAACGGGGAAACATCCGCACCCAATTCAGCGACGTTAAACGGAGTCTTCTTCGTCATAAGTGACGAGATGAACGCAACGTCGCGCGACAACCTATCCAGCTTGGCTACGACAACCGCGCAGTCCATTCTCTTCGCCAACGAGAGAGCTGCTGCTAGCTGAGGGCGTCTATTAAGCGCGTCTGCGCCCTTTCCGGTTTCGATCTCCTGAAACTCGGCAATCAGTTCGATTTCTTCCGCGGACGCGAACTTGGCAATTGCCGCCCGCTGCGCTTCTAATCCGAGCCCGGACTTGCCCTGCCGTGCGGTTGAAACTCGGATGTAGGCGATAGCTTGTTTCACGTCCTTACCTCGTCTGTAAGGATATTATATGTCTGTTTAGAAAACTTACAATGCGGTTTTCTGCCAGGAAAGGTCGCCAGAGCTAGGGGTTTCCCGGGAGCACGCCGGAGTTAAAGCCCCGGCGGCAAAGGAAAGCGGCATCCGGCTTAAAGGTGGGAGATGGCGCTCAGGTTGCCGTCACTATATTGCTTTCACTGGCACGACGAGGGCGTCGGACAACAATCGGCGATGAGCTCGCTCAGTCTGCAGTTGGTGACTGATGGCACAAGCTCGGGTGCAAAATGGGGTTCAGAGAAATGGATAGGTCCATTTGGAGAGAAAAGTACCCAGAGGACAACTATCCCGCGTTTCCCTGTCCCGTATGCCGCAAAGGATTACTCATGCGGATCAAGGACAAGACTGTCACGGTGTGGGAAGAAAGTGAAGACCCGATTGTTTCCAGTGGCAGATTTGCCAGTTTTTTCAGGTGCTCACAAGGCTACTGCAAGACCATCTCGGTGATGTCGGGCTTAGCCAGTTCGGGCCCGTACTACTACGTGGACCAGGATGGTGAAGAGCAGGTGGGGGAGGAAACAACTTTCTATCCCACCTCCATGATGCCAGGCCCCCGCGTGATCGACCTGCCGGCAAAGACCCCCAAGCCTGTGCGTGAAG
>CALROF020000334.1:0-4153 GCA_943369775.1 Reyranella massiliensis 521
GATGGCGCGCGGCCGGTAGACGTTCGGCGCCAGCCGGTCGAACTCCCAGAACAGCCACTCGCGGACGCGCGCCTTCTCTTCAGTCGTCTTGCCGCCCATCTTGCCGAACTTGTCGGCGAGGTAGAGTAGGATCGAGCCGGACTGGCAGAGCTTGAGGTCACCGTCGACCAGTGCAGGTACCTGACCGAAGCGATTGATGGCGAGATAATCCGGCTGCTTGTGCGCGCCGGCGCGCAGGTCGATATGCTTGTAGGCAAAGGGCTGCCCCATCAGCGACAGCGCCAAACCGGCCTTGTAGGTCGGACCACTCAGCCAGATGCCGTAAAGAGTAATCTTGGACATTGCTTCTCCCATAATGGAGCCGAAGCATCGCACTTGAGGGCAGGCAGGTTAAGCCTGTATGAGCGGGCATGAAAATCTCGGCACGCGATATCGACCACCTCTCGTTGACCCTTTCCGATCCCGAGGGGGCGGCCTCGAAACTGGGACAGCTCGGCTTCAACTTGACCCCCGCGGGCGTGGAGCCGCGTTGCATCTGCTTCCAGCCGGACCGTGACGACATTCCGAACTACATCGAGTTGCTGCAGGGCGACCCGGACGTAATCGCACTGGCAATGAACGTCGCCGAGCTCGAAGGCGAGGAGCGCACGCACGCATGGGAGACCGAGGACGGCTTCGAGGTCGATGCCGGCGTGGTGGTCGGCGAAAGCGACGGACCGCTCCCCTGGTTCCCGGTGCGGCACGAGACGCCGGATGCCTTCATGGAGCCGGAATGGATCGTCCATCCCAATGGCGCACTGGGCTTGATGGCGATCCATGCCGTCGCCGAGAATCCGAGGCAGGTCGCCAAGGCGCTCAAGGCGGGTTACGGCGGCACGCTCGAAGAGATTTTCGACGGCTGCATGCTGCTGAAGACCGGCTCGGTCGAGCTGCTGATCTGGTCCCCGCTCGCCTACCAGCTCGAATACAAGGCGCTGGAGGTCATGGCGCCCAGCGAACTGCCCTCGATCGTCGGTGCCGCCATCGCCGTCGAACGGTCGCGGCCGCTGCAGGCCCTGCTGCGCGCCAACAACGTGCCCTTTGCTTTGACCGAAGGCGACCGCGTGCTGGTGGCGCCGGAACAGACCGGCGGCCTGATGATCGAGTTCATGCCGCAGAACTGAGCGGCTAGCCGAGAGTCTGCACGACCAGATCGTTCAACAGCCGGTTGGCGATCGCCCCCTGCTCCATGATGGGCCGGCGGTAGTTGCCGAAGTGCATGACGACGACAAGGCCGAGCGCCGGTATGAGCTCAAGGCGCTGGCCACCCCAACCGATACCGCTGATCCGCGGCTCGGCCTTCCGGGGCGTCCCGATGGGAAGATCGCCGAGATACCAGTGCCAGCCGTAGCGCCGCGAGCCCTCGATGATGACGGACGTTGTCGTCGACTTCCGCAACCAGTCGGCCGGGACGATCTGCTTGCCCTGCCAAACGCCGTTTGCCAGCACCATCTGGCCAACACTCATCAGGTCGCGCGGTCGCATGCGCAGGCCTGATGCCGCCGCCGGCTCGCCTTTGAGGCCGTTGGACCATTCGGTCGGCCCCAAGCCCATTGGGTCGAATAGCGCGCGGCGCGCATAGTCCGGCAACTTCTCGCCCGGTCCCTTCGCAATCAGGTGGCCGAGCAGCGTCGTGGCGCCGCCATTGTAGGTCCATTTCACACCGGGCTCGCCCACGATCGGTCGATCGAGCACGAAGCGATAGCGATCGGGCGACATCTCCATGGCGATCTCGCTGTTGCGGGGATCGCCGTAGGGGATCGTAAGTTCGTCCCACTCGGTGCCCATCGTCATGCTCAGCACGTGGGCCATTGTCAGGCGGTCGCGTCCAGGTTCGCGTGCCAGATCGGCATATTCGGGAAACTGTTCGTAGAGCTTGGCTTCCGGCGGCGGCACCTTGCCCTCCGCAAGCGCGATGCCATAGAGCATGCCAACGATGCTCTTGGTCACCGAGCGGAGATCGTGCAGCACCTCTGGGCCGAACGTGACCTTGCCGAGTGGCCTGCCCCAACTCTCGTCCTCGCCGACGTCGTAATGCTCGAACAAGGTCTTGCCGCCACGCGCGACCAGGAGTGCGTGCAGGCCGGATATGCGGCCGTCGCGCTGCAATTCCGCCAACCGCCCGGCGAAGTCGCCGTCGACCGCCCCAGCCTGCTTTGCTCCTGACATCATGAGCGTCGCTCCCATGCCGAACATTAGATGACGACGATCGAACAGTAGTTTTGTCATCGCGCCCTCTCCTTGCTGGAAACACGGCGCTGCGGCGCAATCCGCGTCCGCAACTCCGAATCGAGAACGAAACGCCGGCGCACTGCAGCCCGAAGCTTGAGAACGTGCCGCTCGACATCGTCGATATGTTCGACCATGAGCTGGCGAACGCGGTCGGCGTCGCCCTGTCGGGCGGCCGCGAGCAGGCGCTTGTGAGCCGCGACATTAGCGTCGCCGAGCTTTTGGCCCGCCGGATGGTCCGGCTGTCCCATCGCCACGGAGTGGCTCAGCAGGTGGTTGATCACCTGGCACATGAAGCGCAGCAGGACGTTGGGGTTGGCATTGGCCAAGACGTCGTGGAAATGCAGATCTTCCTGCCGCTGGGCCAGGGCTTCCTGCGGATCAGTCGAATGCGGAGCACAGAAGGCAATACTTCGCTCCAATGCCGCGAAATGCTCCTCCGTCAGATGCGGCACGGCGCCAGCCGAAAGTTCGGGCTCCAGCAGCCGACGCACGGCGTAAATTTGGGCAACGTCAAGTTCACGAAAGAAGAGATAATTTTGCAAGAGCTGCAAGGCTTTATCGAGTGGCACTTCGCCAATCTTGGCGCCGCCTGAAGGCCCCGTGCTGACGGTGACAAGACCCTGCACTTCCAGCGATTTCAGGGCTTCGCGTGCTGTGCCTTTGCTAACGCCGAACAGCGTCTGCAGCTCGTCTTCCTTGGGCAGCTTGTCGCCAGGCCCAAGGCGGCGCTCGGCGATCCAGCGCTTGATCTCCTCGACCATGAGATCGCCGCGTTTGGCCGTCCGGAGAGATGGCGAATGAGGCATTCTCCAATTTATTATAATAAATAGGAGAAAGTCCAGCCATCAGAAGGCAGGCACGGGCGCCTGCGGCACGTCCCTCCAGAAGTCGGGGTCGTGGCCGAAGAAGAGCCTCGCCCCGCCCTTCTCCAGCGCCTCGAGCCGGTCCAGCGAGGCCAGCATCTGCTCGCGGTCCCAGACGAAGCGCGGCAGCCTGCGTTCGCGCAGGGTGCGGCAGAAATAGCAGGCATCGCCGGTGATCACGATCTCACCGGCCTCGGTCTGCACCTTCAACGATTGATGGCCGGGCGTATGCCCATACGTCGGGATGCAGACCACGCTGCCGTCGCCGAACAGGTCGTGCTCGCCTTCGACCTGCATCACCCGATGGCCATGATCGAAGTCGGCACGGAAGAAACCGACCTTGGCCGCGGTCTCGGAATCCTGCGCCGCCTGCCATTCGGGTTTCTGCACGACCATGGTGGCGTTGGGCACCAGCTCGTTGCCGCCGGCATGGTCGAAATGAAGGTGAGAATTGACGATGAAGTCGATCTTGCTGGGATCGCGGTCGATCGCCTCGAGGCGTGACTTCACGTCGTCCTGCGGGCCGTACTGCTCGAAGCCGAAGATGCGTGCCACTCGTTCGCCGAGTCGGCCCGCTGCATCGGTGCGGCATTGCGGATGCATGCCGGTATCGAACAGCGCGCGGCCTTTGGGGTGTTCGATCAGATAGGACGGGATCGGCAAGGCGACCTGGCCGTCCTCACCCTCGATCATGTCCTTCAGCCGGCCGACAAGCCGGCCGCAGGTCATGGCGTAGAGCTTCGCCGTCATCATTCCTCCCCCTGTCGCTGCATCTGCGACGCCAGCGCACGCCTCTCCGCAGGGTCGCAGGACGCAACCCTGCCATGGTGGTTGCGTTTTCGAAAGACGATCGAGAAGTCAGTGAATGCGGGGATCCAGCCGTGAAAGCCATCACTGTGGAGCCCGGGGCGATCAATTCGCTCCGGCTCGAGGACTATGCCGACCCGGTCACGGATTCCATGCATCTGCTGGTGGAGACGATCGCTCTCGGCATCTGCGGTACCGATCGCGATATCGTC
>CALROF020000335.1:0-4132 GCA_943369775.1 Reyranella massiliensis 521
ATCCTGCGCAACATCGGCAGCGTCATTGCCAGCGGCTCCGGCCAACCCGATGCGCAGGCGACCCTCGCGGCAATCGCCAATGGCCTTCGGACGTTCATGTCCGAGCAGATCCATGACGAACTGGCGCCGGTCCTACGGGATCGGCTGGCATCCCGTCCCGATCTCAAGAGCTATTTCGACGAAGTCTTCCTGCCGACGACGGACTTCACGCTGGAAACGGTATTCGGCGTCGTGCTCGATTGGCCGCGGCGCGGCGCAGATCGCGAGGCGCTGAAGGAGGCCCTCTCGGGCGTGCTGATGAAGCTGGTCGGCCGCAGCCTCGTCGTCACCACCGATATCATGCTGGCAACCGCGCAAGCGCAGATGCACGGCATCCTCAATGGCCTCGCCGACAATGTCGACGCGCCGAACGGGATCGTGAAGCAGCTCTCTAAGGCCGCCAACCTGCCGGTGCCGGTGAACGAGATCGCCGAGCTGACGGCCGACGCGCTGCGCATCGGTGCCGAGGTGCTGGGACCGCTCCACGAGGCTCAACGGGCGAAGATCCGGTCGTTGATGTACGAGGTCATCGATCCTCTGCCGAGCACGGCCGGCGCCGGCTTCCTGCAGGAACTCGGCGACGGCGCCTTCATTCCCAACAACGATGCCATGATGGAGCTGGCGACCGAGTTGGCGGCGGTCGGCGGCGAGCGATTCCTGCAGTTCGTCACGAAGCTGATCGAACTGATCGGCACCAAGATACTCGAAGAGCTGGCCGAAGTGCTGGAGGCCGCGCAACGCCAGGTGCAGCAATGGATCGACGACGCGCAGCAGGCGCTCGAAGACATGCAGCGACAGCTCGGCCAACTCCTGGCCGATATCGAGCGGCTCGCCCGCGAAGTTGCCGAACAGTTCGACCAGGCAGCCGACAACCTGTTAGGCGCGCTCGTACCGTTGGCGACAAGCTCGGGGCGCCGCAAGTTCAAGTCGAAGCTCGCCGCCGAAATCGTCGACCAGGCGCTGGCGGTGCTGACCGACAATCACGTCTATCGCACGCTCGCACCGCCGGACTTGAAACGGGCGATGCGGGGTATGGCGCGCGACGCCGTCGAGGATGCACTCGACAACGATGTGATCGATGGCGTGCTCGATATCGTAGGTGAACTGGCAGAAGAACTCGACTCGATCATGGACGATGTCCGCGAGCTCGATCCCGATCGCGATCTCGCCCAGCAGGTCGGCAATCTGCTGATCAATCGGCTCACGGACGCGATTTACGACAATCTCGGCCGTGATCCGCACATCCGGGTCGCGTTCGACGTCAATGTCCTAGGGGTCAATTACCGGATTTCCCTGGGCCGCGTGGACGTTCCGGTGGAGGCCATCGTCGATGGTCTGCGTCGCGCCGTACGCGAGCTCGATGCCTTCGAAGATGCTGTCCGCGATGCGGCCCGGTCTCTGTCCTCGGCCTTCACCAAGGAGGCCCGGCTTCAGGAGGCGGAGGCCGAACGGGCGGATGTCGGCGCAAAGAGCGAACGTCTCAGGCGACAACGGACAGCCCTCGACGCCGCTCCGCGCGGCGTCAGGATCCTCTCGCCGACGCCCGGTGCTGTGGCGCAAGGCGAGGTGCGCATGCGGATCGAAGTCCAGGGCCTGTCGCGCGAGGCCGTGCTGGACGAGGATGATCGCCCCGACTCGGTCCACGTCTTCCTCAACGGGCAGGAGCTGCCGTTGAAATCCTTCTCCGTTGCCGAACTCGGATCGGCCACGACGGCCACTTCCGAAGTTGTCCGAAAGGCAGGCCGGTTCGATCCGCGTGCAGACTTGGCTTTGCGCCCGCATTGGGCCGCTTCAAAGCTGGACAAGGTCGGCGCGAAGGGCACGCCGCGTGGGGGGCTGCGGGCGCTGGACGCGAGTTTGATAAAGGGCCAATCGCGCAAGACCGACAAGTTTTCGTTTACCCTCTCGGGCGCCGACGCCCTGGCCAATGTTCGAGGAAATCAGATGGCGGCCTTCGCCGCGGCAGCCGCGCCAGGAGCGGCTCGAGTCCGGACAGCCTCGCCTAAGCAGGCCGAGCCGACAGCGCCGCCGCCGCGACGTGGCGAACGGCGTTTCGGGGCACCCCTTACCGTGACCCAGGTCGACCGCCTCACGGCGCTTTCACCGATCGGCATCGTGCTATCGTGCACGGTCCCCGCCGCCGGACTCGAAGAAGGCATCAACACGCTGATCGTGTCGATCACCCCGTCCGGTGGCCAGCGTGTCGAGACATCGTGCGTGTTCTTCGTCGAAGCCGCGGTCGCGAAGCCGAACAAGCCGAAGCCAGGCGAAAGCCGGCTGCCGCGGAAGACTCCGCGCAACATTCGCGATCTCACGCCGCAGAAGATCGCCGGCAAGTTCGCACTCGCCCCGAAGAAGGATCGGCTGAAGGCGGTTGCCGCGCAGAAGAAGGCGATCATCGACCGTGGCCTGAAGAAGCGAACCATATTGATAGCCGCCCTTCCCCCAGGCGTGACGCTGAAGCGCCCACCTGCCGGCGTGCGGCCATCCACGCCCAAGCCGGGAGTGTAGCGCCATGACAACGATGGGCTTGATCATCGCCTTGCTCAATCTTCCCGGTCAGGTGCCGGCCGAAACACCGGAAGCACGAGCCAGGCGACTGCAGGAAAGCGGAAGCCAATCGCTCGCCCTGGACGCCATCGAAGCATGGCTCACGTCGCCGTCTGCCAAGAAGGAATGGCATATGGAGCCCGACGCGTTTGCGGCGCGTCTCAAAGTGCTCGTCCAGGCGCCCTACAAGCTGGCGCAAAGTGGCTATCCCTGGTGCACCTACGCGTCCGTGCTGATGTGCCTGCTGCGACGCGATCCCTCAATCGTCGTCAACTATGCCCTCAAACTCTACAACACCGGCAAGATCGGTCTTGGAAGGATCACCGGTGAAGTATCCTCCGACCTGCGCGCCTTCGACGTCGCGCGTTATCTGCGTCGGGAGTTGAGCAAGAAGCCGCCCAACGGCAAGACCCACTACGCGCAGCCCGTCGATTTCATGTTGATGGCGGGCCTTTGCAGCCACGAGATGGACGGCATCATCGAATTCGACGGCCCGATCGATGATTTCAACGCCGCCCCTCCGATCGACGACCTCACGCCCACCAAGAACCTGATGCTCGCCAGCGGCCTCTATGCTTCGGTGCAGGTGACCAAGATCAACCCTTCGGACACGGATGCCGCTGTCCAAGCACTGATCGCGCCATCCTCGGAGCAGGACATCCTGCTCGTGGCGCCCATGTCCTATTTCGTCGGTGGCCTCAATTTCGTTCCGAAGTTCAACAAGCTCGGCCGACATATCGTCCCCGTCGTCAGAAACGACGGCAGCAAGCTGGCCTTCTGGAGCTGGGGCGACGAACCGATAGAATCGCTCGGCATAACCGATGACGGCAGCCTGGCACCGCCGACACTGGATGGCGTGGCCGGCGGCTACTCCATGGCCATCAATCTTCCCGAACTCAAGAAGACGGTGACCGACAACAAGGCTTCTCGCTGGGTCGTAACTGCAACGCTCAAGCCGGCGTAGAAACCACGCCGGACCGAGGCATCACAATACGAACTTCGAGAGGTCGGTATTCTTGGCGAGCGAGCTGACGCGCTCGCGCACGTAGGCGGCGTCGATCTCGACCTTTTCGCCCGGCTTGTCCGAGGCGGTGAAGCTGATCTCCTCGAGGAGCTTCTCCATCACGGTATGCAGCCGGCGCGCGCCGATATTCTCGACCGTCTCGTTGATCTCGGCCGACAGGCGCGCCAGCTCGTCGATCGCGTCGGCCTTGAATTCGAGCTCGACCTTTTCGGTGCCCAGCAGCGCCTTGTACTGCTTCACCAGGCTCGCCTCCGGCTCCGTCAGGATACGGCGGAAGTCGTCCTGGTTAAGCGAGGCCAGGCTGACGCGGATCGGCAGGCGGCCTTGCAGCTCGGGCAGCATGTCCGAGGGCTTGGCGAGATGGAAAGCGCCGGAGCAGATGAACAGCACGTGGTCGGTCTTCACCGGTCCGTGCTTGGTGTTCACCGTCGTTCCTTCGATCAAGGGCAGCAGGTCGCGCTGCACGCCTTCGCGGCTCACGTCGCCACCGCCACGGAATTCGCTGCGCGCCGTGATCTT
>CALROF020000336.1:0-4060 GCA_943369775.1 Reyranella massiliensis 521
CTTCTTCGCCATGTTGATCAGGTAGCGCTCCGGCTCGTCTTCGGCGATGCGCCGGCAGATCTCCTTGGCGAAGGTCTTCGCCGTATCCCAATCGGGGCTCTTCGGATCGGAGGTCAGCGGCACCACGACATGCAGCCCCTTGCCGCCGGTCGTCTTGCAGAAAGGCACGAGCCCGAGCGGCTTCAACCGATCCGCCACTTCCCGCGCTCCGGCGATCACGGCGGAAAACTTCACGTCGGGACCGGGGTCGAGATCGAAGACCAGTCGGCCCGGCAGCTCGGGATTGCCCGGCTGGCAGTTCCAGGGATGCAGTTCCGTGCCCCCCATCTGCGCCACGGCAGCCAAACCTTCCACCCGGTCGATCTGCAGGTAAGGCTTCCTGTCGCCTTTGACCTTCACCTCCTCAAGCAGATGCGAGGAACCCGCCATCGCGTGGCGCTGGAAGAACGACTGGCCGTCGATACCTTCAGGCGTACGCACGAGAGAACAGGGGCGACCCTTCAGATGATCGATCATCCAATCGCCAACGGCCTCGTAATACTGGGCCAGCTCGAGCTTGGTGACGGGCGGTGTCTCGTCAGGCCATAGCGGCTTGTCGGGATGGGAGATCGAGACGCCCATCACGATGGCGGGGCCAGACGCCTTCGATGACTTGGCGGCCTTGCGCGATCGGCGTTTGGTCGGAGCAGGTTTGGCCATGCGGGTCTTCTCCGGCTTGGCGGGCTTCTCCGCCTCGACCTCGTCGGCCGGTTTGTCGGCACGCAGCCCCTTGAAGGCAGCCTGACGCACATTTCCCGCTCCGGTCCAGCCGGCGAACTCGATCTCGGCCACCAGCTCAGGCTTCGCCCAATGCATGTTGGCTTCCTTGGGCGGGCTGGCGCCGGCCGCGAACGGGCTCGTGTCGCTTTCGAGATCGCGCAGCTTGGGCAGCAGCGAGCGTATCGTGGCCGCGCCGAACCCCGTGCCGACACGGCCGACATACACGAGCTTCCTTCCTCTATGGACGCCCGCCAGCAGCGACCGCAGCCGTCTGCCTTCGCTCGTCCACCCCCCGATCACCACCTCGTGGCCCGCACGGCACTTGGCCTTGGTCCAACTGCCACTGCGGCCGGAGCGATAGGGCGCCGACAGCTCCTTGGAAATGATACCCTCGAAATGCATGCGGCAAGCCGACTGGAGAACCGCATCGCCGCCGGTCTCGAAGTGGTCGACGTAGCGCAGCCCCGGATGCTTGGTCTTCAATCCCGACAGAAGGTCCTGCAACCGGGCCTTGCGCTCCATCAACGGCAGGTCCCGCAGATCCTCACCTTCGACGAACAGCAGATCGAAGGCGTAGTAGATCAAGTCCTTGGAGTCGCCCTCGGAGAGAGCGGCCTGCAATGCTGCAAAATCGGGCGCGCCGTGACGGTCGAGCGCCACGACTTCGCCGTCCATGATGCAGTCCGGAAGTTTCTCGGCCTGCCGAGCGATGGTCGCGAACTTTTCCGTCCAATCCAGTCCCTTGCGGGTACGCAGAACGGCGTCGCCATCCTCGACCCTGAGTTGCAGTCGATAGCCGTCGAACTTCACCTCGTGCGCCCAGCCGTCGCCCGACGGCGCGCGCTCTACGAGCTTGGCGAGCTGCGGCTCGACGAAGCGTGGCATCGACGCAGTCTTTCGGACTTTCGTCGCCCGCTTCTTCTCTGCCTTCGTCTTCTTACCCTTGGCCGTCATGAACGGTATTGGCGCCTTGCCGGTGCCGAGCGCGATCTGTTTCAGGGTCCGGCCCGACGCAATCGACGTCGGATCCTCCAGAATCTCATCGTCGTCGCCTTCGTGCGCTGCCGCGTCGAGATGCTTGATCAGCAGCCAGTTGATCCGCTTGCGGCTGCCCTTGCTGGCCTTGCGATCCCAGCGCATGCGCACCAGCACCCAGCTTCCTTCGAGCCGGTTACCGACCAAGGTGAACTTGAGATCGCCGCGCTTCAGCCCGTCGTGGGGATCGCCTTCGGGAATCCAGTAGCCTCGGTCCCAAAGCTGTACGGTGCCGCCGCCATACTGTCCCTTGGGGATCGTGCCTTCGAAATCCCCATAATCTAGAGGATGGTCCTCGACCTCCACCGCGAGGCGCTTGACCGTGGGATCGAGCGACGGTCCCTTGGTCACCGCCCAAGACTTGAATGTGCCGTCGAGCTCCAGCCGGAAATCATAGTGCAGCCGCGTCGCATCGTGGCGCTGGATAACGAAGCGAAGTTGCTTGTTCGCCGCAACAGCGCCTTTGCCCGACGGTTCTTCCGTCCGGCTGAAGTCGCGCATGGCGCGATAGGAGGCGAGGCGGTCTTTGCGCATGGCCTTGAGTGGAACGGAACGCCGCGAGACTCGTTCCGTCCCGCACGATTGGCGGCGAGCCTACTTCCCGATGCAGAAGTCGCGGAAGATCACATCCAGCAATTCATCGATGCGCACCGTGCCGGTAATGCGGCCGATAGCGCGCAAGGCAAGCCGCAGGTCTTCGGCAGCCAAGGCCACTTCGGGGGCAAGCAACGCGCGCCCCAGGGCCGCCTGACATTCGACCAGCGCTTCCCGATGGCGTGCGCGGGTGAGGGGGACTACGCCCGCGCCTTCCTGCATCAACTCGCCGGCAGATCGTTCCAGGCGCATCAGTAGCGCTGGCAGGCCATCGCCGCTGTTGGCCGAAAGCGCCACGACATCGGCATCTTCTGTGGCTGCAAGATCGCTCTTGTTGACGACTACGATATCGAAGACGGGGTTCCAGTTCTCCGTCGCCGCGATCAGCGTCTCCCTCTCGGTGCGCCAGTCGCCGGACGCATCGAGCACCAGCAAACGCAGGTCGGCGGTCGCCGCGCGCGCTTTTGCTCGACGCACGCCTTCCTGTTCGATGGCGTCAGGTGATGCGCGCAGGCCTGCCGTGTCGGCCAGCACGACCGGCCAGCCGCCAAGATCGAGATGCACTTCGATCACGTCGCGCGTTGTGCCTGCCGTTTCGGAAACGATGGCCGCATCCCGCCGCGCCAGCAGGTTCAGCAGCGAGGACTTGCCGGCGTTGGGCGGACCGATGATGGCAATGGATAGGCCCTCGCGCAGCCGCTCGCCGCGCCGGTCCGCAAGATGCGTCGAGATTTCTGTCTGCAGCGCAGTGACGGCAACGCGCACTTCGTCGGCAAGACCGCTCGGCAGATCCTCGTCGGGAAAATCGATGGCAGCTTCGAGGTGCGCCAGCGCCCGCAGGCCAGCGCTACGCCACGCCTCGTAGAGCCGGTGCAGCGCGCCATCCATCTGCTGCAATGCCTGCCGCCGTTGTGCCGCCGTCTCGGCCGCGACCAGGTCGGCGATACCCTCGGCCTCGGTGAGATCGAGTTTGCCGTGCTCGAAGGCGCGCCGCGTGAATTCGCCCGGTTCGGCCAGACGGCAGAAGCCCAGTCGGGCAATGGCGTCGAGCGCGGCGCCGACGACAGCACGGCCACCGTGCAGGTGCAGCTCCGCCATCGGCTCGCCGGTCTCGCTGTTGGGCGCTTCGAACCGGACGACCAGGCCGCGATCGATGGCCTCGCCACTCAGCGGATCGCGCAGGGTCCGCAGCACCATGCGGCGCGGTTCGGGCAAAGTGTCCTTGCCGGTAAGGGCGATCAACGCTTCGGCAGCCCGCGGACCGCTCAGCCGGATGACCGAAATTGCACCGGGATGCGCGCGCGAGGGGGTCGGCGTGCCCAGCGCATAGATCGTGGCGTCGGTCACGAGCGCTTGGGCGGGGCAGGCTGCCCGGGCTTGGCCGGCGGCTGCGCCGGTTGGCCGGGGACGGGACGCGCCATCACCTTGTCGGAGATCTTTTCGTAAAGGGATTCGGGGATCAGCCGGCGCTCGACCAGCTCCGTCTTAGCCTTAAACGGCCGCGCCCGGATGATGGCATTGGCCCGCACTTCGCCGATCCCGTCCAGGCTCATGAGATCGTCGCGGCTGGCGCTGTTCAGGTCGATCAGGCTGGACGCGGGAGCCGCCGGTGCCGGCCGGCCGGCACCCTGGGCAAACGCACCCCCAACTGCACCCACCACGCCAAAAACCA
>CALROF020000337.1:0-4000 GCA_943369775.1 Reyranella massiliensis 521
CTTCACCTTCAACCAGTTCCTGATCGACGCCGACGAGCCGCTGCTCTTCCACTACGGCCAGCGCTCGCTGTTTCCGTTGATCTCCGAAGCAGTGAAGCGCGTTATCCCGCTGGAGAAGCTGCGCTGGACAACGTGCAGCCATGTCGAAGGCGACGAATCGGGTGCCTTGAACGAATGGCTCGCCGCCGCCCCCAACGCTACGCCGGCGCACGGCCAGCTCGGCTGCAACATCTGGCTGGCCGACATGGCCAACCGTCCGCCTCGTGCGCTCAAGAACGACGAGGTGCTGGATCTCGGCGGTAAGAAGGTGCGCTGGCTCGACACGCCGCATGTGCCGCACAACTGGGATGCCGGTCTGATCTACGAGGAGACGACGAATACGCTCTTTTCGAGCGACCTCTTCACCCAGGTCGGCCCTGCGGAGCCGACGACGGAGAGCGACATCGTGGCACCGGCCATCGCCGTCAGTGACCGGCTGCCCTTCATGCCGCCGACGCCCATGACCGAAGCGACCATGCGCCGGCTGGCGGGCCTCAAGCCGACCACCATTGCTCTCATGCATGGCCCGACCTTCAAGGGCGATGGGGCTGCGGCTCTGAACGGCCTGGCGGATCACTACGCCAAGTCGTTCGCCTAAAGCCTAGGGCGCGCTCTTCAGGCCCAGCGAGGCGAGGTAGCTCCAGCGTATGGTTCCGTTGGCGAACCGGATGCCGTCGAGATATTGCGCGATCGCGCGGTCGATCAGCTCCTGCGGCGGCTTCTCCTTTTGCCGGCCATCCGCGAACGCCACGATCTGGTTCCAGCCCTCGGGCCGCGGAATCGAGACGATTGTCGAAGGCGTGTCGAGGTTCTTGTAGGTCCAGAACGACCAGCCGATATCGTGGAACTCGTGCAGGCGACGGAACCCTTCGTTCCATTCGTCGGTGAGCTCGCCGGTCTCACCCAGGAACAACGGCACGTTATACAGGTTGGCGAAGTTGAGATGCCGCTGGATCGAGTCGCGTTTCGTCGAGGCCCAGAACGAGTGATAGGTGTAGGCCAGATTCCTGGCGAAGGGCGGGCCCAGCATGGCGAAGCTCGAACTCCACTGTCCGCCGGCCAGGATCACGATGCGCTCGGGATCGACCTCGCGGATCGCCGCCGTCGCGCGCTTGTAGAAGGGCTCGAGCCGCGCATTGAGCGTCGCCACGTCGTGATAAGGGGCTGCAGGCTCGTTCAGGATATCGTAGCCCAGCATCGTCGGGTTGCCGCGATAGCGCTGGGCGATGGCGCGCCACAGCTTGATCGTAAGATCGCGGTCGCGCGGCACATAGAACATCAGCGGATAGCCCGGCCCGTCATCGTGATTGATGCCGGTCTGGCCACCGGGCGCGGCATGAAGGTCGGGAATGACATAGAGACCCGATGCCTGAGCCCATCCCACCACGCGATCGAGCAGCGCCCAGCCTTCGCCGCCAATCTCGCCGTCGGCGCCCATGAACAACCGCCAGTGCAGCGGTATGCGCACCATATTGAAGCCAACCGACTTGATGAATCGTATATCGGCTTCGGTCACATAGGTGTCACGGTACCGACGCCAGAACGTCTCGGCGTCGTCCTTGCCCAGCAGGCGATCGAAGGTGTCGTAGATCTGACGCGGCGCCTTGGCGACCTCGAACTTGAACATGTAACCCTCGGGCATCAGCCAGTTGCCGAGGCTGATCCCCTTCAGCCGCAATACGCTGCCGTCGGGAGCGATGAAGTTCTTGCCTTCGATACGCACCAAAGGATTGGCGGTGGCGGGAACGGCAAGACCGAGCAGCAGAATCAAAGCGACGAGAAAGCGCATCGGCCCACCGTATCACAAGCCAGGGCCGCAGCACTGGAGTTGCGCACCCTCGGCGGTCTAATGTCCTCGCCGCCATGATTCTTGCTTCGCTCCTCTTGCCGATCGCGGTCGCAGCGATCGTGTTCCTGGTCCAGAAGGTCCGCCTGCCCGCCTTCCTCGCCATCATGGCGACGGTCGTGGTCTATGGCATCGCGGCCGACATGACCTTCCAGTCAGTCGGCAAGGCCTTCGGGTTGGGGTTCGCGACGGCGATGGAACAGACAGGCCTGCTGGTGGTCGCGGGTGCCCTCGTCGGCGCGGTCGTGCTGCGCGCGCCGCTCGGCACCGGCACCTCGGCTGCTGCCGGTGTGCTGGCCGGATTGGGCGCTTCGGCTTCCGGCGGCCTGGCGCTGCTGCAGTCGGCCGGCCAGGACGCGCCGCGGCGGGCGTTGGGTCTGGCGCTCACCCTGCTCGCGGTCGCTGCCCTGCTGGCGCCCTCGCCGCTTGCCGTCGCGGCGGCCTCGGTGATGAAGACCAGCATCCGCACCGAGTTCATGATCGCCGTTCCGGTCGCTGCGGTGGCGATCGCGCTCGGCTGGTGGCACGTCGCGCGGCAGGTACCGTCGACCGATGAACCGGGTGAGCTCAATTGGGCCTGGCTCTGCGTCGCGATCCCGCTGGTGCTGCTGGTCGTGCAATCGATTGCGCAGATGCCCAGCGAGCCCTTGGGCAAGGGCGGCTCGCGCGAATTCTATATCGGTATCTCCAAGCCGCTGATGCTGGCGGCGATTGCCATCACGCTGGCGATCGTGCTGGCGCGGCGCTGGGAGCCGTCGGCGCTGGCCGGCCGCTCGTGGGCGCCGTTGTTGTTGGCGGTCGGCGCCTCGGGTGGGCTGGCGCGCGTGTTCGACGAGACCGGCATGGCCGAGCTTCTGGCCGAGTACGTCCTTCACCCGCGCTACGGCGTGCTGACGCCGTTCCTAGCAGCGGCCATCGTGAAGACCATGCAGGGCAACTCCCTGACGGCCGTGCTGACGGCCTCGGGCATGGTCGAGCCCATGCTGCCCGCGCTCGGCCTCGACAGCGCGTCCGGCCGCGCGATCGCGGCGGCGGCAGTCGGCGCGGGCTCGATGGCGGTCTGCCATGTCAACGATCCGTTCTTCTGGATCGCCGCTCACATGGGTCGACTCTCCGCCGGCCGCGCCCTCTACGTGATCTCGCTCGGGAGCGCCATCATGGCGATCGGCGCCCTGGTCGTGATCGCCGCGATCCGGCAGTTCATCTGATCAGTCGAGCTTCACGCCGGACGCCTTGACCGCGGGCTCCCAGAGCTTGCGGTCCTGGGCCAGGAACTCGTCGAAGCCCTTGCGGCCCGCTGGCGGCAGGTCGAGACCGAGATCGTCGTTCCACCGCTTCTGGATGTCGGCGCTCTTCAGCGCCTCGGTCAGCGCCGTCTCGAGGCGCGCCAGGATCGGTTCCGGCGTGCCGGCGGGAGCGCCGACGCCATACCAGGAGGTCGCGACATAGCCCGGTACGGTCTCGGCGATGGCGGCAATATCCGGCGCCGCCTTGGAACGCTCCGCTGACGTGACGCCCAGCCCCTTCAGCTTGTTCCCGCGAACATGGGGCAGCATCGAGGGCATGTTAGCGAACATCATGTTCACGATGCCGGACATCAGGTCGGAATAGACCGGGCCCGCTCCCTTGTAGGGCACGTGGATGATGTCGACGCCGGCCATCTTCTTGAAGAGCTCGCCGCTCAGGTGCAGCGACGTGCCGGGACCGGACGAGGCGAAGGAATATTTACCTGGCGAGGCTTTGCAGAGCGCGATCAGCTCCGCGACGGAGTTGGCCGGCAGCGACGGCGTCACGCCCAGCAGATTGGCGAGCGTAGCGACCCGCGAGACCCCCACGATGTCCTTGTCCGGGTTGTAGGGCAGCTTGCTGTAGAGCATGGGATTGAGTGTGTGGCTCGCCACCGAGATCAGCCCCAGCGTGTAGCCATCGGGCGCGGCGCGGGCGAGTTCCGTGGTGCCGATATTGCCGCCGGCACCGCCCTTGTTCTCGACGATGACCGTCGTGCCGAGCTTGCGCCCGAGGAAGTCGCCGAAGGAGCGCGCGATGCCGTCGGTCTGGCCGCCCGCCGGATAGGGCACGATGATGCGGATCGGCTTGTTGGGGAAGGTGGCGGCG
>CALROF020000338.1:0-3999 GCA_943369775.1 Reyranella massiliensis 521
AAGCAGGACATGTGCCGCTTCATCCTCGACGTGAACGACGAGTTCGGCACGACGATCTGTCTGATCGAGCACGACATGGGCGTGGTCATGGACATTTCGGACCGTGTCGTGGTGCTCGACTACGGCAAGAAGATCGGAGACGGCGTGCCCGAAGCGGTCAAGAGCGACCAGGCCGTCGTCGATGCCTATCTCGGCGTCAGCCACTGATCGGAGCGACCATGCTGGGCCCCTTCCTCGAAACGCTGATCGGTGGCCTCCTGACCGGCGTGCTCTATTCGCTGGTCGCGCTGGGCTTCGTCCTGATCTTCAAGGCTTCCGGCGTCTTCAACTTCGCACAGGGCGCCATGGTGCTGTTCGCAGCGCTCACGATCGCGCGGCTGGCCGGCGCCATCGACAACAAGGAAGTCTTCCTCGGGCAGTTCGTGGCCGCTGCTGCGGTGCTGGGCGTGGCGCTGGCCCTGATTGGCTGGTGGGCCTGGCGCGAGTATGTCGCGCGCGGCAGCGGACCAACGGAGCGACGCAAGCTGCAGCTTCTGGCATTGCTCGGCGCGCTGGTCGGCGGCGGCGCGGCTTATGTCTATGGCAAGGGCGCCTGGCCGCTATGGCTGGCCATCGCGGCGACGGCGGCGATCATGGGCCTGCTCGCCTATGCCATCGAGCGGCTGGTGCTGCGCCACCTCGTGAACCAGGAAGGCATCATCCTGTTCATGGCGACGCTCGGCATCACCTACTTCCTCGATGGTCTCGGCCAGACCTTGTGGGGCAGTGACGTGTATGCCATCCATCTCGGCCTGCCGAAGGACCCTATTTTCCTGTTCGAGGGTGTCTTCGAGGGTGGCCTGCTGATCGATCCCGGCGACCTCGTGGCGGCCGCGATTGCCGCGGCCCTGGTCCTTGTGCTGGCGATCTTCTTCCAGAAGACGCGCGTTGGCCGTGCTTTGCGCGCTGTTGCCGACGACCATGCTGCCGCCCAGTCGGTCGGCATCCCGCTCAATACTATCTGGCTGATTGTCTGGACGGTGTCGGGCCTGGTGGCACTCGCCGCTGGCCTGATCTGGGGGGCGAAGCTTGGCGTGCAGTTCTCTATCTCGCTGATCGCGCTCAAGGCGCTGCCCGTGTTGATCCTGGGCGGCTTCACCTCGGTGCCGGGCGCCATCGTCGGCGGCTTGATCATCGGGGCCGGCGAGAAGCTCTCGGAAGTCTTCCTGGCACCCATCCTGGTCAAGGCCTTCGACCTTGCCGGCGGCGGCATCGAGAACTGGTTCGCCTACGTACTTGCCTTGGTTTTCCTGCTGTTCCGGCCGCAGGGTCTGTTCGGCGAGCGCATCATCGAGCGCGTTTGAGAGGGCGGGTCTGAAATGCTTTACCGCGAGGCCGGCCAGTTCAAGACCAGCTACGGTGCCGACCAGCAGATCTTCCCGATCGTGCAGGATCGGGTTTTCGTGATTGCCATTGTGCTGGCGGCTTTCCTGGTCGTGCCGCTGTTTGCCAGCCAGTACCTCTATACTGAAATCCTGATCCCATTCCTGATCCTGTCGCTGGCAGCAGTCGGCTTGAACATCCTGGTCGGCTATTGCGGGCAGGTGTCTCTGGGGACGGGCGGCTTCATGGCTGTCGGCGCCTATGCCGCCTACAACCTCTGGCTCCGCGTGCCGGAGGCCAACAATCTCATCGTCGTCTTCCTGTTCGGCGGCGTGATGTCGGCGGCGGTCGGCATCCTGTTCGGCATCCCGTCGCTTCGGATCAAGGGCTTCTATCTTGCCGTCGCGACTCTCGCCTCGCAGTTCTTCCTCGACTGGCTGTTCGCGCGCGTGAAGTGGCTGACCAACTACACGCCGTCCGGCTCGGTGGCGGTCGGCGAAACCAGCGTCTTCGGCTGGAAGATTGACACCCCCTTCGAACGCTATCTCTTCGTCCTGGCCTTCGTGGTCGTGGCGACCCTGGTCGCCAAGAACCTGGTGCGCGGTCATATCGGCCGGTCGTGGATGGCGATTCGCGACATGGATATCGCCGCCGAGATCATCGGTTTCCGGCCCTTGCGCACCAAGCTCTCGGCCTTTGCCGTCAGCTCGTTCTTCATCGGCATCGCGGGCGCCATGTGGGCCTTCCTGCGGCTCGGCGCCTGGGAGCCCCTGGCGTTCGACATCAACCGCTCCTTCCAGCTTCTGTTCATGGTCATCATCGGCGGGCTGGGCTCGCTGCTCGGCAGCTTCCTGGGGGCAGCTTTCATCATACTGGTGCCGATCCTGCTCAATCAGCTCCCGGGCTGGCTCGGTATCAAGATGTCGGTCGCTCTGATCGGTCATCTGGAATTCATGGTGTTCGGCGCGATGATCGTTTTCTTCCTGATCGTCGAGCCGCATGGCCTGGCCCGGCTCTGGGCGGTGGCCAAGGAAAAGCTGCGGCTCTGGCCGTTCCCGCATTGATCAACTAGGCTTTAAACCAAGGGTTGCCCAAAGAAGGATCGACCCACAATCAAAGGAGGAAATCGATGAGGCTAGGAAAGGCAGCGCTCCTGGGTGCGGTCGCGGTGGCGGCGGGTTTCGTCGCAACGGCGTCTATTCCCAACGCCGCATGGGCGCAGAACGAACAGTATCTCGCAGGATTGATCTATCGCACCGGTGCCTATGCGCCGAACGGCATCCCGTTCGCCAATGGCATCGCCGACTACTACGCGCTGATCAATGCGCGTGACGGTGGCATCAACGGCGTGAAGCTGAACTACGAGGAATGCGATACCGCCTACGCCACCGATCGTGGCGTGGAGTGCTACGAGCGCCTGAAGAACAAGGGCCCGACTGGAACGGCCTACGTCGCACCGCTCAGCACCGGCATTACCTTCGCGCTCACCGAGAAGGCGCCGATCGACAAGATCCCGATCATCTCGATGGGTTACGGACGTTCGGAGAGCCGCGACGGCAGCGTGTTCCAGTGGAACTTCCCGCTGCTCGGCACCTACTGGTCGGCCGCCGACATTATCATGCAGCATATCGCCAAGAAAGAAGGCGGCTTCGACAAGCTCAAGGGCAAGAAGATCGTGCTGGTCTATCACGACTCGCCCTACGGCAAGGAGCCGATCGCCTTGCTCGAAGAGCGTGCCAAGATGCACGGCTTCTCCTTCACGCCGATGCCGGTCACGCATCCCGGCGTCGAACAGAAGGCGACGTGGCTGCAGATCCGCCAGAACCGGCCGGACTATGTCCTGCTGTGGGGGTGGGGTGTCATGAACTCGACCTCGATCAAGGAGGCGGCTGCCGTCGGCTTCCCGCGCGACAAGATGTACGGCGTGTGGTGGTCGGGCGCCGAACCCGATGTGCGTCCGGCCGAAGGCGGCGCCAAGGGCTACAACGCCGCCATGCTGCAGCATGGCGCCGGCCAGTTCGCCGTACATAACGACCTGAAGAAGTACCTCTACGACAAGGGCCTCGGCTCGGCGAAGTGGGACGAGACCGGCGAGGTGCTCTACATCCGCGGCCTGATCAACGGCATGCTGGGCGTCGAATCGATCCGCAAGGCGCAGACCAAGTTCGGCAACAAGCCGCTCACCGGCGAGCAGGTCCGCTGGGGTATCGAGAACCTCGAAATCTCGGCTGATCGCGTGAAGGAGCTGGGCTTCGAGGGCGTGATGAAGCCCATAAAGGTGAGCTGCTCGGATCACGAAGGCACGCGCGCGGGCCGTATCCAGCAATGGGACGGCACCAAGTGGAACGTGGTCAGCGAGTGGTACGAGTCCGACGACAAGGTCATCAAGCCGATGGTCGAGGCGGCGGCGAAGAAGTACGCGGACGAGAAGAAGCTGCCGATCCGCGACTGCTCGAAGGAGAACTGAGCTGTCGGCGTCGACCTCTTCCGGCACATCGAACCCCCTCCCCCGCGCTGCGGGGGAGGAAGGGGCGATGGCCGCGCCGGCCAAGGTCATCGACGTGGCCAATATCGAGGTCATCTACAGTCACGTGATCCTGGTGCTGAAGGGCGTTTCGCTGTCGGTGCCGGAAGGCG
>CALROF020000339.1:0-3990 GCA_943369775.1 Reyranella massiliensis 521
ACATCTTCCAGTCGGCGATCCAGCTCGCCTCGCTGTGCTGGGCGTCATACCAGAGGCCGTTGGATGACGGGCCGTCGCCCGGCGTGCTGCGGTGATGGTCGAGGATGATCTTGAGGCCGATCTGGCCGGCATAGTCGACGATCTTGTCCATGATCTGCAATGCCGTGAGGCCCTGCAGGTCCGAACTCTTGCTGTAGTTGATGTTGAAGGACGTTGCCGTCGAATGCAGCATGTCGCTGGAGTAGGGCAGGCGGATGGTGTTGAAGCCGAGGTCCACCATCTGGTTCATCATGTCCTGGTAGCCACGCGTATAGAGGCCGTGCGGCACGCCCAGGGCAGTCTCGAAGCCGAACCAGTTGACGCCCGCGATCTGCACCGAGTGACCGGCCGAATCGATGATCTGGTTGCCTGAGGTGCTGAACCAGCCGGCGCCGCCACCGCTGTGGCCCGGATCGCCCTCGATCACCGAGGTATCCGCGACACTGAGCGTCGGCAGCGTCGGCGTGGCGACATCGTCGCTGACGATGGTGCCGATAGCCGAGCCGTCGGCGATGGTGGCGCCTGTCGGCGACGACAGGGTGAGCGTCAGCGTTTCGTTGGCTTCGACGGCAGTGTCACCTGAAACCTGGACGTGGATGACTTTCGAGGTTTCGCCAGCGGCGAAGGTGAGCGTGCCAGTAAGAGCGGCATAGTCGCTCCCAGCCGTCGCCGTGCCGTTGCCCGTCGCATAGGCCACCGTGACGTTGCCGGTCGCGGGCGCCGAGAGGGTCACGGTGAAAGCGAGATCCTGCAGGCCGCCATTGCCTTCGGCGACACTGGCATCGCCCACCGAAAGCGTCGGGAGAACCGGCGCGACGTCGTCGTTGGTGATGGTGCCGATTGCCGAGCCGTCGGCAATAGTGGCGCCGCTGGGCGACGAAAGAGCGAGCGTGAACTGCTCGTTGGCCTCGACGGCACTGTCTCCGGAGACCTGCACATGGATGACCTTCGAGGTCTCACCGGCGGCAAACGTCAGCGTGCCGGAGACGGCGGTGTAGTCGCTGCCCGCCGTGGCCGTTCCGTTGGCCGTGGCATAGGCCACCGTGACTGGTCCGGTTGCCGCTGCCGAGAGGGAGACGATGAAGGCGAGGTCGCGAACCCCGCTGTTGCCCTCGACGACCGTTGCGTCGCTCACCGAGAGTGTGGGGAGAACCGGAGTCGGCCCACCCGTCGCGACGCCGTTGATGGTGAACCCGGTGGCCGTGGTGCCGGTGCTGCCCGGTGTCGCCTGGAAGCCGAACGACACGTCGTCGCCGGCACCGACCTTTCCATTCCATGCGGCGTTGCGGATCACATAGTGATCGCCGACATGGCTCACGATCTCGGCGTTCCAGATGTTGGTGATGGTGAAGGAGGCGTTGAACTCGGCGGTCCAGCCATTGAGCGCCGTCGACCCCGCCTCGATGGTCATGGCGCCGGTGAAGCCCGAACCCCAGTTGCTGGTGACGTCGTAGTCGAGCGACACGTTGCCCGGCGTTGGCGTCGCGACATCGTCGTTGACGATCGTGCCGATGGCCGAGCCGTCGGCGATGGTCGCACCCGTCGCACCGGAAAGCGCGAGTGTCAGGACCTCATTGGCTTCGACGGCCGTGTCGCCGTTGACCGCAATCTGGATCGTCTTGGTCGTCTCGCCGGCAGCGAAGGTGATCGTTCCGGTCTTTGCGGTGTAGTCCTGGCCCGCCGTCGCGGTGCCGTTGGCGGTGGCGTAATTGACCGTCACCGGTCCGGTCGCGGCTTGCGACAGGCTCACCGTGAAGGAGAGCTGTGCCGCGCCGGCTTGACCTTCGATGACCGTGGCGTCGCCAACCGAGAGAGTGGGGATGATCGGCCCGGTCCCTCCACCGTTCAGGCTGAGGCCGGTTGCCGACGTCCCGCCGCTACTACCCTGCGTGGCCTGGAAGCCGAATGTGACGGTCCCACTGGCCGGCACATCGGCGTTCCAGGCAGCATTACGCACTACATAGTGGTTTCCGACACGACTCTCGATCTCCGCGCCCCAAAGATTGGAGATGTCGAAAGCCGCGTCGAACTCGACGGTCCAACCGCGCAGGCCGGTGGTGCCGGCTGCAACGGTCATACTGCCGACGAAACCCGAGCCCCAATTGTCCTTCACGTCATAGTTAACGCTGGCCATGGTGCTCTCCCACTCAGTTTGCGTCTTGCGTGCGTCAAGAATTGGCATCGACATCGCTGCGGCGCATCGACGGGGTGCCGGTTAGTCGGTGAGCATGGCCGGAAAGTCGACGAACGCGGTATTTGCCACCTGAGCCAGGCCTTCTGCCCGGTGCTTGCAAATTCCCCTGCTTCTGCGAAAGAGTCAGGCCCCAACCTGCCGAAGTCCCCGGAATCAGCCCTTTGTCCGCTTTGTTGTTCGACCGGTTGAATGGCCTGCCCGTCTTCTGGAGAATCCAGCTGGCCGGCTGGAGCCTTTTCGCCGTTGCCGATCTGATCGGCCAGCGTCTGCTCTACCAGAGCCTCCAGGTCGCCTGCGCGCGCACGGCCCTCGTCACGGTCTGCCTGCTGCTGATGTCGACGGCGATGCGGTCCTTCTACGATGCGCGCCTACCGACCAGCCGCGTGACGCCAAAAGCGGTGGTGCTGATCTTTCTGCTGTCTCTGCTGGGCTCTTCGGCCCTCGCAACGACCATCGTCCTCGTCCATCAGCTCGTGCCATGGATGGTGCCACCCGCTCATCGTGGTCTCGAAGAGTTCCTGCTCCCGCAGGTTCACTATTTCTTCGCACTCGCGGGCTGGAGCCTGGCCTATTTCTGGATTCAGGCCGAAGTCGCGGAGCAGAGCGAACATCGCCGTGCTGTCGTTGCAGAGGCCGAAGCATTGCGCGCCGAACTGGAGGAATTGCGCCTTCAGCTCGATCCGCACTTTCTCTTCAATGCCCTGAACGGCGTGGCCGAGGAAATTCCCGAGCATCCCAAGGCAGCACTCGCGATGCTCCGCGACCTCACGGCCTATCTGCGGCATTCACTCGACGGCATCGACCACACGGTGGTGACGGTAGATGTGGAGGTCGGTGGACTGACCGCCTATCTCGGCGTTCAGAAGGCGCGTTTCGGCGATCGTCTGCGCACGCAGATCGCCCTGGAGCCGGCGGCGGCCCCGCGCCGTATCGCGAGCTTCTTGCTGCAGCCGCTGGTCGAGAATGCCGTCAAGTATGGCCGTCGTGAGCACGGACTCGATCTCCTCGTCGGCATTCGCGCCGTGGGCGATGCGCTGCATGTGACCGTCGAGAACAATGGCGCGCTGGCGTCGGCCGGTAAGGGCATGCATCGGCGGCGTTCCGGTATCGGGCTCCAGAATGTGCGGCGACGGCTGGCCCTTCACTATCCCGACCGTCACAGCTTCGACTTGCGCGAAGTGAGCGAGGCGCCGGACCGCAAGAAAGTCGTTGCCACCCTGATTCTGGAAGGCGAGCCGTGCGGGTCCTGATCGTCGACGATGAACCGCTGGCACGCAGTGCCCTGCGCCGCCTGCTCGGCGGACATCCCGAAGTCGAGATCGCGGGCGAGGCAGATGGCCTTGCTGACGCGCGACAGGCGGTGGAGACGCTGCGGCCGGATTTGATCTTTCTCGACATCGAGCTGGATGGCAGTGCCGGCGACGGCTTCGATCTGCTCGAAGGTTTGCCGAGACCGCCGGTCGTGATCTTCGTCACCGCCTTCGCGCAGTATGCCGTGGACGCCTTTGCCGTCGATGCAGCCGACTATCTCCTGAAGCCTGTCGATCCGGCACGGCTTGCCGAGGCGCTGGCGCGCGCCGCTCGGCAACTGGCGCTGGCAGCCCTGCCGCCGGGACCGGAGGTGGTGGAACTGCGGACACCCAAGCGTATCGTCCTCGCAGCGCCTACAGACATCGTGGCGCTCTGTGCAGAAGGCGACTTCACGCGCGTCTTCGTGGCGGGCCAGCCGGCCTTGATGATCCTGCGCTCGCTCGGCC
>CALROF020000340.1:0-3987 GCA_943369775.1 Reyranella massiliensis 521
AGCGTGATTGGGGAGGCCGAGCCGGGGGGAAGCCCGGCCTCCCCTTCGCCGGAGTTTGCTAAGGGGGATCGCAGCCCCGGCGAATTCGTGATGGTCATGCGGCGTTCCTCTGGCGCTGGCGTCCCGAAAGGACGAACGAGCGAGCGGCCACGCCGCGGTTGCAGATGGCAATCTCCCGACGGACCTCGGCGATCAGCCGGAGCGTCTCGGCCTGGAGCCGCGCTTCCTCGGCGAGCAGGCGGGCCAGATCCTGGTCAGACATCGGGGCCTCCATCGGGGAACAGGCCGCGCACGACGGCGAAGATTGCGACCACCAGCACCAAGACGCCGGCGATGAAGATGAGGGTCGCGGCGGTGGGCATGGCCGACCTCAGGCGCTGGCGCTGCCGCCTTGGGTCGCGAGCGCGAACGCGACGCGTGCCAGGGCGTAGACAAGGGCGGGAATGGCGAGGCCGAGGGCGGCGGCGGCATAGACCTGCCAGCCGGTCATCGGTGCGGCGAAGGCCAGGGCGTTCATGCCGGCCGAGATGGCGAGCGTCCCGAAGATGGCCGGTGTCGCAAACCGGCCGACGTTCCGCCGAACGGCTTCGGTGCTGGCGCAGAGCATAGCCATCTCCGAGGCGATGAAGCCCATGTCGATGCCGACCGCCATCGCCCAGCATTCGAGGGCGTTCGCCTGGGTCACGAGGTGGATACCGTGGGAGAGGTGCGACAAACTGAGGCCCGTCAGCACCACGGCGACGCCCGCCGCGCCGATGGCGGCGCCGTGCTGGCGCTGCAGCTTCTTCCGGCTCGCCCGCGCGACGGGCGGCGGGGCCGGCTGGGGCGCCCGGTGGCGCCCCTTCGGGAGGGTGGAGACGGTGGCGCTCACCACTCGACCCCGGCTTTCAGGTCGGCGATCCGGCGCTGGCGGACCATGATCCCCACCATCCAGTTGGTGTGGCTGTCGTACCGCTTCGGGGATGAGGTCTTGAGCCACCCCCTGAGTTCCCGGATTTCCGCCCGGAGGGTCTCGATTTTCAGCTTCGTGGTCTTGGTCATCTGCGATCCCCATCGCTTGGTTTCTGAGGATCAATGTAGCGATACACGCTACTTCGTCAAGCGGAAAGGTAGCGCTTAAAGAAACAAAATCCACATGCAGCCTGTCGTGGGCTTTCAGCACGCAAGCGAGCCGGCTCGACTCTTGATTGCCGCTGCGCAAATCTCTCGCAGACCGCGCAATGGAGAACGGCAATGGGCTGGGGGTTTCGCAAACGCATCAAGATCGCGCCGGGGGTGCATCTGAACCTCTCGAAGCGCGGCATTTCCGGCTCGGTCGGCGGATCACCGCTGAGCGTCAAGGTGGGCCGGGGCACCAGGGTGACCGGATCAGTTCCGGGCACGGGGCTGAGCTATTCGAAGTCACTCTCTGGAAAGAGGGGGCGGCGCCCCCAAACTGTCCGGCAAGAGCCCACGATAAGCCTGAAGGAGAGGATCTTCAGTTCGCTTCTTGGTGTTGCCATCGTCGTCGCCCTGATCTGGTGGTTCCGCTGAGGCTGTAGCTCCCGCGACTCCAGCGGTACCCCATTGACTCCCTTTTAAATGAGAACAAAATAGGAACATGAAAGGTATGGGGATGGCCATGGAATGGATGGAGCATGGGCACGCAAGGCGCGGAATAGCCCGCAACTTCAAGCTTTTCATGCGGTGCGAGGGATGCCGCACGGAAAGCGTGCAGATACTGAATGTCCCCGACGCCGATGGGGCGCCGCGGGATGTGGACGATCTTCTGTGCAGCTCCCTGCTGCAGCGACAGATGTTCGTCTGCCGCGTGTGTCAGGGAAACATCGCCGCCCTCACGGGCGTGACGATGATGCAACCGGAAGCGTGCATTTGACGCGCTCACCAAGACAGGGAGTTTGACGATGGCCAAGAAGACATTTTACGTGGTGCAGCCGTATGAAGCGGGCAAGCGGGGCGCGCTGAAACCAGGCGTGCCGGTGGAGGTCGCTTCGGAAGACCAGGCGCGGCGCAAGGCTGAGCGCATCGCCGGCGCCAAGCTCGGGGCCATCGCATTCTCGCGCGAGGTCGATCCAGACAGCGACGATGCTGAGGCGCCGGTGCTCATCGCCAGCTTCGGACGCGTACCTGAAGACGCCTTGGAGCCGCTTTGATGGCTTACCGCTCGCCCTTGCGCCATGCCCAGGGCGGCACGAACTCATAGGCCCATAAGCCCGAGCCGCTGGAGCGGGCCTCAACCTCCTGAGGCTCGTATTCCCGGCTGTAGCGCACAAACGCGAGCGCCCATCCTGCGCGAACCATTTCGGCCGCGACATCCTGCCCGGCCACTTCGCAGTGCGCCAAGACGCGGTGGTAGCGATCTTCACCGTCCTGGCTGCAGGTGACGACGTGCGCAGCGAGCTGATCTGATAGCCAGAACGCAGCGCGCTGCCCGCATCTGACGTCTTCACCGTTTTCCTTGCTCTTGCAGGTTTGGCGGCTCTCTGGCGCATCAATGCCCGAAATCCGTATGCGCGTCCCGTGGATCTCGATCGTGTCGCCATCGATCACGGACGCCCGGCCGGCGATTGGGTCAGCAAGTGCAGGTGTGGCGGCGGCCAATGCAAGCAGCAGTCCGAGGGCAAACCTCATAGAGGCTCGGCCTTGCCGTCCAGTGCGCGCTTGGTCGATTTCGAAGAGGAAGCGCCATTCGCGGAATCCTCGTCCCTACCCTCTGCGCCATATCCAGAGCACGACTTTTTGGAAGCGCTGGTTGATCCGTCATTACAGACGAACTTGGACCCGCTGCAATGGGAAATTCCGCCCTTTTTCCCGGAGCATGGCTGATTTGCAGCGAACGCCGCAGCACCCAGCATAAACCCCAGAACAATTGTCAGGATTGCCACTCGGACCAAACGAAACATACAAGCCCCCACAAACTCGCCTTATGGTTGCGCGATGAGGGCCGCATGTCCAGCGGCATGCGTAGAGGAATCGCATTCGGGGAGACAGGAACAGGAGGCGACGTTCTCGAGGCACCAGCGTTCATCGCCCACTTTGCACGGGTACCCGATGGAGCGATGGAAACGATGTGATATGATTTGCCGTGTTATGAGATGGCCGTGACCGATCGCATAAAAAATCTCGTCGCCCTCGGTCGCCCCCTCCTCATAGGGGGCACGGTTTTTGCTGGCTTGGCGCTGGTGGCCCACTTAGATCTCAGACTGGCATCTGTGCTGGGGCTAATACTTCTGATTGCATCATTGGCCATCCTCACGGCGAGCAGAATCACTAAACGGTAGTTCGTCTGATCTATCTATCTCTGGCCAATGCACGCGAGTGACCGCACGCTCTTTGGTTACCCATACGCCTTCTTCAAAATCCTCTTTTGACTTGATATCAATATCCATTTCGATTCCCGCTTTTAATGGGATGCTAATCCTGCCTTCACTTATAGCCTTAAGGAAAGAGCTATCCTTCATAGTAGCACCAAACTCTGGCATACCTGCTTCCTGAAATCTCCAGGATCTCGCGATGCCCTTTAGGGTTGGGCTAACGAGTGTTACCGTGCGCCGAACTGTTACGGTGCGCTTCTCGACTTCCAAATTCTCGATATCTGCGCCTGCTGCCAAGCTAAACTCGGCACGCGGAATTACAGTTGCCGGGCGCTGTCCAGGGGTCAGACTTATTCCAACACCTTTGACAGCGCCATCCTTCTCTAATTCTTGAAATATAGCTTGCTTATTTTGAAGAGCTACTTTTTCCGTGAGATGCTCTGACATCCTTTTAGCAAGTACATTGACTTGTTCATCCGACAATTCTTTTATTAATTCAGAATTTCCATCTTTTCCGCGCAAAAAGTCCATTATTTCGGTAAATGCATAACTGCCAAAATTAGACAAACACCAAGTTGGCAAGGAACTTTTCAAGTATTTGCGAAGTTGAATGTGGAAGATGTGGCGATCGTTGAAGAGGCAATTCGCGAACATATCCTCAAATTGCACGAAA
>CALROF020000341.1:0-3972 GCA_943369775.1 Reyranella massiliensis 521
ACCTGCCGTATCCCATCATCGACGCGCAGGCCGCCGGCATGGTGTCGGAGTGGCAGATCCTCGAGCAGGGCGTGAACGGCGCCAAGAGCCTGGAGGACAAGGCGATCGCGGCGTGGCTGAAGAAGAATGTCGTCAACACGATCTACGGCCCCACCAAGTTCGACGGCCTCTACAACCACGGCGCTCCGGCGCAGTTGATCCGCCAGGTCCAGAACAAGGAGTGGAAGGTCGTCTGGCCGAAGGAGTTCGCCGCCCCGGGTGTGAAGCTGATCGGGGGCTGAGCGGTGAAGACGAGCACCTTACCCGTGGCCCATCCTTCGAGACGCGGCCTGCGGCCGCTCCTCAGGATGAGGTTTTCCTCACAGCAAAGACCTCACCCTGAGGAGCGAGCGGAGCTAGCGTCTCGAAGGGTCGGCTTCAGTCGGGGTGCGGGGGCTTTCTACTCATGATGCCGAGCGGGACGCTGCTGGGGCAGGCGTTGATATCGGGCGTACTGGCGGGCGGGATGTATGGGTTGCTGGCGCTGGGGCTCAGCCTCAGTTGGGGCCTGCTGCGGCTGGTCAATCTCAGCCACTTCGCATTGGCCTTTCTCGCCGCCTACCTGACCTACGAGATGGGCACGACCTATCACATCGAGCCGTGGTGGTCGGTGATGGTGATCGTGCCGGCGATGTTCGCCATCGGCCTGGCGCAGCATTGGATTTTCGACCGCTTCAAGGTGAACGAGCTGGCCTCGCTGCTGATCACCTTCAGCTTCGCGGTCATGCTCGAAGTGGGCATCCAGCTCTACTGGACGGCCGACTACCGCCGCTTCGAGACGCATTACGCGACGTGGTCGATCAAAGCCGGACCATTCTATATCCCGGTGCTGGAACTGATCCTCTGCCTCGTCGCGGGCGTGCTGGCCTGGGGGACGTGGCTGTGGCTGCGCAAGACCTATGTCGGCAAGGCGCTGCGGGCCAGCGCCGAGGATGCCGACATCGCGGCAGCCTATGGCGTCGATCACAAGAAGCTCGCCTATCTTCTCTCCGGCCTCGGTGCAGCCTACGCCGGCGTCGCGGGCACCTTTATCGCGCTGATCGCCACGCTTGCGCCGGCGCAGATCTGGGCGTGGCTGGGCGTGGTCTTCGCCGTCGTCATCATCGGACGGCTGGGCAATCCGCTGGGCGCGCTGTTCGCCGGCATGCTGATCGGTGCCAGCGAATCCATTGCGATGGCGGTTCTCAGCCCGGCCTGGGCGCCGGTCGTGTCCTTCTCGGTGCTGATCGCCATCCTGCTCTGGGATCCGGAGTGGTCATGAGCGCGGCGAAGAACGTTCCCAAGATCGCCGCCGTCCTCGGCATCGTCGCCTTCGCGATCCTGCCGACGGCGGGTCTGCCGGCTTTCTACGACTCCTTCTTCTATCTCGTCTTCTTCTGGGTCTCGCTGGCCACGAGCTGGGCGCTGCTCTCGGGCTTCGCGGGCTATTTCAGCCTGGGCCACGCCGCCTTCTTCGGCGTCGGCATGTATACGACCGCGACGCTGACCACGAAGGCCGACGTGCCGTTCCTCGCCACCATCCCGGTGGCCGGCGCGCTGGCCGCACTTCTGGGCGTCGGCATCGGCGCCGTCGTGTTCCGCATGAAGCGGCTGCGCGGCGAGCTGTTCGCGCTGCTGACGCTCGCCGTCACTTTTGTCGTTGCCACCATCATCCTCAACACGCCGATCGACGGCGGCGCCGGCGTGTTCATGAGCGCGGTGCCGATGCCGAACATCATGCCGACGCAGACCGGCACGATCTACGTGCTGGGCTTCCTGATGTGCATCGCGACACTCGGCACGGCCTGGTGGGTCAACCATTCGCGGCTGGGCATGGGCCTGTTCGCCATCCATGACGACGAGGACGTGGCGGAAGCCAAGGGCGTGCCGACCTTCCGCTACAAGCTGATCGCCTTCGCGCTGTCGGCCGGCATCGCGGGCGCAGTCGGTGGCATCCATGCCATGTATGTCGGCTTCCTCACCGTGGGCGGCACCTTCGAGCTCACCGTGCCGCTCTACGTCGTGCTGATGAGCGTGCTGGGCGGCTCGCGCCACTGGTTCGGGCCGGCAGTCGGCGCCACGGTGATCACGGCGCTGCTCTACGCTTTCATCAGCGGCGGCGAAGCGATGGTGGGCCGCGCCGTCGTGGCGCTGGTGCTGATCCTCGCCATCCTGTGGCTGCCCGACGGCGTCGTGCCGGCGGTGAAGGCGTGGCTGAAGCGCCGCCATCGGCCGGTCGCGGAGGAAAGGCATCGCGCCGAGGTGATCCCGGTCGTGCCGGAAGCGGCCAAGCCGATCGGCACGCGCCACATTCTGGAGGTGAGGGGTGCGGCCAAGCGCTTCGGCGGCCTGCAGGCGCTGGGCGGCGTCGATCTCGACGTGCGCGAAGGCGAGATCCTGGGGCTGGTCGGCCCCAACGGATCGGGCAAGACGACGCTGATCAACGTCATCTCCGGTTTCTACCCGCTGAGCGCCGGCACCATCGCGGTCGATGGCGTGCAGATCGGCAACCTACCGGCGCACGAGATCGCTCGCCGCGGCGTGGCACGCACCTATCAGATCCCGCGGCCGTTCGTGAACATGAGCGTGCTCGACAACGTGACGATGGCCGCGACCTTCGGCGGGCCGCTGCGCAATCAGGCCGAGATCCGCGACGAGGCGCTGCACTGGATCGGCTTCACCGGCCTTGCCGGCAAGGAAGAGGCGCTGCCGGCCGAGCTGAACCTGCACGAGCGCAAGTTCCTCGAACTGGCGCGTGCTCTGGCGGCACGGCCCAAGCTGCTGCTGCTCGACGAGGTGCTGTCCGGCCTCAACCCGGCCGAGGTCGACAATGCCATCCGGCTGGTGCGCGCCATCCGGGCGCAGGGTGCCACCATCGTCTTCGTCGAGCACCTGATGCGCGCCATGGTCGAGTTGTCGGACCGCGTGGCTGTGCTGAACGAAGGCAAGCTCTTCGCGCTGGGTGCGCCGCGCGAGATCATGCGCGATCCGCGTGTGGTCAGCATCTATCTCGGTAAAGCCTATGCTGCTTGAAGCACGCCACCTCCATATCGGCTACGGCGACGCCCCCGCGGTGTGGGACGTCTCGTTCGACGTCGATGCCGGGGAGATCGTCTCGGTGATCGGACCCAACGGTGCGGGCAAGACGACCTTGATCAACGCCATCGCGGGCCTGCTGCGCTGCCGCCAGGGCGAGCTGCGCTTCGATGGCGCGGACATGACCAAGGTGCGCGCCCACGACTATTGCAGCCATGGCATCGCGCTGGTGCCAGAGGGACGACGGCTGTTCACCAAGATGACGGTCGAGGAAAATCTCGAACTGGGCTGCTACCTGCCGTCGGCACGGGCGGCGCGGGCGTCGTCGCTGGAGCGCGTCTACGGCCTGTTCCCGATCCTGCGCGACAAGCGCCAGCAGCCGGCCGGTGAACTCTCGGGCGGCCAGCAGCAGATGGTGGCGATCGGCCGGGCGCTGATGGCCCGGCCACGCATCGTGCTGTTCGACGAGCCGTCGCTTGGCCTCGCCCCCACCATCGTCGACGACATGTTCGACATCATCTCGCGGGTGCGAGACGACGGGGCGGCGGTGCTGCTGGTGGAACAGAACGTGCTCAAGGCGCTCAGCATCGCCGACCGGGCCTACGTGCTGGAGCAGGGACGCATCGTCGCCACCGGCCTGCCGGATGAGTTATTGAAGCAGCCACATATCCGCGAAGCCTATCTGGGCGTTTGAGGTGACCATGGCCAAGATCCTTCCTGCGGCTCCTTTCGAGGGCGCCAACGAGAACCAGGCGGAGGCGACGACCGCGCCGCAGGATGTCAGCCGCGAAGGGGCCGCGACCTTCGAGGTGTTGGCCAAGATGCGCGAGGACATCCTCTGCTGCATGCTGAAGCCCGACCAGAAGTTGCGCTTCGGCGAGCTGCGACAGCGCTACGGCACCTCGGTCGGCACGCTGC
>CALROF020000342.1:0-3883 GCA_943369775.1 Reyranella massiliensis 521
GGGCGCCAGGGTCATCGATACGTCATTGAACGCGCCTTCCATGTCGAAGGCGCTGCCTAGCGCGTCTTCGCTGGCCCACAGGACGACGAAGTTTCGATCGTCCGGCAGCGGCACGGCGGCGCGCGACGCAAAGACGAACTCGGGCGAGAGGGCGGCGCCGACCACGCGGAAGTCCTGCAATCGTCCGTTCAGAACCACGGCGACGGTGTCACCCGTGCGCACGGCGCGCGCCTCGGCGTAAGCGGCGTTGACGACAACCTCCTCCGGGCTCAGCGGATCCGGCCACCGTCCCTGCACGAGGTGGAGGCGGTTGAGCAACGGCTGGCCCGCGGCCGGAAGCGAGATGATGCGGCCTGAGATCGGGAGGTTTGTGTCCTCCCGGATTACGCGTACCGCCTTTGCAATGCGCGGCTCGGCAACGCCGACGCCGTCGATTTCGCGTATCCTGTCAACGACAGCGAGCGGCGCGCGCGTCATGCTCGCAAAGACCTCGGCGAACCGTTCGTTGCGGTAGTGCGCATCCATGGCACCTACCAGCGCCATGTAGTTCGACAGCGACATCACAAAGACGGCGACGCCGGCGGCGACGAGCAGCGCGATACTGAGGACTTGAAGCCGCATCGTCCAAAGGTCGCGCAGGACCTTGATATCGAGCACGGTCACCACGTCACGTCCTCGGCCCGTATTCGTTTCGAATTCGGTTCTTCCTTGACGATGCGTCCACCGCTTAGCCGCAACACGCGATCAGCCATCCCCGCGATTGCGGAGTTGTGGGTGATCACCACGGTCGTTGTGCCGAGTTCCGCGTTGACCTTCGCGATTGCTGTCAGGACGAGTCGGCCCGTATCCACGTCGAGCGCGCCGGTCGGTTCATCACAAAGCAGGATGTCCGGCCTCTTTACGATAGCGCGGGCCACCGCAACTCGCTGCTGCTCGCCACCCGAAATCTGTGAGGGAAAGTGGCTTCCGCGGTTTGACAACCCGACGAGCTCAAGCGCCTCAGATGGCTTCATCGGATCGGTGGCAATCTGCGCGACCAGCCGCACATTCTCTTCGACCGTGAGGCTCGGTATCAGGTTGTAGAATTGAAATACGAAGCCAACATGCTCGCGCCTGTAGGTCGTGAGCTCGTTATCGCTGGCACCGGTCAGTTCGTGATCTCGCCAGGTCGCCTTGCCCGATGTCGGAGCATCCAGTCCTCCGAGGATGTTGAGCAAAGTCGATTTGCCCGAACCGGAAGGCCCAAGAAGAACGATGAATTCGCCTTGACGGATATCGAGATCGACGTCCTTAAGCGCTACAACCCGCGAGTCGCCTGATCCATAGACCTTCGTCAATCCCCTTGCCATGAATACGGGGGCTGGAGATTGTGTCGTTGCGTCTCTCCCAAGGGCCTGCATGCCGGCTCCGTGCCTGAGAAACACATAAAGGCTTGCTGGGGTTAGCAGCATTGATTCTTGTCAATTTCCGCAGTCGAGCTCGGCGCTCCGCCAAATGCGGTCGATTCACCTGTTTTCGGACTGCGCAAACGCGGCGGCGCCTCCTATACGCACGAGTTGCATGCCGGGGCAGCTATTCGGCGAACTTGGCCGAAAGCGGACATTCCGGTTCCGGGCCCCCAAGCTGCCGGACTGCTTCGCGCCACATGGCGATCCTACGGTGTGAGTCAGCGATTTCCTGAAAGCCGGCATTTAGATCTGGCTTGCCTACGTCTCGAGATGAAACCGCCATCTTGCGCCAAAGCCCCGGAGCGTCCACGCTCCGTCTATGCCTAGGGTCACGATAGCCACACGATGTTGGACGTAATGTTGGCCGCCTTGGGCGGGCTCATCACCTCGCCATCGCTGTTGGCATATATGGTGCTGGCGGTGGTCCTTGGGCTTCTGGTCGGCGTCATGCCGGGTATCGGCGGCAAGCTCTCGGTGGCCATGGCTATTCCGTTCGTCTACGGCATGGACATGCTGACCGGCGCCGTTTTCCTGCTCACCATGCATGCGGTGAACGGCACCAGCGGGCAGATTTCGTCCATAGTCTTCGGCATTCCAGGGGAAAGCGACGATGCCGCGACGACGCTCGACGGCTATCCGCTGGCAAAGAAGGGTGAAGCCGCGCGGGCTCTTGGCGCGAGCATTACAGCTGCGGGGGTGGGCGGCGTTTTTGGCGCGATGGTCTTGGCTGCCATGATCCCTCTTTTGCAGCCGATCGTGCTCCAGTTCGGTCCGTCCGAATTCTTCCTCGTCGCCATCCTGGGCATCAGCTGTATCGCCTTTCTTTCCAGCGGCCGCAAAGTGGTCAAGGGCCTGATCGTTGGATGCCTCGGGCTTATCCTCTCGACCGTAGGCATGGATCCCCAGACCGGCACGGCCAGGTATTCGGGCGATATGCTTTTCCTGTGGGATGGCATCAATCTCGTGGCCGCCATGCTTGGACTGTTCGCCGTGCCGGAAGTCATCGCCCTGGGCGCTCGCGGTGGTTCGATCTCTAGCGTTCCACGCGGCGAAAACACCTTCTCGTACCGCCAGCTTCTTTCCGGCGTGGCCGAAGTCCCTCGCCATTGGTTTCTCGTCTTGCGAACGTCGATGATCGGCGCCTTGGTCGGCATGGTGCCCGGCCTCGGCGGATCGGTTGCAGCTTGGCTTTGTTATGGACATGCCGTTCAAACGTCGAAGACGCCCGAGCTGTTCGGCAGGGGTGCGATCGAAGGCGTGATCGCGCCGGAGGCGGCCAGCAACAGCAAGGAGGGCGGCTCGCTGCTGCCGACGCTTTTCTTCGGCATTCCCGGAAGCTCGGGCATGGCCATACTCCTCGGTGCGTTCCTCATGCTGGGCATGCAGCCAGGTGCGCGCATGATGACGGAGCATCTCGATGTCGCATGGACCCTGATCTGGGCCCTCGTCATCGGCAACCTGATGGCGGTCGCGATTCTGCTCGTGCTGTGCCGGTGGGTCGCCCTTCTGACCTTTGTCGATGGGCGTCTGCTGGTGCCGTTCATCATGGCCTTCATGGCCCTTGGCTGCTACGTTAGCTCGTTCCAGTGGCCCAACCTGATCGTGCTCGTCCTTTTCGGAGCGCTTGGCTACACGCTGATGAGGTGCGGCTGGCCCCGGGCGCCGCTGGTGATCGGTCTGATCTTGGGCGGCGAGGCCGAGCAGTCGCTGAATCTGGCGCTCCAGCTATGGGGTTTTTTCTTTTTCCTACGACCGCTCTCTCTTGCCATTATCGCGCTGATTGTTGGCCTGATGGTCTATGCGGTTTACCGTAACCTTCGCCCGGGCGGACTGCGGTCGGCGGGGGCCGGCGAATGAACAGACCTGATCGATGGCTGCCGCCAATTCTGTTATTGGCATTTGGGGTCATGGTCGCAGTGGCTTTTCGCTACCCGTCCGAAGCCAGGCTTGCTCCGGTGGCCGTGGGTCTCCTTGGCATCGCGCTCTGCCTTGTCCAGATTGCATTTGAAGGCTTGTCAACCGGCGCATTTGCGGCGCGCTTTCGGGCGGCTCCCAAACTGGGACGTCCATTCGAACTCTTGGATGTACCGGGCGAAACCCCTGCGCGGGATGAAATCGCGATGTGGGGCTACTTCCTGGCATTCGTCGCAACGCTTTTGGTGCTTGGCTTTTACATCGCGATACCCTCGATGGTGTTCTCGTACCTCTGGCGTCAGGCGCACGTGAAATGGCCCTCTGCTCTTGCGGTCGCTATCGGCGCCACAGGTGCAGTCTATCTGGTCTTCGAGGGCATCTTTCATTTTGTCCTGTTCCGCGGCTTTGCCATTTCGGCTGCACTTCAGGCGCTGAGCCGGTAGTATCGGGCACGGTCGAGTCGATGGCTGCTGCGAGGTGATGCGTGAGATGTTCCCTTTCGAGTTTGGGGTTCCTGATTG
>CALROF020000343.1:0-3842 GCA_943369775.1 Reyranella massiliensis 521
GATGGACACGGCAGCCACGGCAAGAATCGTGAGGGCGACGAGACCGTGACTGCCGCGCCGTGCCGCCTGCACGATCAGGCCGATCTGCCAGAGCGCGAACAGCGTGCCCGCGATGCAAACGATTGCAGGCACCACGACATGCAGCAGGGTCACGTCGCCCGGACTGAACACCGTGAGCGGAATGATGCCGAAGCCTAGCAGCAGCGCGATCGCAGCCCAGATGCCGCGATAGTAGAGCGTCTGATCGAGCGGCGCGGCGCCGTCGCGCAGCAGTGGCACACCGGCATTTTCGAGATGATCGAGTGCGCGAAGCCACCAGCGGCTCGAAACACTTTTTGCGCCGTTGCGAAACCCGAGGGCCGCCGCGCCGTCGCTCGACGTGGCGTCCGGCTGCAGGTGTAGCTCCTGTATCTTCATGGCGCGTGCCGTGCGCTCGGCGAAGGCGATGAGCCTGCATGCGCCGGCAGCGGAGGTCGCGACGAGGCGCTCGATTTCGAGGCGCTCGCCGACATGGCGCAGCCGCATGGCCGCCAGTGGACCGCCGTCGCCGTCGATGATGAATACGGCACGATCGTTCGACGCCGTCGCCGGCCAAAGGCCGGATGCGAAGCGCTCTAACGCCGCTACGTCGGACGCGTTGGCGCGCCGGACGTCGCGGACAGGAACTCGATCTGAAGACACGCGGCGGGCATGCTGGTGCAGCCCGCCGCCGCCGTCCAGAGCATCGGCGTTACCAGGCGATCTTGAAACCTGCGTGGAGCGAGTGATTATCGGTGCTGCCGCCTGCGTCGCCGCAGGCGGGTGCTTGCCGACGCGGCGTGCTTCAAATCCAGTCGGACGCTTCCGGCCCGAGAATCTCCTGGAGCTTTCCCTTCAACAGAAGCCTCTCCACGGCCTGCAGCGACAGCAGGCTTATTGCGTCTCTGATCTCGCCCGCGTCGGCCATCTGAAACACCTGCTTCAGCGGCATCTTGCGAACCACCAGTTCTTCGGAGGGCTCCGGCGAGGCTTCACCCTGAGTGAGGTCCCAGGCCAGGAACGCCATCGCGCGTTCGTCGGACACCGAGTTGGAGAGATCGCACTCCAGCAGCTTGTGCCAGCGTCCGGCGCGAAGGCCGGTTTCCTCCCGAAGTTCGCGTGCAATCGATTGCAGCGGATCGTCATCGGGCGCGCCGCCGCCTTCGGGAATTTCCCAACTGTATTCCTTGAGAGCGAATCGGTACTGCCCGACAAGGTAGGTGTTGCCCTCGCGGTCGATCGGCAGCACGCCAAGCGCCAGGTTCTTGTAATGGACCGTGCCATAGATGCCGGGCGTGCCCGAAGGGGTGACGACCTCGTGGTGCGTAACCTTGATCCATCGGTTGTCGTACACCTCGCGCTTCGACGCGATGCTCCAGGGGCCTCTTCGCTCGATCATTGCATCTCCTTCTGGCCTTTCACGCGAGCGAAGGCTGAAGGCACTCATAGCTTGCCCCGGCAATGTCCGTCACCAGGTCAGTCGAAAGCCTGCGCGCAGCGAGTGATTGTCGGTGCCGCCGCCCACTTCGCCGTCGTAGGAGACGAAGAGGGAGGTGCGGTCGCTGAGCGCCGTCGACGCCGAGAAGCCGATGACGGCACTGTCTCGCTGTGGCGTGGCACCGAGGACGGTGAACTGGCTTCCGGGGGCGGCTGCAAACGCCGCCGTCATCGGGCGAGCGGTGTCGGCGAACTCGTGCATCCAGCCCAGCCGCAGGCCGAGGTCGAGCAGCGTGCCGCCGAGATCGAACCTGCTGGCGAGGTCGACACCGATGGTGGTGCGGATCGACGTCGTGGTCTGTGCGGCGACCGCGAGGTTGTACAGACCGCCACCATATTCGGTGAAGCCTGCCTGGTTGATCGAAGCGATCTGCAGGCGGGCGAACGGGCTGATCGAGGTGTTGCTGCCCAGGCCCAGGTCGAACTTGTAGCCAGCCTCGATCTGGCCGAGGAACTGGTTGGCCGAGGTGTTGCCGTTGGCAAGGCCGGTGGGCTGGCCAGGCAGCGAGATCACACGCTGCATGCGGTTGTTGGCCGTGGCGTAGCCCACCAGGGCGTCGGCGTAGAAGCCGGGTCCGGTGCCATTCGGCGTGTACGAGCCGTAGAGAGCAACGGAGAAGGCATCGGAGTATCCGTTGCCCGAGAAGCCGTTGACCCACTGCGTGCCCGACGTGTAGCCGCCGGCAATGCCGACCAGGAAGCGCGGGTCGGGGCGATAGTCGATGCCGAAGGCGGCGCCACCCAGGGTGTAGGTGAAGCTCGAGGCATTGGCATCGCCCAGCACGCTGCCGGTGCTGCCGATACCGGAGAACCAGGCGCCGAAGCGACTCGGCGTCGAGGTCTCGCAGGTGATGACGCAGGCTTCGGCGAGGGCGACACGCTGCGGACCGCCGCTGAGGCCGGCACCACGCTCCGTCGCCATCTGACGGCCGACGGAGTTCATGAACAACTGCGAGGCGCGGGTGTTCAAGGTGCCGAAGTCGGCATAGGGCTGACCGCTCAACGCCTGCAGGGCAGGGGCGCCGGCACCGTTGGGAAGGTTCGCCATGACGGTAACGATGCCGTCGACATTGCCGGAGGCGGCAATGGCGTCCAGCGCACCGCCGACCGCCTGCTGGTTCTGTGTCTGACCCGCCGAAGCGAAGGCATTCGAGGCCAACGCCAGCGAGATGTAGACGTTGTTGGTGTCGTAGCTGAGAGTCGGGCTCAGGAAGGCGAGGTTGCTGGTGGTCCCGTCGAACTTGCCGACGACACCACCTGACGCCGAGATAAGCGTGTAGGTGCTGTTGGGCCTGTAGGTGCCGGCCAGCGCAAGCACTTCGATCGTGCCGCCCTGCAAGGTCGCCTTGTGGCCGGCGCCGACGACATTGATCTTGTCGTTCTGGCCATTGGAGTTGATCTCGAACTCCAGGATGCCACTGCGGACAGTGTAGTTGCCGTTGATGGTGATGGTGCCGATCGAGTTGCCCGGCGCGATCTCACCACCGTTCTGCGTGATGTCGCCATTGATGTTGCCGGCACCGCTCAGGATGCCGCCGTTCAACGTCACGTTGCTCGTCAGGCTGCCGTTCACGGCGAAGCCGCCGGCATTGATCGTCGTGCCGCCACCGAGGGTGTTGGTGCCGGTGAGTGTGACCTTGCCGGTGCCGTTCTTGGTCAACGTGCCGGTGCCGGTCATGTTGCCGGCGTAAACGCCGGTGATCGTCTGGTCGAAGATCACCGCGGCGTTGTTGACGATATTGCCCTGCAGGCTGTTGGTCGTTCCCTGCAAGGTGCCGCCATTGACGGTGGTGCCGCCAGTGTACTTGCTGGTGCCGGTCAGGATCAGGGTGCCGCCGCCGTTCTTGACCACACTGCCGTTGCCGGTCGTGGTGCCGACACCTGAGATGTTGCCGGCGAAGGTTCCGTCGCTGTGTTGATCGAAGACCAACGACTTGCTGAGAGGAGAAGAGTCGAAGGCGACGTTGCCGCGGATGGTGTCGGAGCTGCCTTGCAGGATGCCCTGGAAGACCTGCGTTGTGCCGGTATAGGTGTTGGTACCGGTGAGGACGAGGGTGCCGTCGCCAACCTTGAGGAGGTTGGTGCCACTCATATGGCCTTGCAAGGTGAGCTCCTTGCCCGCATCGACGAGGAAGACACCGCCGGACCCGGCGAGAGTGATGGCGCGTGTCGTTGCGAAGGTATCGGACGCGCGCAGGGCACCATTGTCCTGCAACGTGATACCTCCGCGGGCAGCACCCAGCTTGTCGTCGGACGCAACCCGCAACGTTCCGCGCTCGACGAGGGTGCCACCGTCGTAGGTATTGGCGCCCGTGAGTTCGAGTTCG
>CALROF020000344.1:0-3788 GCA_943369775.1 Reyranella massiliensis 521
CGGCTATCCGCGTTCCGACCCTCGTGATCCATCGGACCGGCGACGTGCGTGTACGATCTTCGGCGGGACGGGCCCTCGCAGACGCCATTCCCGGCGCCACGTACGTCGAGCTACCGGGCGACGACCACCTGTTTTGGGTCGACGACGACGGGCAAATCACGGCCGCGATCCGCAATTTCGTCGGCGCATCGCCAGAGGCGATCGAGGCCGACCGCGTGCTGGCGACAGTGCTGTTCACCGATATCGTCGATTCGACCCGTCGCGCCGAGGCGAGCGGCGATGCGAGTTGGCGTGCGACTCTCGAAGCGCACCATACGGTGGTGCGAACCCAGCTTCAGCGCCATCGCGGCCGCGAAGTGAAGACGATGGGCGACGGTTTTCTGGTGCTGTTCGACGGCCCGGCCCGCGCCGTGCGCTGCGCCCAGGAGATCGTACGTGCCGTGCGGCCGCTCGATCTCGAAGTGCGCGCCGGCCTGCATACCGGTGAAATCGAGATGATGGGCACCGATGTCGGCGGTATCGCTGTGCACATTGCATCACGGATCGCGCAGCGTGCCGGCGCCGGCGAGGTGCTGGCCTCGAGCACGGTCAAGGACCTGATTGCCGGCGCGGGGCTGAGCTTCGTCGAGCATGGCACTGCCGAGCTGAAAGGGTTAAGCGAACCCATGCGTCTGTTCAGCGCGAGAGCGTAACGGCAGACGGCGTGACAGCCGGTCGGGATCGGCTAACATCGAATCGCACAATCGAATTTGAATTTCGCAGGAGGAAAATCATGGCGGGGCCACTTACGGGACTGACGATCGTCGAGCTGGCCGGCATCGGACCGGGCCCCATGTGCTCAATGATGCTGGGCGACATGGGCGCCGACGTGATCCGTGTCGATCGCACCAAGGCGCATGTGATGGACCGTCTCGCCGATCCGAAGTTCGCGGTGCACAACAGGAGCCGTCGCTCGGTATCAGTCGACCTGCAGAAGAAGGAAGGCATCGAGGTCGTGCTGCGGCTAATCGAGAAAGCCGATGGCCTCACGGAACCGTTCCGTCCCGGTGTCGCCGAGCGGCTCGGCCTCGGCCCGGATGTCTGCCTGAAGCGCAATCCGAAACTGGTCTATGGCCGCATGACCGGCTGGGGTCAGGAAGGCCCGCTCGCCAAGGCGGCCGGCCACGACATCAACTACATCGCCCTGACGGGTGCGCTGCACGCGATCGGCGGCAAGGATCGCCCGACACCGCCGCTCAACCTGGTCGGCGATTTCGGCGGCGGCGGCATGCTGCTGGCCTTCGGCATGGTGTGCGGCCTCCTCGAAGCGCAGCGCTCGGGTAAGGGCCAGGTGGTCGATGCCGCCATGGTCGACGGTGCGGCTCTTCTGCTGGGCGGCATTTATGGCATGGCCGGCGCGGGCCTCTGGAATGACGGCGAGCGCGAGACCAACATGCTCGATGGCGGCGCGCACTTCTACGGCACCTACGCGACCAAGGACGGCAAGCATGTCTGCATCGGCTCGATCGAGCCTCAGTTCTACGAGCTGCTCCTCGAGAAGACCGGGCTGAAGGGCGAATCGCTGCCGGCACAGATGGACCGCAAGGCATGGGGCCAGTTCAAGACCCGCCTCGAAGGCATCTTCAAGACCAAGACGCGCGACGAATGGTGCGCGATCATGGAAGGTACCGACATCTGCTTTGCGCCGGTGCTGACCATGAAGGAGGCACCGACCCATGCGCACGCCAAGGCACGCAACGCCTATGTCGACGTCCAGGGCTTCCAGCAACCGGCCGCGGCACCGCGCTTCTCGCGCACCAAGGAAGGCGTGCGGGGCCCCGCGGCCAAGCGTGGCCAGCACACCGACGAGATCCTGGGCGAGCGCGGCTTCTCGACGAAGGAGATCGGCGAGCTGAAGGCCGCAGGCGTCATCGGCGCGCAGGCTTGATCCGCGGCATATGATCCGGGCCTTCGAGCTCGCGGTCCGGCAGCTCAGCGACCCGAGGCTGCGCGGCATCATCTGGCAGTCACTGGCTTTGTCGCTGGTGCTGCAGGTGGGCATTGGCGTCCTGGCGTGGTGGGCGTTGCAGTCCTTCGCCACCTTCCAGTGGAGCTGGCTGAACGAGGCCATCCGCTGGTTGGGTGGCGGCGCCGTGGTCGTGCTGGCGCTGATGCTCTTTCCCTCGAGCTTCGGTATCGTGATCTCGATCTTCATGGAGAAGATCGCCGATATCGTAGAGAGCGAGCACTATCCGAAGCTCGGGCCAGCGCGGGGCATTCCGGTCTGGACCGGCATCTGGTCGGGCATCCTGTTCCTGGTGACCCTGATCGTCCTGAACCTGCTGATGCTGCCGTTCTACTTGGTGGCGCTGTTCGTGGCCGGGCTGGGCGCCGTCCTCTTCTATGGCGTCAACGGCTGGCTGGCCGGTCGCGAATATTACGAGCAGGTGGCGCTGCGCCGTCGCGACCCGGCCGAGGTTCGCGCCTGGCGCAAGGCCAACAACGGCACACTCTGGCTGACCGGCGCGGCCATCGTCTTCCTGGGCACCATTCCGATCCTGAACCTGATCGTACCGGTCCTGGGAGTCGCGGCGATGGTTCATATCGCGCAAATGCTGCGACCACCCTTTAATCCACCGGCAGGCCCACGCTAAAGTGCGGGCATGAAATGGACGACAGGGGCACTGGCATCGATCCTCTTGTTAGGGGGATGCCAGACAGGCAATCAGCAATATTCGCTTTCCGGCGGTGAGAAGGGCGTCTTCAGCTCGCGCAACGCCGGCTCACCGATTTCTCCGGATCGCCTCAAGGGCCTCGACGAAGGGCAGCTAACGGCGCTTCTGGGGGCACCGCAGCTCGACCGCAAGGACGGGCCGGCGCGCGTGCTGCGCTACCAGTCGGATGGCTGCACCTTGTTCGTCTCGATGTACCAGCGCGACGGCCAGCCCTGGCGCGCCGAGTTCGCCGATGCCTACGACACGCAGCTGCGCCCGTTGGCGCCGCCCGACCAGTGCGCCGGCTCCATCGCCGCGCAGAGGCGGCGCACGGCCTGATCAGGGCTGGGTCGGGAACGCCGCGTCGAAAAAGTCGGGCAGTTCCACCTGCAAGCGGGCGAGCAGCGCCCGGCGATCGAATCCAGGCGGGTCGGCGGCCGCGTCCCCGTCCGGCGTCGGGATCGGAACACTGGGCGGGTCCAGGAAAGCGAAGTGCCCGGCATTGCGGACCTGATGAGATGTCGCTCGTGGCGTATTGAGGGCAATCCAATCCGCGTGAAAGCGCGGGACCAGCCAGCGGTCCAGTTCAGCTGCGTAGATCAAGGTCGGGATCTTGATCTCCGCCAGCGATAACGCCGTAAAGGCGACCCCGAACGGAGCCAGGGCGACGACAGCGCGGACCCTCTTGTCGGTGGTCGGTGCAATCGGTTGCACGGCTTGCGGCGGTTGGGCCGGCTGTCGCCTCATGCCGCAGAAGATCGGGTCAGCCGCGGCATTGTCCCGGCAATGCTCGGCAATGCGCAGCAGATCGGCCTGACCGCCTGCCAGGGCGATTACCGTGTAACCGCCGGCCGAATGGCCCACGGCACCGATCCGAGGACCCTGCGCATCAGTTGCGATGCGGTCTCTCCATTCGGGATCGCCCAGCAGGGCGTCGATCACCCGCGAGACCTGCGCCGGCCTTTCAATGAAGTAGCGCTCCGGGGGCTTCGACCACAACGAGCGATCCTGCCAGTTGTCGCCCGGATGCCGGAGCGGCGCGACCAGATAGCCCCGCTTCGCGAGCGCTTCCGCCAGGCTGCTGTGCCCGAGTTC
>CALROF020000345.1:0-3706 GCA_943369775.1 Reyranella massiliensis 521
CGGCGCCTATTACATGCGCCTCATGGTGCAGGACCGGCCGGGCGTGATCTCGGCGGTGTCCGGCGCGCTGGCCAAGGAGCGCATCTCGCTCGAGTCGATGCTGCAGCGTGGGCGCTCGCAGTCCGGCGAAGTGCCGGTGGTGCTGACCACGCACGAAACGGAAGAGGCTGCGATGCGGCGTGCCCTCGCGCGCATTGCCAAGCTCGGCGCTGTCGCCGAGGAGCCTTGCCTGATCAGGATCGAAGCATTTTAGACGACGCCCTAGAAACGAGGCGACGGAGGAGACAATGGCAGAAGACGTGAAGCTCGACCGCAATCTCGCGCTCGAAGTGGTACGCGTAACCGAAGCGGCGGCGCTGGCAGCCTCCAAGCTGATGGGGCGCGGCGACGAGAAGATGGCGGACCAGGCGGCGGTCGACGCCATGCGCACGACCCTGAATTCGCTGGCCATCGAAGGCACCGTGGTGATCGGCGAGGGCGAGCGCGACGAAGCGCCGATGCTCTATATCGGTGAGAAGGTCGGCCTCGGCCGCGGCCCCAAGATCGACATTGCGCTCGATCCGCTGGAAGGCACCACCATCACCGCCAAGGGCCTGCCCAACGCGCTCGCCGTCATTGCGATGGCCGAGCATGGCGGCTTCCTGAATGCGCCCGACGTCTACATGGACAAGATCGCCGTCGGCGGCGGCCTGCCGGACGGCATCGTCGATCTCGACAAGACGCCGGCGCAGAACCTGGCGGATCTTGCGAAGGCCAAGAAGGTCGAAGTTGCCGATCTCGTGGTCTGCATCCTCGACCGGCCGCGCCATTCCGAGCTGATCGCCAAGGTCCGCGAGGCCGGTGCGCGCATCATGCTGATCGGCGACGGCGACGTGTCGGGCGTGATCGCGACTTCGACCGGCGACTCCGGCATCGACATCTACATGGGTTCGGGCGGTGCGCCGGAAGGCGTGCTCGCCGCGGCGGCGCTGCGCGCCATCGGTGGCCAGATCCAGGGCCGTCTGCTGTTCCGCAACGACGACGAGAAGGCGCGCGCCAAGAAGTGGGGCATCACCGATCTCGGCCGCAAGTACTCGATGACCGACATGGCCAAGGGCGACGTGATGTTTGCGGCGACCGGCGTCACCTCGGGTTCGATGCTGAAAGGCGTGCGCCGCTTCCACAACGGCGCCGAGACGCATTCAATCGTCATGCGCTCCAAGACCGGCACCGTCCGCTGGGTCTCGGCGCACCACAATTTCGCGATCAAGACCGGCCTGCCCAGCTGGGCGTAATCGCCCGGCACTGGGCGTAATCGCTCGGCACTGGTCCCGACGGCAAGCCGCCGGGGAGGCTGACGCGGCGGGTTGGCAGAGCCACCCGCCCGTGCGAGCCTCCCGGGCATGCGCGGCGTTCTCGTCGCTCTTCTGCTGATGCCGCTCGGTCTCGCGGGGCCTGCAGCGGGACACGATGGCTGCGGCCGCTTCGGATGGCCGCTCACGCGCGAGATCGAACTCTTTTCAGACGGCTACATGCCGACGGTCGACGCCTCGTCGTGGCTGCCGCGCGAAGGGGCCTTCGCACTGATTTTGGCGCCGGTGAACTCGGCGTTCTATCTCGTGACGCCGGAGCGCGGACGCGACGACGGCTTTGGCGGCATCGTCACCCTGCAATGGATCGCCGCCGGCCGATATCAGGTGACGCTCACCGACGATGCCTGGATCGACGTGGTGCAGGACGAACGCCGCTTGCCGGTCCTTGCTTCTGTCCGCCGGACAGACTGTCCGGGCATCCGCCTCAGCCTGCAGGTCGAGCTCGACAGCAAACCACTCACCCTGCAATTCGGCGGCGCCAAGGTGCGCCGCCTCGGCATCGTCGTCCTGCGCCTGCAATGACGCGCAGTTTCAAAGTTTCTCGCCCGCTGCTTTGACCACGGCCTCGACGTCGGTGATCCAGACAAGCCTGTGCTTCTTGATGGTTTCGAGCACGCGGCGCAGCGACGCCGCACCGGCGGGCGTGCCGACCACGAAGGGGTGGATGCCGATTGCCACGACCGTGGCCGGACGCTGCGGATCCGTCTCGGCCTCGCGCGCCAGTTCGCCGATATAGTCGATCCAGAAGCGCTCGAGGTCGATGGGATCCTTGAGGCGTGAGAGATAGCTTCCCATGTCGACCGTGACGGCAGGGTAGGGAACCATCACCAGCTTGCCCGAGGGCGTGTCGAGGCGGGACAGCACGTCGGAGTCCATGCCGTCGAGTGTGTACTTGATCCCTTCGGCGGCGGTCGCCGGGAAGGTCTCGACGTTGGGGAAGACGCTGGGGCTCGACCAGCCGGTGGAGCGCACGCCGGTGCTCTTCTCGATCCTGTCGAGCGTTTGCCGCACATAAGCTTTCTGCGCTTCGACTCCCTTATCGAGCGGCAGCATCTCGGTCGAGTTGTTGAGGCCGTGCGCCACGATTGCGGCCTTGGGAACGAGCGCACGGAACTGCTTCCAGATCTCGGGATGCTGTTCGGGGAACTGCGCGTTGAGCGCGATGCTGAGGGGGGCATCCTGTTCCTTGAACAACCGGCCCACCCGCGGCACGCCCCATTCGATGGCGTACTGGCGGAATGATTCGTCGACGACATCGGGTTTGCGGTCGGTCATGTCGGGCCGGAAGTTCGGGCCGTGGTCCTTGCCCCAGACCTCGACATAGAAGACGAAGCAGATCGCGACCTTGCGGCCCTCGGGCCAGGCTTTCACCGTGATCTGCTCGCGTGGGAAGCCCGTGATCCAGTCTTTGCTCGTCTGCGCTATCGCCGGCGGCACGAGCGCCATTGCCGCAAGCAGTACTGCGATGAACAATCTCGCCATGACGCTCCCCCGAGTATTGCGCGGGAACCTAGCAGGGCTCATGCGGTAAGTCGTCCACAGCGCTTTCAGGCTAAGGTGCCGCCATGTCCGATGGTGTCATATCCGGCGACGTGAGGGCCGAGCGCGCGGCGTTTCTCGGCATCGAACGTTCGCTGACTGGGCGGCGCTGGGCGGCCCGACTGGCCGACGAGCGTACAGCGCTCGCCATTGGGCAGCGCCATGGCCTGCCAGACGCGATCTGCCGGTTGTTGGCGGCACGCGACGTCGCGCTGGAGGCGGTTCCGGATTTCCTCGACCCGACCCTGCGCAAGTTCCTGCCCGACCCGTCGCATCTCAAGGACATGGACGCCGCGGTTGCGCGACTAGTGCACGCTATTCGTCAGGGCGAGCGCATCGTTGTCTTCGGTGACTACGACGTCGACGGCGCGACATCGTCGGCGCTGCTGCTGCGTTTCTTCCGGGCGGTCGGCGGCGATATCGGCGTCTACATTCCCGACCGCCGTAAGGAGGGCTACGGGCCGAACGCGACTGCGCTCGTCAAGATCAAGGAGGAGGGCGCATCGGTCGTCGTCACCGTCGATTGCGGCATCACTGCTTTCGAGCCCCTGGCCGAAGCCAGGCGTGTTGGGCTCGACCTGATCGTGATCGACCACCACATGGCGGAGATCGCGCTGCCCGAGGCCATCGCCGTGGTCGATCCCAACCGGCTCGACGACGAGAGCCCGCACAAGCAGCTCGCTGCCGTCGGTGTGGCCTTCCTGCTGGCGGTCGGCGTCAACCGCGCTCTGCGCGAGGCCGGCTGGTACGGCACATCGAGGCCCGAGCCTGATCTAAGGCAATGGCTCGATCTCGTCGCGCTGGGCACGGTGTGC
>CALROF020000346.1:0-3702 GCA_943369775.1 Reyranella massiliensis 521
TCACGATGACGCCGGCATTCGGGCATGGGCGCACCTAGCGTGATGGACGCGCCGCCGAGGAGGATACTTCTGGCGACGGACCTCGGTCCTCGCTGCGATCGCGCACTGGATAGAGCGGCTCGGCTCGCCGAGCAGTGGCGGTCGGACCTCGTCGTGCTGCACGTACTCAAGGGCCCCGACGGCAGGCCTCTGGAAGCGGGACCGACACCCTCATGGCGGCGGCAGTTCGATCCACTCGATGTCGCGCGGAAGCGGTTATGCGCAGACGTCAGGGCCGTAGGGGGAAGAGCGACGATGCTGATTGCGGAGGGCGATCCAGCAGAGGAGGAGATCCTGCGCGCCGCTGATGTGGAACGCTGCGAGATGATTGTGATTGGCGCCGGGCGGGAAGGGTCGTTCGGGCCGTTTGGCTTCGGGAGGACGATGAACCGTTTGCAGCGCCGTTCGCGACTGCCGATCCTCGTCGTCAAGGACCGCCCGCGAGGACCCTACCGTCGCATCCTCGCCGCCACGGAGTTCTCGGCGTCGTCGCGTCACGCCATCGAACTGGCCCCCCGGCTCTTTCCGGAGCAGATGCTGACGGTGTTCTACGCCTATAGCGCTCCAATGTCGGGGCTGATGACAAACGCCGCTTCCTATCGGAGAGAGTACAGGAAAGTGGCTGCGCGGGAGTGCGATGCGTTCCTGGAGACGGTCGCCAGGCGGGAGACCGGCTGGCGGGAGCCGCGCGTGCTTGTCGAGGACGGTCCTCTAGGCCCCTTGCTGCGCGACTATGTGGGCGACATGAATGTCGATCTCGTCGTGCTCGGATTGAGCCAGCGCAGTGCGTTCGTGGAGTTCTTCGTCGGTTGCGCGGCAAAGTCGATCATGCACGAAGTGCCCTGCGACGCTCTGCTCGTCGGGGAGCCGAGTTCGCAGATGCGCTGAAGGAAGGGGCCACTTCTATTGTACCCTCATGAGGTCTTCTCATGAGATGCCGGCCCTTGAACGCTGTAATTCCCTGACGATGTCAGTGGGGCAAACCAGTCACGGGTGCGATCATGCCTGACGTCCGAGCCACCAACGCCGCCAATCTCGTCCGCCCGCCAGTGGCCGCCTGGGTCGAGGCGCCGGTGAACTATTTGGCCGATCTCAGCATCAAGCCGGTGACCTACAATCCGCCGGCCGGCACTGGCCTGCCGCGGCGCGACGGAAACTACCGCGACTTCGTGGTGCGCATTCACGACGTGCGGCCAATCGCTCAGGATCTCTCCCTGGATCGCCAGGCGTTCATCCTGACGCATCACGATACCGAGATCCGGGATTTCCTCGATGAAGACGAGGTCCGAACCAAGTATCACGCCGAAGTCGAGGCGCTGATCAAGCGCGAGACTGGCGCGGCCAAGGTCGTGGTCTTCGATCATACGGTGCGCACGGCTGATCGCGCGGTGGAGCGTGGTCTACGTACTCCAGTGCGCAGTGTGCACAACGACTACACCGAAAAGTCAGGCCCCCAGAGGGTGCGCGATCTGCTGCCTGCCGACGAAGCCGAGGCACGGCTCAAGAAGCGCTTCGCCGAGTACAATGTGTGGCGCAACATCGACCACGCGCCGATCGAGATGGCGCCGCTGGGCTTCGTCGATTCCGAAAGCATCGCGCCGCGCGATCTCGCGATCTGCGACCTGGTTTATGCCGACCGCACCGGCGAGATCTACCAGGGCGTCTACAATGCCGATCACCGCTGGTGCTATTTCCCGGCGATGACGCGCGACGAGGCGATTCTGATCAAGTGCTACGATTCGATGAAGGATGGCCGGGCGCGCTTCTCCCTGCATTCGGCGTTCGACGATCCGACGTCGCCCGCCAATGCGAGGCCGCGCCAGAGCATCGAGGCCAGGGCCTTCGCCTTCTTCGACTGAGCCGGGCTACGAGTTCGCGATCGCTTCGAGGTGCTCGACCAGCTCCTCGGGATTGCTGAAGAACGGCGAGTGCCCGCATTCCATCGTGATCACCTTGCACGGCGTCATCTTGACCATCTCGCGCTGCAGCCGGATGCGGATGGCATTGTCGAAGGTGCACTCGATGTACCAGCGGGGCACCGAGCCGAAGCGGTCCTCGGTCAGTGTCACCGGGGTTGTCGAGATGGAGATCGGCTGCGGCCGAAGCCGCTCCATCGCCCTGTAACGATCTTCCGGTGAGACGTCGGAGTAGAAGAGGGCAGGCAGCTTGTCGCGCGCGAATGTGTAGGTCTTGCCGTCTGGGCTGACCTGCCGGGACAGGCGGAACATCGCGTCGGGTTCGAGATTGGTCATGTCCCGACCACACTTGCCCGAGGTCGGCAGCAGGGCGCAGAGATAGACCAGTGCCTTGAGCTTGCGCCGCCGCGCTTCGGCGAGCTGGCTGATCGTGATGCCGCCCAGGGAGTGACCGACGAGGACGACCTGATCGTCCATCTTGTCGAGCAGCCGCGCGAGCTTTTCGACATTGTCGGCCAGCGTCACAACGGCCGGCGGAGTCTGGTCCTTGCCGAGGCCGGGGAGATCGGGGGCGCAGACCTTATGGCCGTTGGCCTCGAGGAGGGGCACCACCTTTTCCCAGGACCAGCCTCCCGCGCAGGCGCCGTGGACCAGCAGGAACGTTGCCATGATCCGCCTAACCCCGACCGACGACGGTGCGTGCGCCGGGCGCAGGCACGAAGAAATCGGGCATCAACGGCGTGCCGGGCGAGACCGCATACTGGTCGAAGTCCGTCACGCCTTCGGCTGCCAGCACTTCGTCGTCGATGAAGAAGTTGCCGGTGCATTGGCGCGCCGGCCGGTTGAAGATGGCGTGTGCCGCATCGGCCATGATCTCGGGTTTGCGACAGCGTTTCATGCCTTCCTCTCCGCCCAGAATGTTCTGGATCGCCGCTGTCGCGATGCCAGTTCTGGGCCAAAGGCAGTTGAAAGCAATGCCCTTGTCCTTGAACTCCTCGGCCATCGCCCAGGCAAAGACCGACATGCCGTACTTGGCGAGCGTATAGGCCGCATGATTGGCGAACCATTTCACGTCGAAGTCGAGCGGCGGCGAGAGGTTGAGGACGTGCGGATTGGCGGCCTTCTCGAGATGCGGGATGCACTTCTGCGAGACCAGGAACGTGCCGCGTGCATTGATCTGGTGCATCAGGTCGTAGCGCTTCATCGGCGTGGCGAGCGTGCCGGTGAGGCTGATGGCGCTGGCGTTGTTCACCAGAATGTCGATGCCACCGAACTTCGCGACCGTCTCGGCGACGGCTTTCTCGACACTCTGCTCGTCGCGGATATCGCAGGCGAGGGGCAGGGCCTTGCCGCCGGCTTTCTCGATCTCTTCCGCTGCCGAGAAGATCGTGCCGGGCAGGCGCGGATCGGGCTTCACGGTCTTCGCCGCGATTGCGACGTTGGCACCGTCACGCGCAGCACGCAGCGCGATGGCGAGTCCGATACCCCGGCTGCCGCCGGTCACGAACAGGGTCTTGTTACCCAAACTCATGGCGCCCCCAAGAAATCTTTGGGCTCTATAGCCGGACCCAGTTGAGGCCGCTAGTGTCGCCTCACTCAAGGGAGGCATGCATTGAATCCGTGCTTTGAAACCGCCACGCGGCTCGCCCGCGCTATTCGCAGCGGGCGATTGAGTTCCGTCGAGGTGACCGAGGCGCATTTGCAGCGGATCGCGCGGGTGAACGGCCCCATCAATGGAATTGTCCTG
>CALROF020000347.1:0-3665 GCA_943369775.1 Reyranella massiliensis 521
TAGCGCCAGCTTCGAGGCGATGCTCAACAACTATCGGTCGGCTGCCGGCGTGCCGACCGGCGCCGCCGTGACTTCCGTGTCCGGTGGCGGCCAACAGTATATTGTGGCCTCTGCCGGCGAGCGTTCCCTCGACGTCGCCATCGCCGCGACCGTTGCGCCGCAGAGCCCTCTCGCGCTCTATGTCGGATCGGGCACGGCCGCCGGCGCGGCGAGCAACACCTACACAGCCTGGCAATCGGCCTTCTGGGACACCACCAACAACCCGCAAACCGTCAGCTCCTCCTTCGGCCTCACCGCGCAGGTCGCGCCGAACTCGCCCTTTCATAATGCCGCCAGCCAGCTTTTCACCGACGCGGCTCTTCGCAACATCTCGGTCTTCAATGCCGCCGCCGATGCAGGCTCGGGCGACAAGTTCGGCAACGGCCTGACCAACACCACGACCAGTCGGTCCAGCCCCTATGCGGTGATGGTCGGCGGCACGGCCGTGAGCACGGGCAACAGCGCACAAGCCGATCCGACCTTGCAGAGCTTCGTCGACAAGGCGGTCGCGGGCGATGCAGCGACGATCTGGCAACTGATCTCGGGCGGCCTCACCAAGTCGCCGGTCGGCGGCCTGAATGGAACGAGCGCCTTCGTCGAGACGATCTGGAACCGTTACTATCTCGACGGCACCACTTTCTCGAACGCCGGCGGCTCGGGTTACCTCAGCAACAACACCGGCGCCGGCGGCGTCGATCCCAGCCAGCCTACGCCCTGGTACCAGACCGCCTACGGCCTCGTGCCGGTGACGAGCGACCCTGACCATCTGGTCGGACGCGGCATTCCCGATGTCTCGGCCAATGCCGGCGGCAACATGTTCTGGCGCGTGCCGCCCGGCGACATGATCGGCCTGCAGGGCGATGATGGCACCAGCGCCGCCACGCCTTTCTGGGCGGCACTTACCGCGCAGTTCAACGCCATTTTCAAGGACCAGAACCTACCGCAGCTCGGCTACATGAACGACCTGCTCTACATCGCCTCGGCGATCAAAGCGGCGTCGTTCAACGACATCACGCTCGGCAACAACATCTCCTCTTTCACGCTCGGAGGGACGTACACCAGCGACGGCCAGCAGATCACACCGACCGGCTATGGCTACAGTTCCGGCCCCGGCTACGATCTGACGAGCGGCCTCGGCACGCCGAACGGTACCTTGCTGGCACGTGCCCTCACCGAGATCGCCCATCACCAGACCTCGTATGCCGATTCCCCCGGCCTCGTCGTCTCCAACGGGACGGGCGGCTGGAATGTCGGTGCCGATCAGACGCTGCTGATCCAGGCCACGACCGTTGGCTCGGGGATCAACTCCAAGCTCACCATCGGTACCCAGACCATCGATCTCGGCAATCCCGTCGCCGGCCAGTTCGCCTGGACCGCGCAGTTCGCCCAGCAGTCGCTGCAGTCGGACTTCGACGCCAACCTGGTGCGCATGTTCGACAAGCAGGCCCAGGGCTGGGTCGGCTGGCAGGATGCCACCACCGGCCAGGCCGTCTCCGCGACCATCGGACAGGGCCAGGCCTCGGCCCCGCAGGCCACCCTCACCAGCCCCTACGGCATCGTCGACTTCTCGACGCAGCCCTTCTCCTCCAAGAACGAAGAGACGGGTGTCACGAGCTTCGTCACCGGCGGCACCGTCCATCTGGCGCGCGCCGTCGCCGTGGCCGAAACCGTTGGCGCCACCAGCGACCAGAACGCCGTCGTCCGCGTCCGCCAGAACGGCGAGGACAGCCTCTCGCTCTCCTTCTACAAGGTCGACAATCTCAGCGGCACGATCGGCACCTTCAACCCTGGCGATGCGGGCTACGCCGCGGCGGCAATGGGTCGGGCCTACAGCCTGCAAGGCGGCGGTACCGCCCTGCAAGGTCCCGGCTACGGCCTCTACGCCCAGGCCCAGATCACCAACGTGAACTCAGGCGACATGATCGCCATGCAGCTCACCAATCAGTCGAGCGGCGACACTTTCTTCGCCTTCGGCCAGGCCAATACCGACAATACCGCCCACCTCTTCAACTACGGTGCCAACACCTGGGGCTGGGAGGACACCCGCGGTGGCGGCGACTACGACTTCAACGACCTGATCGTCCAGCTCGACTTCACCAGCGCCTACGGCAACGGCTGGCTGGTGTAGGAATGGCCGCGCCGACAAACCGCCCATTTCGGGCAGTTTGTCGTCCGCCACCGATTGACCACTTCACACCCTCTGCATAACTTCGGGACGCTGCCCCGGAGTTTGCAGAGGCGTCGCGTTCATGGCGAATTTTGGTCAGTACGAGTCTGAAGTCACCTTCATCTCGGGCGTCAACGACGCCAACAAGATCGCAGCCACTTCGTACTACACCTACAACGGCAACGTTCCGACCGGCTACAACATGGTCGCCCAGGCGATCAAATGGGGCGACAACTCGACGCCAGGGACGACGGGCGGCACCGTCAAATACTGGTTCGACCCGGCGGCAAACTGGAACAATACCGAAAAGGACATCTGGGCCGGCGCCTTCAACCAGTGGGCGGGGATCGCCAACATCTTCTTCGCGCTGGCCGACGACGCGGCATCGGCCAACATCACACTGCAGCGCCTGCCGAACAAATGGGCCTATGCGCAGTTCGGGAGCAGCGAATACCTGCCAGTCGGCAGCGACGTGGTCGTCAAAGCCCCGACAAGCGGTGCGATCGTCACTATCGACACGACGCAAAGCGGCTACGGACCGCTGAACAACGATTCGAACACCGAAGGTGGATACCCTTATTCGACGGTGATCCACGAGCTCGGCCACATACTCGGCCTCGGTCATTCCGGGCTCTACAACGGCGCCGTCAACGGCTACCAGCAACAGTTCGGCGTCTACGACACCAAGCTGTGGTCGATCATGTCGTATATCGCACCGAACGATATCGCGACGCGGTACTACGGCGACTATCCGGTGCGCGCGAACTGGGGCACGGCGTCGGACGGCAGCGCCTACCAGCCACTGACGCCGCAGATGATGGATATCCTGGCCATCCAGCGGCTGTACGGTGTCTCGACCAACGATACTTTTGGCGGCAACCAGACCTTCGGCTTCAACTCGAGCTTCACCGGCTATTTCAAGAGCATCTACGACTTCGGCACCGGCAATAACCCGGCCGCCGTCGTCACCATCTGGAGCCATGGCACCAACAACGCGTTGAACCTCTCCGGCTTCAGCCAAGATGCCTATGTCGATCTCAACCCCGGCACCTTCTCCTCGGCCGGTGGCAAGATGAACAATATCGGCATTGCCTTCGAGACCGTGGTTGAGAGCGCGATCGGCGGCAGTGGCAACGACACGATCAAGGCCTCCAATGTCGCCTCCAGCCTGAGCGGTGGCGATGGCAACGACATCCTGATCGGCGGCAACGGTAACGACACGCTGCTGGGTGGCAACGGCAACGATCTTCTCCAAGGCGGTGGCGGCGACGACCAGCTCTACGGCGTCTCGGGTAACGACACGCTGCAGGGTGGCGCCGGCAATGACTTACTGGCGGGCGGCGATGGTAACGACGTGCTGGACGGCGGTGCCGGCATCGACACGCTGATCGGCGGCTCTGGCGCCGACATCTTCCAATTCGTCGCCGGTCAAGCCAACGGCGATACCGTCACCGATTTC
>CALROF020000348.1:0-3655 GCA_943369775.1 Reyranella massiliensis 521
GATTGCCCACAGCGTGTCGCCGGCGACTACCGTGTGGCTGTCTTCCGCCGGTGCAGGTTCGGCCGCAGGTGCGGTTGCCGCTTCCGGCTCCGCGGGCGCGGCCGCTGCGAGGTCCATGATGCGGCCCTCGAGCTTGGGCGTATAGGGTCGGTTCGCGCTCAGATAATCGGCGACCACCAGTTCCAGGCTGGGTCCGAAATCGTAGGCCTTCTCTGCATTGTCGGCGAAGGTCTGGTAGCCGTCACCGCCCCTGCGCATGAAGTTGTTGGTCACGGCGAGATATATCGTTTCAGGATCGATCGGCGTCCAAGCGCCGTTCGCCATCACCTCGACCGACTTGATGCGGCTGCCAACGGGTGCGGTCTTGTCAAACGAATATTTGAGGCCGGCCACCTGCGTGAACCGTCCGGCGCCGTCCTCGATCTTGCTTGCGCCGTTCTCTAGGGCCGCCACCACGTCCTTGCCAGAGAGCTGGAACGTGGCCAGCGTGTTCTGGAACGGCAGAACCGTCAGCACCTCGCCCATGGTGACCACGCCCTGGTCGAGCGAGGCGCGGATGCCGCCGCCGTTCTGGAAGGCGAGGGTCACACCCTGACCCTTGACGCGGTCGAGCATGGCGTCGGCCACCAGGTTGCCCATCTCGCATTCGCGGAAGCGGCAATTGTCGCGGCTGCCATCGATCTCCCTGTTCGTCTCGGCAACTTCCTTGTTCTTCAATTCCTCGATCGGTCCGGCCAGTTCCTTGACCCGCGCCAGCACGCCGGGGTCGGGCGTGATCGACTTGTCGAGATAGATCGGGTCGCCCTTGGCTTCCTTGACGACGCCGTTGTCGTCGAAGGTGACGGTGAACTCGCCGAGATACTTGGAATAGGACGCCGCCTGCGTGACCGGAACCTTGTAACCGTCCGGATTGTCGATCATCGTCGGATACGGCCCTTCGGCCTTCTCGTCGGTGTTCGACAGCAGCGAATGTGAGTGGCCGCCCACCACCACGTCGACGCCCGGGATCTTCGCGATCATCTCCTTGTCCCTGGGGTATCCGACATGGGTCAGCGCGATGATCTTGTTGACGCCCGCAGCCTTCAACTTCTCCACTTCGGCTGTGATTGTCCTTACGTCGTCCTCGATCGTGATGTTGGGGCCGGGCGAAGCGATTTCCGGCGTATCGGTGGTCACAGCGCCGACGATGCCGATCTTCTGGCCGCCGACATCCAGCACGACGGACGGCTTGATGCGGTCGCCGACCTTCGAAGCAGTGGCCGCCTGCACGTTGGCCGACAGGACCGGGAACTTGATGACATCGAGGAACGGGACCAGCGCGTCCTCGCCGTCATCGAACTCGTGGTTGCCGACGGTCATGGCGTCGAACTTCATCAGGTTGAGGAACTCCGCCTCGGCGGCGCCCTTGTATTTTGTGTAGAACAGCGAGCCCTGGAAGTTGTCGCCACCGTTGAGCAGCAGCACGTTCTGGCCCTCGAGCTTCTTGCGCTGCTCGGCGATGGCGGTCACCAGCCGCGCCGCGCCCCCGATGCACTCGCCCTTGCCCTCTTCCTCGGCCGAACAAGTCGACTCGAATTTGTTGTTCGACTCGATCCGGCTGTGCCAGTCGTTGATGTGCAGGATGGTCAAATCGTAGTCGGCGTAGGACGCGCCGGCTGTGATGCCGAGCGCCGATGCCGAATAGAAGGCGAGGGCGGCTAGCTTCTTCATATGGCTTCTCCCGATGGGTTTTTTGCAGGCGTTGCGTCGCGACGCGCCAGTGTTCGGAGGCCTTGCGGCGTCCCTGGACTGAATTTCACATCCCGTCATATGCGATGCAAGTGAAAACCATGTGTCGGCGAGCCCGCGCGGGCGGCGGTGCAGGCCGTTCGTTTGCCGGCTTGTCTCGGGATGGGCGGCCCGCGTCGGGCCGCCTGACGCAATCAGGCTCGGCGCGTCAGCACGAACTGCTGGCCGCCGGCACTGGTGCAGTTCAACTGGCTGCTCGATACGAGGAGGCAGTTGAAGCTGATAGGCGACTGGCGGATCAGCGACGTGCCGGTGATCTGCACCGAGGTCTGCGTTGTCTGCATATAGCTGCCTTCTGCCAGCTTCTGCCCGGTGTCCGTCGCGACGGTTGTGAAGATACCGCCCGCGATCGTCGAAAGACCTGTCCCCTGCGCGTCGATCCAGGTGCCTTCGACACCGGTCTGCACAGGCATGGCGCTGCCGCCGCCGCCACCACCACCGGTCATGCAGCCGGCGAGGATCATGGACGCGGCTAGCGCCGCACCTGCCGAGAACACTTTGCGTGCAATCGTCATCACGTGGTCCCTCTCAATTCCGACCTGTCCATTCATTCGCTGATTTGCGAACGAAAGCAAGGCGCACGGCGCCCTGCTGCCCGGCCTCACCGCAACGCCTAGCGAACCAGAACGTTGCGGAACTGCCAGGGATCGTCCTCGTCCAGATCCTCTGGGAAGAGGCCCGGTCGTCCCTCGAGAGGCGTCCAGTCGGTGTAGTGGCCGCCGACAGGGCCGAGATAAGGCAACTGAACCTCCATGCAGCGGCGGAAGTCCATCTCGTCCGCCTCGACGATGCCGGCCTTGGGGTTCTCGAGCGCCCAGACCATTCCTGCCAGGACGGCCGATGAGACCTGCATACCGGTCGCATTCTGGTACGGAGCGAGTTTCCTCGCCTCCTCCAGCGAGAGCCGAGAACCGTACCAGTAGGCATTCTTGGCATGGCCAAAGAGCAGCACGCCGAGTTCATCGACGCCGTCGATCAGTTCGTTTTCGTCGAGCACATGCTGCACGGCTTGAGCCTTGCCGCCAGCTCCGAACATCTCGTCCAGCGACAGCAGGGCGTCGTTGCACGGATGATACGCGTAGTGGCAGGTCGGGCGGTATTTCACCTTGCCGTCCTTGCCGCGCACGGTGAAGAAGTCCGAGATCGATATCGCCTCGTTGTGGGTGACGAGAAGGCCGTATTGTGCGCCGGGAGTGGGGCACCAGGTTCGCACGCGTGTATTGGCGCCGGGCTGTTCGAGATAGATCGCCGCCTTCGAGCCTTGCTTGTGCTTCTTGCCGTTCTTGGGCATCCACTTCTCGTGCGTGCCCCAACCGAGTTCGGCCGGCTGCAGTCCCTCGGAGATGAAGCCCTCGACCGACCAAGTGTTCCAGAACACGTTCATCGGCTTCGGCTTCTTCGCCCGCTGCGTGTCACGCTCGGCGATATGGATGCCCTTGACGCCGACCTTTTTCATCAGTTTCGCCCAACCCGCGCGATCGTCCTGCGCGGGCTCCTTGAAGTCGTAGCCAAGGTCAGTCGCTAGATTGACCAGCGCCTGCTTGACGAACCAGGACACCATGCCCGGATTGGCGCCGCAGGTGGAGATCGCAGTCGGTCCCCCCGGCTTTGCGTGCTTTTCCTCCATCAGCGACTCGCGCAGCGCGTAATTGGTGCGGGACGCATTGTCTGCGGTTTTGTCGAAATAGAAGCCGAGCCAGGGCTCCACGACGGTATCGATGTAGAGAACGCCGAGCTTGCGGCACAGCTTGATCAGGTCGAGCGAGCCCGTATCGACGGAGAGATTGACGCAGAAGCCCTGGCCTTCGCCCTCCTTGAGGAGCGGCTTCAGCAGGTCCTTGTAGTTGTCCTTGGTGACATGCGCCTT
>CALROF020000349.1:0-3651 GCA_943369775.1 Reyranella massiliensis 521
GAGGGCTCGTCCATGATCAGCAGGTCGGGCTGCAAGAGCAGTGCCCGGGCGATCGCGACCATCTGCTGCTGGCCACCGCTCAACAGCTCGACGGGGGAGTCGAGACGCTCCTTCACGACGGGGAACAGCGCCGTAACTTCGTCCCAGGCGAAGCGCATGTTGCCGCGTCGGACCTTGCGGCCGACTGTCTCTGCCAGAACGAGGTTTTCGCGGACCGACAGCTCGCCGAACAAGCGGCGGTTTTCGAGCACGACGGCGAGGCCGTGCTGCGAGAGATCATGAGGCGGCGTCGAGGTGACATCCGTGCCGTTCTTGACGATGCGCCCGCTGCGCGCGCGCAGGAGACCGCAGATTGTCCGCACGAGCGTGGTCTTGCCCGCGCCATTCGCACCGACCAGCGCGACAGCTTCGCCATCGCCGACCTTGAGAGAGATGTCGTTCAGGACGGTGAGGGCGCCGTAGCCGGCGGAAACGGAGGTCACTTCCAGCACGATCAGACCCCGAGATAGACTTCGCGGACCCGCGGGTCTCGCTGGATTGCGGCCATGTCGCCGCTGGCGATGATCTCGCCGAAGTAGAGCGTGTGCACGGTGCGGGCCACTGTCATGAGCCCCATGTCGTGCGAGACGAGCAGGACGGTGATGCCCTGTTCGTTCAGGCGTACGATCCACTCGCGCAGATTCTCGATCTCCTGCGCATTCAGGCCGGACGAGGGTTCGTCTAGCAGGAGGAGGCGCGGCTCGCCCACGACCGCACGGGCGATCTCGAGGATGCGGCGTTGTCCGGCTGTCAGGCTGGCGGCCGGCAGATCACGCAGGTTACCGAGCTGAAAGCGTTCGCAAGCAGCCTCGGCTCGCTGGCGAATCTCTCGCATCTGCGTGCGAGCGGCCGGCGTGCGAAGCAGGTCCTGCAGCATCGTCGTGCGGGTGAGCTTGGTGCAGCCCACCATGATGTTCTCGAGCACGGTCATCTGCTCGAAGACCTGGGGTGTCTGGAACGTGCGCACGAGACCCGCCATACCGCGCCGCTGGATCGACTCGCGAACGAGAGGAGCGCCCTGATAGGTGATTGTGCCGGCGAGTGGGCGGATGTAGCCGCTCACGATGTTGAAGAGCGTCGTCTTGCCCGAGCCGTTGGGTCCGATCAGCCCAATGATGCCGCCCTCTGGGACGTCGAAGGTGACAGACCGCAGCACAGCGAGGCCGCCGAACGAATGGCCGACCTCCTTCAGGGCGAGGATGGAGTTAGCGGGCATGGTTGCCCTGCCGCGCGGCAAGCCGCTTCCGGAGACGACCGAAGGCGCCCATCAACCCGTCGGGCAACAGGACGACGACGGCAACGAGGGCGAGGCCAAACAGGATCTGGTGGATGTCGCCCAGCTTGCTCAGAAACTCCGGCAGGAAGGTCACGAACAGGGCGCCCACGACGATCCCGGGAATGGACGTAGCGCCGCCGATCACTGGGATCAGGAGGAAGCTGATGGAGCGGTCGACGGTGAAGCTCTGCGTGCTGACGAACGAGGCATGATGGGCGAACAGGCTGCCCGCGAGACTGCCGAACAGCGCGCAGACCACGAAAACCCGTGTCCGCAACGACTGCAGGTCGACCGACAGCGCGGCGGCAGCGGTGCTCGAATCACGCATGGCGCGCAGCATCAGGCCGCTGCGGCTGTCGACGAGGTTGTGCGCCGCCGCCATGCAGGCAAAAGCCACGATCCAGACGAAGAAGTAGTAGCGCGACGGCCGGTCGAGAACGAACCCGAACAGGTCGAGCTTGGGAATACCGCCGATGCCCAATGTGCCACCGGTGAGCCAATCCCATTCGAAGAACAAGGCACTGGCGATCGCGCTGAGCGCCAGCGTGCCCAGGGCGAGGAAGTAGCCCGTGAGGCGCAGGATCGGCCGGCCGATCACGTAGGCGAGCGTCATGCTGATCACGGCACCGACGACGAAGCCCACGATACTGGGCAAGCCCATCATCACTGTGCAGTAGGCGCTGGCATAGGCGCCGAGGCCATAGAAGGTAGCCTGCGCCAGGTTGACGATGCCGCAATGTCCGAGCAGCAGGCCGATGCCGAGCCCGGCGATCGTGTAGATGCCGGTGAAGACCAGCAGGTCGGCGATGTTGCGCGGCACGAAGAAGGGCAAGGCTGCCCATATTATAAGCGCGACGGCGATCCAGAGGAGGCGGGACTGCATGGTCAGCCTCCCCGCCGGCCGGCGCGGCCGAGAATGCCGTTCGGCATGAGGATCATGATGATGATCAGCACCGAGAAGGCGACGACGTCCTTGTAACTCGACGAAATGCCGATGATCGCCAGCGACTCGACCAGCCCGAGCGTGATGCCGCCGACCGCGGCGCCCAGCGGATTGGTGAGGCCGCCGAGCACGGCTGCCGCAAAGCCCTTCAGGGTAAGGTTGAGGCCGAGCGTATAGTCGACGGAGATCAGCGGTGTGACGAGGATACCGCCCAGGGCGCCGAGCAAGCCGCCCAGGATAAAGGTGTAGGTGCGCATGCGCCCGACATTGATGCCGGTGGTCGCCGCACCGTCGGCGTCGATCGAAGCGGCCATCATGGAGAGCCCGACGGTCGTGCGGTGGAAGAAGGCGCGCAGCAGCAGCGTGGCGCCGATCCCGATCGCGATCAGCCACAGGGCATGAAACTGGATGACGGCATCGAGGACGAGCAAGACGCCCTCGCCGCCGATGGGCGGCAGCAGATGGCCGTCGCGGCCGATGAAGAAGAGTATGGAAGCCGACAGCGTTAGGGCCAGACCGATGGTCAGGAGGAGGAAGCTGTCTTCGCTTGCGTTCTTCTGCGCCATGTAGCGGACGAAGGCGACCTCGATGAAAGCGCCGACCAGTGCACCGGCAAGCACGCCGCCGGCGATAGCCGCCGGATAGGGCCAGCCGGACTTGGTGAGCAGCAGGACCGTTGTCATGGCGCCAATGACGGCGAACTCGCCCTGCATGGCGTTGATGACACGACTTCCTTTGAAGATCGCCGACAGGCCCATGCCGACGAAGGCATAGACGATGCCGTTGGTCACGCCGGCGAAGATCGCCTGCAGGACAAGGCTCAGGGTCATTGAAATGCGGTTCCGCTGGCAAGGAGACGGCGCAGGCGTGCTGCCTGCGCCGTCGAACGGTTGTTACTGTGCGACGCGGAACGGCGTGCGGGTGTACTTGCCGCCGACGATCTTGGAGAAGACGAAGCTCGAGATCGGAATCCCCGTCATGTCATCGGCGGAGAAGTTGTAGTTCGCGAGCACGCCGGTATAGGGCGCCTTCATGGCCTCGCAGAGCTTCTCGCCCGTTGCGTCGGCGCCGGCCTTGTTGAGAGCCGTGGCGATGATGTGAGCCGCATCCCAGGCCGCCGCCTCGTAGTTCTTCGGCGTCGAATTGTAGGTCTGCTTGTAGAGATCGACGAAGGCCTTCTGGTGCGGCAGCGGATCTTCGCCGACCACGAATTCGGGAATGGCGATGTTATCGGCCGCCGGACCCATGGCGTTCACGTACTCGTACGAGGATGAGCCGATGGCCGCGATCACCGGCTGGGTGATCTGGATCTGCTTGACGTTGCGGAACGGGGTCGCCGACGTGGCGATGATGAACACCGCTTCGGGCTGCGCGGCCTTCACCTTGGCAGCCT
>CALROF020000350.1:0-3576 GCA_943369775.1 Reyranella massiliensis 521
CACTTCCTCGCACTCGACGAACCGCTCGGCGCGCTCGATGCGCTCACCCGCATCGACATGCAGGCGCTCGTCGAGCGGGTCTGGCAGGAGCAGGGGTTCACGGCCGTGCTCGTCACCCACGACGTCACCGAAGCGATCGTCCTCGGTGACCGGGTCGTGCTGATCGAGGATGGCATCATAAAGCTCGAACTCGAGATCGACCTGCCACGGCCTCGCCGCCGCGGCACGCCCGAGGTCGCCGCGCTGGAAGAGAAGGTCCTGCGCCATCTCTTCAGCGATGCCGGCTATCTCCATGGAAAGGAAACAGCATGAGCGAGCGCGGCGCAGATTTCCTTTGGTTCCTGCCGACGCACGGCGATGGGCGCTACCTCGGCAGCTCGATCGGCGCCCGGCCGGCCGATCTTGCCTATCTGCGGCAGGTTGCGCAGGCCGCGGACGATCTCGGCTATTTCGGTGTGCTGCTGCCCACGGGGCGCACCTGCGAGGATTCGTGGTTGGTAGCCTCGGCGTTGGCCCCGCTTACCGAGCGTCTGCGCTACCTCGTGGCGGTGCGGCCAGGGCTTCTCTCGCCAACGCTTGCGGCACGCATGACCGCGACCCTGGACCGATTGTCCGGTGGCCGCCTCCTGATCAACGTGGTGACTGGTGGCGACCCGGCCGAGTCCCGCGGCGACGGCGTGTTCCTCGATCACGACGAGCGCTATGCCGTCACGCGCGATTTCCTCGCCATCTATCGTCGCCTGCTCGAGGGGCAGGAGGTGACGGAGCAGGGAAGGCACCTGCACGTCGAGGGCGCCCGGCTCGTCTTCCCGCCGCATCAGGTGAGTGGGCCGCCGATCTACTTTGGCGGTTCATCCAGCGCCGGTATCGACGTGGCGGGCGAGCATGTCGACAAGTACCTGACCTGGGGTGAACCGCCAGCGCAAGTGGCCGAGAAGCTTTCCGTTGCCTCGGTCGCAGCGGCACGTCACGGGCGGCGGCTCAGCTACGGCATCAGGCTCCATGTCATCGTCCGCGAGACCAACGAGGAGGCGTGGCGCGAGGCCGATCGGTTGCTTGCCCATCTCGACGACTCCACCATCGCGGCGGCGCAGCAGAACTTTGCCCGCATGGACTCGGTCGGTCAGCAACGGATGGCGGCGTTACATGGCGGCCGTCGCGACAAGCTGGAGATCAGCCCCAACCTCTGGGCCGGTCTAGGTCTCGTCCGAGGCGGAGCCGGTACGGCGCTGGTCGGTGATCCGCCGACGGTGGCCGCCCGGATCGCCGAGTACCAGGCGCTGGGCATCGATACCTTCATCCTCTCGGGTTATCCGCACCTTGAGGAGGGCTACCGCTTTGCCGAGCTCGTCTTCCCCTTGCTCGACCTTGCGGCCACGACGGGCCCGCGCCGGGCGTCGCAGACGCGGGGGGCTTCCGAGATCGGTATCGGCGGCATCCGCGGCATCCGCCATGCCGAGAGGTCGCGCGCGGCCTGACCGGAGAAAAATTTTCCACGTGGGCATCTGCAATCGGTTGCCCGTTTCATTGTGTGTGCAACGCCTTGGACATAGCGTCTGCACCACTCCCGAAGGGGGAAGGAGAAGAGAGATGAAGATTTCACGCGTCCTAGCCGCTGCGGCGGCAGTCGCCACTGCGTTCCTCGGATTGTCGGGCGCGCAGGCGTCCGACGCTCTAGTGACGACCGAGTGGCTGCAGAAGAACCTCAACGATCCCAAGGTCCGGGTCATCGAGGTCAGCGTCAATCCAGGTGTCTTCGAGCGCGGCCACGTGCCGGGCGCCGCCAACTTCGTGTGGCACACCGATCTGGCAGATCCGGTGCGCCGCGATATCGTCTCGAAGGACAACCTGCAGAAGCTGCTGCGCGAAGCGGGTGTTAACCAGGACAGCACCATCGTGCTCTACGGCGACACCAACAACTGGTTCGCCGCATGGGGTGCCTGGGTGTTCGACATCTACGGCATCAAGAACGTCAAGCTGCTCGACGGCGGCCGCCGCAAGTGGGAAGCCGAGAAGCGCGAGCTGTCCTCTCAGGTCGCGACGTCGAAGCCCGGCAACGTCACGCTCGCCGATGCCAATCCCGCGTTGCGCGCCCGCCTCGTCGACGTGCTTGCCGCGGCCGAGAAGAAGTCGAACGCCAAGCTGGTCGACATCCGCTCGCCCGACGAGTTCAACGGCAAGGTGATCGCGCCCGCCGGCATCCAGGAACTCGCCATCCGCGCAGGCCATGTTCCCGGCGCCGTCAATGTCCCGTGGGGCGAAGCCGTTGCCGCCGATGGCACATTCAAGCCGGCCGCCGAGCTCAAGGCGCTCTATGCTGCCAAGGGCATCGACGGCTCCGGCCCGGTCATCACCTATTGCCGCATCGGCGAGCGCTCCAGCCACACCTGGTTCGCGCTGGTGAAGATCCTGGGCTACGACGTGAAGAACTACGACGGCTCGTGGACCGAGTATGGCAACTCCGTCGGCGTCCCGATCGTCAACGTTGCCGGCACGGTCTGGACGGGCAAGTAGCCTCCTACGGACTTCTGAGAAGAGGGGCGCGCGGGTGACCGTGCGTCCCTCTCGCTGTTCTCACGGCAAGGCCAGTCCCCATGTTCCGACATCACGTCATCGCCGGAACCGTCGTCGCGGCGACCTTCTTCTGGATCGTGCTGCAGCTCCCGGAGCGCGATGCGCTCGGTCGTTCGCTGCCCCTATCGATGTTGCTGGGCGGCGCCTTCGGCGTGCTGCTGCAGCGTTCGCGCTTCTGCTTCTATTGCATTGCACGCGACTTCTTCGAGCGTCGCGACCCGCGCGGTCTGCTGGGCATAGTCGTCGCGCTCGCCGTCGGCCTGCTCGGCACCTACGCGATCTTCGGTGCGTGGATGCCGCTGCCTTCCGCCACCCGCCTGCCGGCGGAGGCGCATATCGGGCCGGTCTCCTGGGTGCTTGCCCTGGGCGCGCTGGTGTTCGGCATTGGCATGACGATCTCCGGTTCCTGCATCAGCGCTCACCTCTATCGCCTCGGCGAAGGGTCGCCCGTTGCTCCGTTCGCGCTCGTGGGTGCCGTCGCGGGTTTCGCCTTGGGATTCATGTCCTGGAACGAGCTCTATCTGCGCGCCGTGCAGGAAGCGCCGGTGATCTGGCTACCGCGCTTTCTCGGCTATGGCGGCTCCCTCGCGCTGCAGCTCGTGGTGCTCGCGGCGTTGGCGATACTGCTCATGCGCTATCGCGCGCCACCCGGTGAGACGTCCGCGTCGTTGTTCGAGCGGGTGTTCCGCCAGCGCTGGCCGGCCTATGTCGGCGGTGCGCTGATTGGTGCCCTGGCGACGGTGGCCTATCTGCGCGTCGGACCGCTGGGCGTCACCGCCGAGCTCGGCTCATGGTCGCGCACGGCGGCGGACGGTCTCGGTCTTCTACCGAAGCGCCTCGAAGGGCTCGACTCCTTCGCGGGCTGCGCCACGGCGATCAAGGAGGCGTTGCTCACCCGCAATGGCGTCTTCGTTGGAGGCCTCGTGCTCGGCGCGTTTGCCGCCGCCCTCGTGGCGGGGCAGTTCAAGCCGCGCCTACCGGCATTCGGCGAGGTCGCCCGGG
>CALROF020000351.1:0-3559 GCA_943369775.1 Reyranella massiliensis 521
AGGTAATCTGTGTCGACCGCGACGGCCCGTGCGCATAGGTGACCGACGTGCCATCGAACTCCAGGCTGACCCGGGACGCACCGGGATCGAGCTGGAGCGGCGTCATGTCGAACCGGACGGCGATGGTGGTGCTGCCTGGGGCGAAGAAGAGATCGCGAATGACGGCAGCCCGCTGGAACTGCGCGATGTCCGCCGCCGAAACCGGTGCCGCCACGCCATCGGCCGATTGTGCCTTCCAGACCTTACCGGTGGTATCGACATAGGGGCGCAGCTGCGTGTTGAAGAAGCCGTCGATCATTCCGCCCGGCGCGAACAGCTTGGCGAAATCGTCGAGAGGTGTCTCGAGCGAACTGCCGGGCACGAACGGGAAGCGGCCGTTGACAGCCAATGGACAGAGCGCCGCGGGCCCTCCTGCGCCGTTGTAGGCGGCAATCACCTGCTGACGGGCCCCACCGCCCCGCAGGGCCGTGCTCGAATCCGCCATCGCCTGAAGCCAGCGCGCCAGCGGCGGCGGCTGACGTTGTGCCTCGGCCCGCAGCGCCAGCGACGGATCGCCCACGGTGGCACCGGCAGGCGCGGCGCTGCCGACGGGCGCCGCGGCGAGCTTGGCCAGTTGCTGCTGCAGGTCGTTGAGGAGCTTCAACACCTGATCAATCGGCGCGCCGCCCGTGGAGGCCACTAGTTCGCGCAGTTGCCGGTAGCGTTCGTCGATCTCGTGGCCCGGCGGCAGCGGCGGTGCTGCCGCACCAGGCTGACCGGTCAGGAGCGACGACAATGTCGACGACTTGCTCGTCGTCGCGGCCGTCGCCGCCGACTGGACCTTATTGGCGGCATCTGTCGCTGCCGCCGCCACGGCATTGGCGGGCTTGGGCGGTTCCGAGAGCGTGACCTGGCGGGCGATGGAGGTCAGCACCTCCTTCATCGGCGACTGCGGCGAGGCCAGGATATAGAGATCCTGTGCCGCCTGCGGCAGGCTGCGCAGCGGCACGATCTCCAGATCCTGCAGCAGCGCGTCCCATGTCTTGGCGTAGTCGGCGAGGTAGAGCGCAACCACGGCGTTGGCGAGTTCCTTCTGCTGGGGCTCGTCCAGAGCGACCGGCGCGCCCCGCCCCATCACCCAGTTCTCCGAGGCCACTTCGCGAGTTGCCGACGCCAGCGCCGGCAGCAGCACTTTGTGAAATCCATCGACCGTAAAGAAGCCGGGGACGCCATCGCTGAGCTTGCGCCCGGAGGCGCGCATGAACACTCGGCCTCCCGCAGTGCCCAAGGCGTCGCTAGGTTTCCATGGCGGCAGGGCCTGGGCCGCGGCAGAGGGCTTGATGCGCGAATAGACGCGCGCCGCCAACGGCACGCGGCTGAAGGTCGTGCGCGCCTGCGCGACCAGCGCATCGTCGAGCGGCACTGTCGGCAATGGCCGGGCCAAGAGAGCGTCGAGGTGACTGGTGAGGCCGGTCAGAACGGCTGCGTTGTAGGCGCCGGCATAGGCCGACTGCCAATCGTAGGTCATCCATTCCTTGACCAGCGCGCGGTCGAGCGGACCCTGCCCGCCCAGCATCAGGTAGACGCGGGTCGCCTCGTAGAGGAAATCGGGATGGGTGAAGTTGCCGCGCATCTGGGCTTCCAGACGCCAGATCAAACGCGGCAGCAGCGCATAGCCCAGAGCGTGCCGGTAGACCGTTTCGCCACCGGCGCGCAGCTTGGCCGCCTGCGAGAGGTCGAAGCTCGCCAGGATGCCACTGTTGCTTCCGGCCGCCTTTTCGAGATTGCGGGCGGCATCCAGCAACGGCAGCAGCCGGGGCAGATCGGAATCGTTGACCGGGCTGAACGTCGTTTCCTTGGCGATGCTCTCGTAGGACGCCAGGGCCTGCGACATGGCGGCGATCTGGCTCTCACCATCCGAGCGATTGGCGATCAGCCAGCCTGTGGCACCCAAGGTTGCCAGGGCGATCAACGCATAGGAGGCGACGCGCATGGCAAGCCGTCGCGTGCGGGCTGCCGGCGGTTCGCTGACCAGCATCGCCTCGCCCAGGATGACCTTGGAGACGAGACGCCCGAGGAAGTAGCCGCGCCCATGCTCGGGTTTCAGACTGGCCGCTCGCCGCTGATCGAGACCGAAGGCGCGAGCCATCAGCCCGGTCAGCCGGTCGATAGGCGTACCTTCCTGAGTGCCCGACGTGAAGTAGATGCCGCGCAGGAACGGCGCCGGGTCGAGACGCGACCCGCCGAAAGCCTCGGTGAGGAAAGTTTGCAGCGGCTGCGCGAGACTGGCGACCTGCGCCGGGAAGCCCGCGATCAACGTGCGGCGGTCCGGACTCTGCTCGGCTTGCAGGCGGTCGAACAAACGCTCGTTGAGACGGTCGACGAGAAGCTGAAGCTCCTCGGTGAACTGCCCCACCGGCCCCTGGTCGGTCTTGGTCAGCGGCAGCGTGGCGCCCCAGACCTGGCTGCGTTCGTCACGATCGAGATCGTCGAAGAACTCGGTGAAGCCTGCAATCAGATCCGCCTTGGTAAAGAGCGCGTAGACCGGAATGCGGATGTGCAGACGACTCTCGAGTTCCTTGATCCGGAGGCGAATCGCCCGGGCGTGGGCAATGCGCTCGTCGGCAGGCGCGTTGGCGATCTCACCCAGCCCGATTCCGACGATTACGCCGTTCAACGGCTGACGCGGCCGCGTCCGGCGCAGCATGTCGAGGAACGCATCCCAACCGGCACGGTCGACGGCGACATTCGAGTCCTGGGTGGTGTAGCGGCCGGCCGTGTCGATCAGCACGGCATTGTCGGTAAACCACCAGTCGCAGAGCCTCGTTCCGCCGATGCCCGCCATCGGCCCCTGCCCCATCTCGGCCGCCAACGGGAACTTCAGGCCGCTGTTCAACAACGCCGTCGTCTTGCCCGCCCCTGGTGGCCCGATGATGACGTACCAAGGCTGCTCGTAGAGATAGCCACGCGTGCCTCGTGCCTTCTTGAGCAGGGTGAGCGCCGTGGACATGCGCTCCCGAAGCGCGGCTGCCTCCTCGCTGGTGCCGTCGTCCACTGCTGCAGATGTCTGCTCGGCAACACTGCTCTCGAGCTTTCGTTCGCGGTGGCGGCGATAGAGGTCGATCAGCAGATTCGACAGGGCCCAGACGAGGAACAGGACGACCACGACGATCAGCCGTGGCAGCCAGCCCTCCAGAAGCTCGAACATGGGCCCGAAGAACCAGACCAGCAGTCCGAGGATCGCGACGCCGACGAAGCTCAGCACCCATCGGGAGAAAATGATTCGGAGAAACGCTTGCATGGCTAGGTGCCTTGCCGGTTGAGCACGATTTCGATGCGCCTGTTGCGTTCGCGCCCCTCGGGAGTGGCGTTCGACGCAATCGGATCGGCATCGGCGCGACCTTCGGCCGTCAGGCGGGATTTGTCGCCGACGGTGGTGGCAATGATCGCCATGGCGGCCTGGGCACGCGCGGCGGAAAGCTGGAAGTTCGACGGGAAGGTAATCGTGCGGATGGGCTGGTCGTCGGTGTAACCGATCACCTGTACCGAGCCCGGCTCTTCCTTCAGGGCAAGTCCGATG
>CALROF020000352.1:0-3428 GCA_943369775.1 Reyranella massiliensis 521
CGATTCCGGCAAGGACCTGACCGTGGCGCTGTCCGCGCAGGGGCCGGCCAACTTCCAGAGCACCTTCACCGAAGGCTTTGGCTCCAACGAGATTAGTTCGATTCCCATCGAAGCCGGCCAGACCAAGGACATCAAGCTCAAGGTGACGCCGCCGCGCGATGTGAAGGCTGGCGACTATCCCGTGCTGGTGAAGGTCGCCGCCGAAGGTGCGACAGCCGAGATGCGCGTGACCCTGCAGGTGAGCGGGCAGGGCAAGCTGGCGCTTTCGACCAAGGACGGTCGACTCTCCGGCGAGGCCGAGATCGGCAAGGCCTCGACCTACACATTGATCCTGAACAACGACGGCACGGCGCCGGTCGAGGAAGTCGAGATGTCGGGCACGGTGCCCGCCAACTGGAAGGTCGAGTTCAATCCGAAGACGATCCCGTCGATTGCTCCCAACGACAAGAAAGAGGTGCAGGTCGCGGTGACGCCGGCCGACAAGGCGATCGCCGGCGACTACGTGACCTCCTTCCGCGCTAATGGCCGGGGCGAGCAGGCATCGGCCGATTTCCGCATCACCGTCACCACCTCGACCTTGTGGGGGATCGTAGGCGTCGGAGTCATCGCGGTCGCACTCCTGGTCCTGCTGGGCGCGGTCGCCCGCTTCGGACGGCGCTGAGGGCGGCAATGGCCGACAATGTCATCGAGGTTCGCGGGCTTCTGAAGCTCTACGGCGCGCAACGCGCCGTGAACGCGATCGACCTCGATATCCGCCGCGGCGAGATCTTCGGCCTGCTCGGGCCGAACGGCGCGGGCAAGACGACGACCATCCTGATGCTGCTTGGCCTCACCGAAACGAGCGGCGGTACTGTGAACGTGCTGGGCTTCGATCCGGTGCGCCAGCCGCTCGAAGTGAAGCGGCGCGTCGGCTATCTGCCGGACGCCGTTGGCTTCTACGACCACCTGACGGCGCGCGAAAACCTGGTCTACACGGCACGTCTGCTCGACATCCCGCGTCGCCAGATCGAGGGCCGCATCCTCGAAGCGCTGAAGTCAGTCAAGCTGGACGACGTGATCGACAAGCGAGTTTCGACTTTCTCGCGTGGCATGCGCCAGCGGCTGGGCATTGCCGAGATCGTGATGAAGCAGGCCGAGGTCGCCATCCTCGACGAACCGACCTCAGGTCTCGACCCGCATGCCACTTTCGAGCTGCTGGAGATGATCCGCGGCCTGAAGAAATCCGGCGTCGCCGTCCTCCTGTCCTCGCATCTACTCGACCGCGTGCAAAGCGTGTGCGATCGCGTTGCGCTGTTCAACAAGGGTAACGTTGCCCTCATGGGAACAGTGGTCGAACTCGCCAATAAGGTGCTGGGGGCTGGTCATCCATTGCAAGTCGAAGCGTCGGGTATCGACGTTGCGGCAACCCTCAACGGCATCGAAGGCGTCCAGACGGTTCGGCAGGAAAGCGACGGTTCGTGGCGGATCGTGGCCGACCGCGATGTGCGTGCCGCGGTGGCGAAGCGCATCGTTTCGGCGGGTGGCGCGCTGACCCGGCTCGCCGACCTGCAGCCCAGCCTCGAGGAGGTCTACACGCGCTACTTCCAGGAGGCCCGCCATGCCGCGTAGCCGCGAGGGCTCGCCCTTCACCGGCCTTGGCCCAGTCTTCATGAAGGAGTTCGCCGATCACCTCTCCAGTGCCCGCATGATGGTGCTGATGCTTTTCGTGATCGTGTTCGGCGCGTTTCCCGTCGCGACGTCGTTGCAGACGTTGCGTACCGTCGTCGATCCCAATTCCTTCATCTTCCTGCGCATCTTCACGCTCGAGTCGGAGCAGGTGGGCATCTCCTTCACCGCCGCGCTCAACTTCATCATTCCGCTGATGGCGATCGGCCTCGGCTTCGATGCGGTGAACAGCGAATTCAATCGCCGCACGCTCAGCCGTGTGCTGTCGCAGCCGATCTATCGCGATGCGCTGCTGCTTGGAAAGTTCCTGGGCGGATTGGCCACGCTCGCCGTCGCCCTGGTGGCACTGTGGCTGATCGTGGTGGGTGCCGGTCTGTTGCTGCTCGGTGTGCCGCCGCGTGGCGTCGAAGTGGCGCGAGGCCTGAGTTTCCTCGTCGTCGCCATCGCCTATGGCGGCGTTTGGCTCGCCATCGCCATGCTCTTCTCGGTGATCTTCCGCTCGACCGCGACCTCGGCGCTTTGTGCACTGGGTATCTGGCTGTTCTTCTTCATTCTGTGGCCGCAACTTGCCGGCGCGCTGCTGATCGGCCTCGCGCCGTCCGAAATCAGGAGCATCGACGACTATGCCGCCGTGCAGTCGATGGGCCTCGGGCTGATGCGCCTGTCGCCAGGCACCTTGTTCAGCGAAGCCGTGCTCGGCCTGCTCAGCCCGGAGACGCGTACCCTGGGACCGATGCTGCCCAGCCAAATGCGTGGGGCGATCATGGGCGCCCCGCTGCCTTTCGATCAGAGCGTGCTGCTGATCTGGCCGCAGGTCACGGGACTTATCGCTGGCATGATCGTGGTCTTTGCAGCGGCCTACGTGATCTTCCAGCGCGAGGAAGTGCGCGCTTGAAAGACTGGACCCTCGCGGCGGCGCTCAACAACGCACGCTGGTGCGATGCAGTCTGCCGCGCACACGGTAAGCCGGGCCGCTTCCTGCCGCCGATCTGGGTCAATGCCGAGACCGTGCCGCGTTTCTACCCTAACGCCGTGACATTGCAGGCAGGGGAGGAGATGCTGGAGGAGCAGCGCAGCGCTATCGACATCATGCTGAAATCGCACCTGCCCGGGCGTTGGTCGGTAAAGGACAGCTTCAGCACGCTCGATCTGTCGCGACGCGGTTTCGATGTGCTGTTCGAGGCGCAATGGATACGTGGCGCCATGCCAGCCGGCGGCCCGTCGACGGATATCGTCTGGAGCCGTGAAACCGTGGCAACGGCGCCGTTGCCCTTCGACGATCCGAACTTCGCCATGTTCGCCGGCCGACGTGGCTACAGGGTCGTGGCGGGCGGCATGCTCTATCGCGCCGAGGGTGTCGTCGGGCTTTCCAACGTCGTGGCGGAAACTGCCGACGCGGCGGCCGTGTGGCGCTCGCTGATTCTCCTGGCGTCCCAGACTTTTCCCCGGTTGCCGCTGGTCGGCTACGAGTCGGGGCAGGAACTCGAAGCGGCGGTCGCTGCCGGCTTCGAGGCCGGCGATCCCCTCAGGGTGTGGGTGACGGCTCGGGACTGAACCCGCAGGCCTTGAGCGCGGCCAGCATGTGAGGCGGCGGCGGAGCTGTAACGACGATCGGCGGTTTGGTCTGGGAGAGCGGCAGCACGATGCCGTGGGACTGCAGATGGAGCTGCTTGTTCGGCTCGGCCTTGCCGTAGAGCCGATCGGCGATCACGGGGCAGCCCGCCGCGGCGCAGTGGACGCGGATCTGATGGGTGCGGCCGGTT
>CALROF020000353.1:0-3376 GCA_943369775.1 Reyranella massiliensis 521
TGGTCGCACGGATATCGCCGTCGGGATAGAGCGGATGGCCGAAGCCCGGAATGTAAATGCGTTCGCGCACGCGCCGCGCCAGTTCGGCGTCGATGTCGCTCGCGTCCTTGAGGTCGCTGAACAGATCCGCCACGCGGCGCGTCAGACCACCATGGCGGGGGCCGTTGATCGCCACCAGCCCCGCCATCGTCGAGCCGTAGAGGTTGGCGCCGGTCGATGCGACGACACGGGCGGCGAAGGCCGAGGCGTTGAACTCGTGGTCGGCCGACAGGACGAGCGCCGCGCGGATCAGCGGCGCGTATTCGGCTTGCACATGCCAGGCCTCGGCGAGCTGTTCGTGCACCGGCCGGTCGGAGAGGGGCTGTGACGTCACGGCGGCGGCCAGCAGGCGCAGGATTCGGGCGCCTGTTTCGAGCATGGCGCCGCGATCCTCGACCCAGCTCGGATGGTCCCAGCGCGCGGCCGCCGGCAGCAGGACGAGGCAGCTAGCGACCGGCGGCAACGCGGCGGCGGCCTGCCAGGCGCCGCGCAGCGCCGCCGACATGGGCGGCAGGTTCTTGGCGCCGAACGGGCGCTCGTCGCAGTCCCACAGGATCTGAGCGACCTGTTCGAGCGACGCCGTCCGTGCCAGCAGCGTGGCATCCTGGCCGCGATAGAAGAGGTGTCCGTTCTCGATGAGGGTGAGTGCCGATTCCAGCACCGGCGTACCGAAGTCGAGAGTGTTGGCGGCGATCGACTCGGCCTTGCGCCCGACTTCGCGGCGGCGCTTGAGCTGCGAGACGTCGTCGGCACGGTAACGCCGCTCGCGCTGTCCGTTGCTGCCTTCGGAGCGAAGCAGGCCGCGGCTCACATAGGCATAAAGTGTCGCCGCCGAGATGCCCAATCGCTGGGCCGCTTCCTTGGAACTCAGCCATTCGGTTGCCATTCATAATTATTGATCAATTCAATCAATATTGACAACATATATGTTCGGCCGAATGTTCAGCATGAACAGCCAAGGGGATTTTCATGCTGCAGACACGGGTGAACAGCGGGCTCGACGGGGTGGTCGTAGCCGACACGCTGATGAGCGAAGTGGACGGCGAGGCCGGCCGGCTGATCGTCCGGGGGCACGCCATCGAGGAACTGGCCGCCAGGACCGGCTTCGAAGGTGTCGCGGCCCTGCTCTGGACGGATTTCGCCCAAGGAGGCGGCGACGAGGCTGCCGTACGCCAGGGCTTTGCGGCGGCGCGAGTGAGGGCCTTCGCCGAGGTGCCGAAGTTGATCGCTGCGGCCAAGGGCCTGACGCCGGTGGAAGGGCTTCGGGTCGGGCTCGGCATGCTGGCCGACTCCGAGCCGATGCCGCATCACTACCTGGTCTGCGGCGCGCTGCCGGTCTTTCTGGCCGCGCTGCTGCGTGCCGCCGAAGGCAAGTCGGCCCTGGCGCCGGATCCGACGCTCACCACCGCCCAGGATCTCCTGCGCATGATCCGCGGCAAGCGCGCGGACGCTGCCTTCGAGAAAGGGCTCGATGCCTATCTCGCGACCGTCGCCGATCACGGCTTCAATGCCTCGACCTTCACGGCACGCGTCGTTGCCTCGACGCGCGCTGGTCTCATCTCCTCGGTGCTGGCGGCACTCTGTGCCTTGAAGGGGCCGCTGCATGGCGGCGCGCCGGGGCCGGTGCTCGACATGTTCGACGAGATCGGCAAGCCGGAAAACGCCGGGGCCTGGCTCGACGACGCCTTCGCTAAGGGCACACGACTGATGGGTTTTGGCCATCGCATCTACAAGGTGCGCGACCCGCGGGCCGATGTTCTGAAGAATGCCGTCGCTACCCTGCCGCAGACGGCGGGGCGGCTCGCCTTCGCCGTCGAGGTCGAGAAGAGCGCCATCGCCGCGCTGCGCAAGCACAAGCCCGGTCAGCGTCTCGACACCAACGTCGAGTTCTATACGGCCCTGTTGCTGGAGGCCCTGGAAGTGCCGCGCAGTGCCTTCACGGCGTTGTTCGCGGTCGGCCGCGTCGCCGGCTGGTGCGCCCATATCTTCGAACAGGAGAAGGGTGGCCGCATCATCCGTCCGCAGTCGAACTACGTCGGGCCGCGGCCTTAGTCAGCTACGCCGCCGAGTCGAGCCGCGCCAGGTTCGCGCCCGCGTGCCGGCGGCATCGAATACCCAGAGGATCACGTCGGCGCCGGTCGACGTGAAGTTGGCGGTGAAGTGACGTCGCCAGAAGCTGCCGTCAGCGTGGGCAAACAGCGCCTCGGTGGAAAGCTGGTTTGGCCTCACGGTCAGGTTTGCCGATCGCGGCGCCGGCCTGGCATCGGCCGATGCCAACAATGCAACACCGTCGACCAGCAGGCCGAAGCGCAAGGTTTCACCCTGCTCGGCCGTCTGCATCGGTCCTCCGTCGATGCGCAGCCAGACACTGCTGCCGCCCTCCGTCGTGCTGACCGAGAATTGGAGGCCGAAGGGCGTTGGGCTGTCGAAATCGACGTTTGGGTTCTGCGGCGGCGGGACGATGTCTTCCAGCGGGATCGACCGGTAGAAGCGGACAGCGCCGGTGTAGGCGCCGACCCAGTCGGGCCAGTTCGTGGTTTGCGCGGCCGCATCATGGGCGACAAGCAGCGCGCCGCCGAACGCCAGTGTGCGCCGCCGCGAGATCATCGAGGCCGGCTTGCCGTGATGTTGAGATCGACGGTCACTTCGTTGGCGACCTGACCGGTGCTGGCCCACTCGCTCTGACCGACGCCATAGTCGAGGCGCTTCAGGACAATGCGGCCCTTCGCTGTGGCGCGCAGCGCACCCGGCTTCGACGGGTCGTCGGCGATCGCCAGGGTGAAGGGCAGGACGGCGTCGCGCGTGACGTCGCGGATCGTGAGCTTGCCCTGTGCCTCGTAACGGTCGCCACCCTTCGAGACGATCGACGTTGCGACGAAGCGGGCCTCGGGGAACTTCAGGACGCTAAGAAAGTTCGGACCCTTGAGCAGCGAATCGACGTCGGCGTTGTTGGCCGTGACGGTGCGGGTGTCGATCTTGATGTCGATGCGAGCCGACGCCAGCGCCGCAGGATCGAGCACGATCTCGCCCGTCCAAGTCGGGAAGCGGCCGCTCACGATCGAGCCGACCTGGGTCACGGAGAAGGTCAGCGAGGGCGAGCGGGTGTCGACCGTCCACGGATCCTGCGGACCCGCCAGGGCAGGGCGGACCATCAAGAGGGCGGCAAGCAACAGCCAGGCGCGCATCATCCTTCTCCGGACAACCACATGCGGCGGAAGATGCCGTCGCGGCGCAACACGTCGTGATAGACGACCGCCCCGACATGCAGGGCGATGGCCGCCATCAGCAGACGCGATAGCACACGGTGAACCGTGCGCAACGTTTCGAACAGGTCGGG
>CALROF020000354.1:0-3310 GCA_943369775.1 Reyranella massiliensis 521
ACCCCGAGACGGGCGCGACGCGCATCGATCGCCTGCTTGCCGTGGCCGACTGCGGCACTGTCGTGAATCCACGTCTGCTCGCCGGTCAGATGCATGGTGGCATCGTGCACGGACTGGGCAATGCCCTGATGGAGGAAGCAGTCTACGACGAGGAGACCGGTCAGCTCCTGACTGGAACCTTGATGGACTACGCCTTGCCGCGCGCGGAAGACGTACCGATGCTCGGCGTCGAGACGATCGCCACCGCCTCGCCCAACAATTTCATGGGCCTCAAGGGTGTCGGCGAGTTGCCCACCAATGGCGCGCCCGCAGCATTGACCAATGCCGTGCTCGACGCCCTGCGTCCCCTCGGTGTGCGCCACATCGACATGCCGCTGACGCCGCACAAGATCTGGCAAGCGCTGCAACGCTGAACTGCGATCACCATCGCCGGAGAAAGTTGGCAAGCGACAGGCAGTCGCGCTAGCTTCGCATCCGGAGGAAATAGATGAACAAGAAAATCACCGCCGCTTTGACCGGCGCGTTGCTGCTGCTTGCCACCAACGCTTACGCCCAAGCGTGGCCAACCAAGCCGATCAAGCTCGTGGCGCCCTATCCGCCCGGCGGCCAGACCGATGTCGTCTCGCGCTACTTCGCCGAAAAGCTCACGGCGGCCCTCGGCCAGCAGGTGATCGTGGACAACAAGGCCGGCGCGCAAGGCATGGTCGGCGCCGAGATCGTCAAGAATTCGCCGCCCGACGGCTACACGTTCGTCTACGTGAACTCGTCGATGATGTGCATCAATCCCTATGTCTACAAGAAGCTGCCCTATGACGGCTTCAAGGATTTCGTGCCGGTGACGCAGCATGGCCTGGCGCCGCTCGCCATGGTGACCCCGCCGTCGCTGGGACTGAAGTCGGTTAAGGAGTTTGTCGCCTGGGCCAACCAGAACAAGGGCAAGGTGAATTACGCGTCGTTCGGGACGGGTTCCTCCTCGCACATCTGGGGCGAGATGCTGAACCAGGCCGAGAAGCTCGACATGACGCACGTGCCCTACAAGGGCGCCGGTCCCGCCATTCAGGACACGGTGGCGGGCCACATCCCGGTGACCATCCAGGACCTTGCCGCCAGCGGTCCCGCTATCTCAGGCGGCAAGCTGACACCGCTTGCCGTCACCTCGGCGACACGCTGGCCACGTCTGCCGAACGTGCCGACGTTCGAAGAACTCGGCTACAAGATGAACCTGACCGGCTGGAACGGCATCATGGCGCCAGCCGGCACGCCCAAGGAAATCGTCGAGAGAGTGAGTGCCGAAATCCGCAAGGTGGTGCAGACGCCGGAGGGCAAAGAGAAGCTTCTGGACATGGGTTTGATCGCCACCGGCACGACTCCGGCGGAGATGACCGAGATCATGAAGACCGGCTGCGCTGCCTGGGGCGACGCCGTGAAGCGCGCCGGCGTCGAACCGGAGTGAACAAGGCTTAGACCCCGGAGGTCATCTTCTTCCGTGTCTCCTCATCGACGGCATCGCGTATCTGCCTGAACAGGTCGCGACCGTCGGTGTATTTGCGGCCGTAAGTAAGATTGAACGCATAGTCGAAGTCAGGGGCATTGCGCCCCTGATTGTGCTGGATGAGCGTTTCGATCTTGTCCAAGGCTTTGACCGCCCGCCCCTCTGGCGACGAGGCATTCTCGTACTCGTCCCATAGAGACAGGAACTCCGCGCGAAGCTCGGACGGCAGCGTCGCCATCAACTGCAGGAGATCGACGCGCTCGCGGCTGCCCTTGTCCGCCTGGCCGGCCTGCGCGGTCGCCGGAATGTCGCCGTGTATCGCTTCGCCGAGGTCATGAAGGATGCAGATCTTGAGCACCTTCAGGAAATCGAGATCGCCAAGCTCGTCCTGGAATACCATCGCCATGAGACAGAGGCGCCACGTATGCTCGGCCGTACTCTCACGGCGCCCTTTGGAGGTGTACGAATTCCGGAGGACGTCCTTCAGCCGTTCGGCTTCCCGAATGAAATCAAGGCGCTTCTGAATATCCGCAGGTTTCATGCCCTCGCCGTCAGCCGCAGGAGCGCCTGTGCGATAGCCTCGCGTGTCGCCGCCGGCTGCTCGGCGATCGCATGCCCCAGCAAGTCGAGCTGGCGGCGTAGCGTGTTCACCTGATCGACCAGGTCGACGACGGTCTCCACGGACTCGTCATCGAAACCCATCTCGTCGATGAGTTCGGCCAGCAGACGCGCCCGCGCCACGTCGATCTGCTCGAAGCTCCAGGTCTCCACGCTGCCGGTCGGATGCAGCAGGCCCCGCGCCACCCAGCGCTCTACATGCACGGTCGTGAGACGATGGTGCTGGCGCAGCAGTTCGTCGAGGGTCGTCATGTGAACTGCTCCATCTCCTTTCGCGGATCGTAGGTGCGGCCCGCCTCCCAGCTCCCGAGGAACTCCTTCAGCTTCTCGTCCGGCTGCTCCGGCAACACGACCTTGAGCTTTACATACTGATCGCCACGCTGGCCCGACTTGCGGTCGAGCAGGCCACGCCCCTTCAGGCGCAGCGACGTGCCGGTATTGGACCCCGCCGGCACGTTCAGCATCACCGCACCGCCGACGGTCGGCACCTTCACTTTACCACCCAACGCCGCTTCCGTGAGCGTCACCGGCAGCTCGACATGGACATCGTTGTCGCGTGTCTGGAAGAAGGCATGCGGCTCGACGCGAATCTCGACATAGGCATCGCCGGCAGGTCGGCCCTGGCTGCCAGGCATCCCCTGCCCCTTCAGACGCAGGGTCTGACCGTCGGCCATACCTTCGGGAATGTCGATGTCGAGGGTCTTGCCGTCGGGCAGATCGACCCGCTGCTTGCCACCCCGTGCAGCAACGAGAAACGGCACACGCAGACTGTAGGTCACCGGCATGCCGCCCATGTCGAAGCCACCAGCACCATGTCCGCCGGCCCCGAAACCTCGACGCTCGCCGAACATCTCCGAGAAGATACCGCCCATGTCGACGAAGGATTCGTGGGCACCGGCCCGCTCGTACTTGCCGCCGAAGCCGCCTGCCTGATCGCGATAGAAGCCGCGCGGCGGCACCTCCTGTCCCGTGGCGTCGATTTCGCCGGCATCGAAGCGACGGCGTTTCTCGGGATCGGACAGCAGGTCGTTGGCCTGGCTGATCTCCTTGAACTTTGCCTCGGCTACCTTGTCGCCGGGGTTGAGGTCGGGATGATGCTTCTTGGCGAGCTGGCGAAACGCCTTGCGGATATCATCCTCCGAGGCGGTCCTCGGCACGCCCAGGACGGAATAGGGGTCGGTCATGTCCCTACAGATGTGG
>CALROF020000355.1:0-3282 GCA_943369775.1 Reyranella massiliensis 521
TCTTCATCGAGGTCGTGCCGCGCACGATCGAATCGTCGACCAGGATGACGCGTTTGCCCTCGATCATGGCGCGGTTGGCATTGTGCTTCAGGCGCACGCCGAGATGGCGGATGTGATCAGCCGGCTCGATGAAGGTGCGGCCGACATAGTGGTTGCGAATGATGCCCAGCTCGAAGGGCAACCCGGACTGTTGCGCATAGCCGATGGCAGCCGGAACGCCGGAATCGGGGACCGGCACCACGAGATCGGCCGCTACGGCGCTCTCCTTGGCCAGTTCTATGCCGATGCGCTTGCGGGCGTTGTAAACGCCAATGCCTTCGACCTTCGAGTCGGGGCGCGCGAAGTAGATGTGCTCGAAGACGCAGAAACGGCGCTTCTTCTTGGCAAAGGGCTTGATCGAGCGCAGGCCGCTGCCGTCGACGATCACGATCTCGCCCGGCTCGACGTCGCGCACATAGCGGGCACCGAGAATATCGAGAGCGCAGCTTTCGGACGTCAGGATCCAGGCATCTTCCAGGCGGCCGATCACCAGCGGCCGCACGCCCATCGGGTCACGCACGCCGAGCAGCGCCTCGTTGGTCAGCAGCAGCAGGGAATAGGCGCCTTTGACCCGGCCCAGAGCGTCGATCAGCCGGTCCTGCACCGTCGAGTAGTTCGAGCGGGCGATCAGATGGTTGATGACTTCGGTGTCGGTCGTCGACTGGAACAGGCAACCGATGCGAACCAGCTCCTTGCGAAGCAGATAGGCGTTGGTGAGGTTGCCATTGTGCGCCAGTGCCAAGCCGCCGAAGTCGAAGTCGGCGAAGATAGGCTGGATGTTGCGGTCGGACGAGCCGCCGGTCGTGGCGTAGCGGTTATGACCGATCGCCGAATATCCCACCAGCTTGGCCATGATGGCCTGGGTGCCGAAGATGTCGCCGACCAGGCCTGCGGCCCGGTGGTTGTGGAAAAGTCGGCCGTCGAAGGTGACGATGCCGGACGCTTCCTGGCCACGATGCTGGAGCGCATGCAGGCCTAGCGCGGTGTGCGCGGCGGCATCTGAAGTCCCGTAGATGCCGAACAACGCACATTCCTCGTGAAACTTGTCGAGGTCGTGGTCGGGTCGTTTCGGGGTGCTTTGCACGGCGGGGTTATAACTGGGGAGCGCCCCGCGCGCTATCAAGGATAAGTCACTGCGGCGCTTTGGTTTCGCCCTCGGCTGGCGCAGGAGATTCCGCCGGTGGGGCAGCGGGCGTTGGTGCCGGCGCGGGAATGGCGCCGCTATCCATGCCTGGCCGCTGCAGGCGCGTGCGGAAACCGGGCGGTAGATGGGGTTCCACGAAGGTCGCCATCTCCCGGATCATGGGGAAGGTGGCGCCAGCTTCGACCGCGGGGGGGAGTTGGCGAGGCCCGAGATAGCCATAGAAAAGGAAGGCCGTACCCAAGGCGACCCAGGCGCAGAGAATGCCGAAACCGGCACCCAGGATGCGGTCTGGCTTGCCCAGCGGGCTTGCCCGGACGGAGCGCGACAACATGTTGGTCAACATGATCAGCACGATCAGCGCCGCTACGAAGACGGCCAGCATGGAGATGAAGTAGGCGAGTTCCGTGCTGCCCACGACCTGCTCGACCTCGGGCTGCACCACCTTGGAGAACCGCCAGGCGGCCCAGCCGGCGCCGATCCAGGAGGCGATGAACAGGATGGCATGGGCGAAGCCGGCCGACATGCCGATCATCGCTCCAAAGACGGCCACGGCGATCACGGCAACGTCGAAAACGGTTATCCCAAGCTGGTCCATAAACTCTGCACGCTCCGTTGCCTATTCGCGCTCACGGTCGGAGGAACCTTCGCGCCGACCTTTCTTTAGCGGCCGATCGGGTGGCTGAAAACGCGCCACAAGGTCCGCCAGATGCTCGATTTCGTCAATGGCGATGCCCTCCGGCGACCGTTGCACCGGAGCTGAGCTGCCACGGCCACGTGGCACCAGGGCGCTGCGGAAACCGAGCTTGGCTGCTTCGCGCAGGCGTGCCTCGCGCTGCCCGACCGGCCGTACTTCGCCACCAAGACCAATCTCGCCAAACACGACCGTGTCGCCCGGCACCTGTTCGTCGGCGAGGGAAGAGACGACCGCTGCCGCCACAGCGAGATCGGCGGCAGGTTCCCCGATCCGGAGGCCACCAGCCACGTTCAGGTAGACATCGTTGCCACCGATGCTGACACCGCAGCGCGCTTCGAGAACCGCCAGCACCATGGCGAGACGGTTGGAGTCCCAGCCGACCACGGCGCGTCGCGGCGTGGCGAGGGAGGAGGGGCTGACGAGCGCCTGGATCTCGACCAGTACCGGCCGCGTACCCTCGATACCCGCGAAGACGCAGGCGCCCGAAACATGGCCGCGCCGCTCCGCGAGGAACAGCGCCGAGGGATTGGCGACGTCGCTCAGGCCGCGGTCGGACATCTCGAACACGCCGATCTCGTCGGTAGGGCCGAATCGGTTCTTCACGGTGCGCAAAATGCGGAACTGGTGGCCGCGTTCGCCTTCGAAGTAGAGCACCGTGTCGACCATGTGCTCAAGCACGCGGGGGCCGGCGATGGCGCCGTCCTTGGTGACGTGGCCCACCAGCAGCACGGCAATGCCGCGCCGCTTCGCGAGTTCCACCAGGGCCTGGGCCGAGGAGCGCACTTGCGTCACGGTGCCGGGCGTACTGTCGACCGTGTCCAGCCACATGGTCTGGATCGAGTCGATCACCGCGACCCGCGGCGCGTCGGGGCGCTCGAGGCTGGCAACGATGTCCCGCACGGAGGTCGCGGCCGTGAGTTGGACCGGGGCATCGGCCAGACCCAGCCGCTCGGCACGCATGCGTACCTGGTCGAGTGCCTCTTCGCCGGAGATATAGGCACAGGCGGTGTTCTGACGCGCGAGCGCGGCGGCCACCTGCAACAGCAGGGTCGACTTGCCGATGCCAGGATCGCCGCCGATCAGCAGCGCCGAGCCCGTCACCAGCCCGCCGCCGCAGACGCGGTCGAACTCGGCGATGCCGCTCATGTAGCGCGGCGGCTGGGGTGTTGCGCCGCGAAGGCCGGCGAATTCGAGGGCGCGGCCTTTGCCGCCGCGCGCCAGCCCGCTGCCGGCAGGGCCGGGTGCGGGGGCGGCTTCCTCGACGATGGTGTTCCACTCGCCGCAGGACTCGCAGCGGCCACTCCACTTGTTGGTGACGGCACCGCAGGACTGGCAGACGAAGCGTTTGACAGGCCGCGCCATCAATGCGGCTCGCGCTTGGAGAGGCACCAGCCGTCGCGGTGCA
>CALROF020000356.1:0-3189 GCA_943369775.1 Reyranella massiliensis 521
CGCGGCTTGCCGGTGCCCGGACGCTATTCCTTGAGGTCGGCGTGGATAATCCGGCCGCGCGAGCCCTTTACGATTCCCTGGGCTTCGCCGTCGCCGGTCATCGCAAGGGCTATTACGCGCGCGTCGATGGCCCGCCGGCCGACGCCATTATCATGCGTCTCACTCTCAACTGATCAAAGCCGCCGGATCGTCACGATATGGGCGTCGCCGTCGGCCGTGATCCCGAGGATTGTATGGCCCTCGTCGCGCGCGGCGCGGGGAACGTTGCGCAACGGTTCTTCGCCGCGCAATCGGACGCTCAGAATCTCGCCCGATTTCAGGCGCTCCAGGCGCAGTTTGGTGCGCACGAAAGTCATGGGGCAGACCTCGCCGGTAATGTCGATGTCATGGTCTGCCTGTAGGAGCTTGTCGGACATGTCCCCAACTATACCGCGAACTCAGGTCAGTGTAGGGTATGTCGCTATGCCTGACCGGAAATCCAAACTCGAAGTTCTCTGCGCCGAGCGCGGCCTGAAGATGACCGACCAACGCCGCATCATTGCGCGCGTGCTTTCGGATTCTTCGGATCACCCCGACGTCGAGTCGGTGCATCGTCGTGCGACCGCGATCGATCCCAACATTTCGATCGCTACGGTTTACCGGACGGTAAGGCTGTTCGAGGAAGCGGGCATTCTCGCCAAGCACGATTTCGGCGACGGTCGCGCGCGCTATGAAGAAACACCGGAAGAGCACCACGACCATCTGATCGACATTCAGAGCGGCAAGGTCGTTGAATTCCACAACGACGAGATCGAGGAACTGCAGCGCAAGATCGCCGAAAAGGCGGGCTATCGCCTGGTCGGCCATCGCCTGGAGCTCTACGGCGTGCCGCTGGACAGCAAGTCCGACCGCCAAAAATGAGTGGACGGAGCCCGCGACACCTCGATAATGGGCTCATGATCGGGGCGGCCCCCTTGCGGATGACACATGCGCATCGACCGCGTTGACAGCGAAGCCGAGCTTCTTGGCCCGCCTGTCTCCAATGCGGAGATCGTAAAGGTCGTCGCTGGCGACTTTGAGGTCCGCCTGGCGCAGACTGCTGCTGAAATAGATGCAGCACAGGCGCTTCGCTATCGCATTTTCTACGAAGAGATGGCGGCACGGCCGACGCCGGAAATGGCCGCCAGCCGTCGCGACATCGACAAGTTCGACACCGTTTGCGATCACCTGCTGGTGCTCGATCGCCGTCGCGGCGAGGGGCCGGAGGGAATCGTCGGCACCTACCGTCTAATCCGCCGTTCCGCAGCGGCACAGATCGGTAGTTTCTACTCCGCGTCGGAATACGACATCCGCGCGATGGTCGATTATCCGGGCGAGGTCCTGGAACTCGGCCGATCCTGCATCGCCAAGGACGCACGCAATACGGCGACCATGCAGATGCTGTGGCGGGGTATCGCCCTCTATGCCTACCACTACAATATTCAGGTGATGTTCGGCTGCGCCAGCCTGCCGGGAACCGATCCGACCCAGCACGCCGTGGCCTTGAGCTACCTGTATCACCATCATCTGGCGCCGCCGGAGATCCGCGTGCGCGCCGTCGACAGCCGTTACGTCAACATGAACATGCTGGAGCCCGACTCCTACGACCCGCGCAAGGCAATGGCGCGGGTCCCACCGCTCATCAAGGGGTACCTGCGGCTCGGTGGTTTCGTCGGCGACGGCGCGGTAATCGACCACGAGTTCAACAGCACCGACGTCTTCATCATCGTGAAGACCGAGCTGGTGACGGAGAAGTATATCCGCCACTACGAACGCGGGATGCGTGACCAGCACAACTGACGCACCGTTTGCTGCGATGTGGATTGGTTCCCCTCTGCGGGGCGTGTTCCGACTCGTGAGCTATCTCCTGCTCACCATCGTCGCATTGCCGCTTCACCTGACCGCGCTGGCATTGCGCGTACGGCCGGTCGTGCGCTGGCTGCCGGTGTTCTATCACCGCATGGTCTGCGTGATTCTCGGCATCAAGGTGAAGGTGAACGGCCAGCGCTCGACCGTGATGCCGACACTCTTCGTCTGCAATCACGTCTCCTATCTCGATATCGAAGTGCTGGGCGGCCGTATTCCAGGCTGCTTCGTGGCCAAGGCGGAAGTCGCCACGTGGCCTTTCTTCAGCACGCTGGCCAAGGCGCAACGCACCATCTTCGTCGACCGGCGCTCGAGCAAGACCAGCAACAGCCGCGACGAGATGCTGAAGCGCCTGGATACGGGCGACAATCTTATGCTGTTTCCCGAGGGGACCAGCAGCGACGGCACGCGCGTGCTGCCTTTCCGCAGCGCGCTCTTCGCCGTAGCCCAGCTCCGCCGCGATGACAGGCCCATCGTCGTGCAGCCCGTGGCGATTTCCTACACGCGCCTTGACGGCATTCCGCTCGGCCGCTACTGGCGGCCGCTCTTCGCCTGGTTTGGCGACCTCGATCTCGTGCCGCACCTCTGGCAGATGGTCTGCCTCGGCGAAACCGAGGCGGTCGTGACCTTTTTCCCGCCCGTCGACATAGACAAGCTCGGCGACCGCAAGAAACTTGCCGAATATTGCTTCCAGCAGGTCTCCGCCGGCGTCCAGGCGGCAAATTCCGGCCGGCCGGACCTGCTGCCGTCCCTGGACCTGCCGGCCCTCGATCCTTCGGCTGCCACCCCTCGACCCTGAGGGGCGGTGGTGATAGAACCGCGCCGTTCCAGCAACGGAGACCGATGAAAGACGTCCGCACAGGCTCCGAAGGCCAGTGTCAGCGCAAGCGCGTGTTCATCCGCACCTACGGGTGTCAGATGAACGTGTACGATTCCGACCGCATGGCAGACGTCCTGCGGCCGCTCGGCTATGCGCTCGCGGATACTCCGGAGCAGGCCGACCTCGTCGTGCTGAACACCTGCCACATCCGCGAACACGCCTCCGAGAAGGTCTATTCGGAACTGGGCCGGCTGCGTGACACCAAGGCCGAGCGGCGCGCCGAGGGGCGCGACCTCACCATCGCCGTCGCGGGTTGCGTCGCCCAGGCCGAGGGCGAAGAGATCGTGAAGCGCCAGCCTGCGGTCGACATCGTGGTGGGCCCGCAGGCCTATCATCGTCTGCCCGAGCTGCTGGCCGAGGCTGCGCGCAAGTCGGCGATCCTGCGTGCAGGCAAGCGGCTGCCCGGCGCGGGTGTGCTGGACACG
>CALROF020000358.1:0-3104 GCA_943369775.1 Reyranella massiliensis 521
GCCTTCACCGGACGCACTTCCGCGCCCAACATCTTCATGCGGAACACGTTGGGCGCCTGGCGCTCGACATCGACCGAGCCCATGAACACGACGCAGGGAATGTCGAACAGCGCACAGGCCGTCGCCGTGGCGACGCCATGCTGGCCCGCGCCCGTCTCGGCGATCACGCGCGTCTTGCCCATGCGCTTGGCCAGCAGCACCTGGCCCAGCACGTTGTTGATCTTGTGGCTGCCCGTGTGGTTCAGCTCGTCGCGCTTCAGGTAGACCTTGGCGCCGCCCAGCTTCTTGGTCAGCCGCTCGGCGTAGTAGAGCGGGCTCGGCCGGCCGGCATACTGCGTCAGGAGATACTTTAGCTCGCCCTGGAACTGCGGATCGGCCTTGGCCTCGTTGTAAGCCTTCTCAAGCTCGAGGATCAGCGGCATCAGCGTTTCGGCGACGTAGCGACCACCAAAAAGGCCGAAATGCCCGCGTTCGTCAGGGCCGGTGCGAAAACTGTTAGGCGAAGGGGACATAGCTCTTCCTGTCGGGGACCGGCGGACTTAGCAGCCCCGACAGGGGGCGGTCAAAAGCCCTAGTTCTTCTTTTTCTTAGCAGCTTTCTTCTTGGCTTTGGGAGCAGCCTTACGCTTGGCCGCTGGCTTCGCGGCAGCGCGCCGGGCCGGGGCGTCTTCGACCTCGAGGATCACCTCGATTTCGACCGGGATGCCGCGCGGCAGCGAGGCCATGCCGACCGCCGACCGCGCATGGCGGCCGCGTTCACCGAACACCGAAACGAAGAGATCGGAGCAGCCGTTGATCACCTCGGGCTGATGGCCGAAGTCCGGGACGGCATTGACCATACCCAGCACCTTCACGATGCGCTTCACGCGATCGAGGTCGCCCAGCTCGGCCTTGATGGCCGCGATGATGCTGAGACCGACGGAGCGGGCATGCTCGTAGGCTTCCTCGACGGTGAAATCTTTACCGACCTTGCCCACCGGCAGCGGATGGCCCGGCTGGCCCGGGCCCTTGCCCGCCATGTAGAGCAGGTTGCCGGTGCGGACGGCATTCACGTAGCTGCCCATCGGCGTGGTGGGCTTGGCGAGCTCGATGCCGAGCTCCTTCAAACGCTTCTCGACTTTCATGTCTCTCCCCTCAGAGCGCCTTGACCCTGTCGAGGAAGGCGCGAATCAACTCGATGGATTTCACACCCCGGCTCGCTTCGACGCCAGAAGAAACGTCGACGGTCGGCGCGCCCGTGACGCGCACAGCTTCCGCGACATTGTCTGCCGTGAGACCACCGGCGAGAAGCCACGGCAGCGGCACCTTGCGGCCCGACAGGATCGTCCAATCGAAGGACTTGGCATTGCCGCCGGGCAAGGTGCCGTCGGCAGCATCGAACATCAGCCGATCGGCCACGCCGGCATAGGCCGCGATGCCCTGCTCGACATCCTCGGGCCGCGCGACCTTGATCACTTTCATGACCTGCTTGCCGGTGCCTGCCTTGAGCGCCGCCACGCGCTCCGGCGTCTCCGACCCGTGGAGCTGCAGCATGTCGATGGCGCCAGTCGCGAGACGCTCGTCGATCAACGCATCGTCCGGATCGACGAACAGGCCGACGCGCCCGACGCTCGCCGGCACCCTCGCCCCCAGCGCCTTCAAGAGATCGAGTGAGCCAATATGGCGGGGCGACTTGGGGAACGTGACGAAGCCCACCCAGCGGGCACCGGCCTGGACCGCGGCATCGAGCGTTTCCGGCGTCGAGAGCCCGCAGATCTTGGCCTCGACGGTCATAGGTCGTTGACGCCGGCTTCGCGCGCGATCGCTTCGGCCGCGGCGCGCGGATCGGCTGCCTGATAGATCGGCCGGCTGACGACCAGGTTGGTAGCGCCGAGATCGACGGCCTGCCGCGGCGTCATCACCCGCTTCTGGTCGTTGGCGGCACTACCGGCGGGGCGAATGCCAGGAACCATCAGGACGAAATCCGGCCCACACTGCTTACGCAGCGCCGCAATCTCGAGCGGCGAGCAGATGACGCCGTCGAGGCCACTCTCGCGCGCCAGCGCAGCGAGCCGCAGTACCTGGTCCGACGGATCGGCGTTGACGCCGGTCGCTTCGAGGTCCGACCGATCGAGCGAGGTCAGCACTGTGACGCCCAGCAGCTTCGGACGCGGCACATTGAGCTTGGCGGCCTGCGTGCCGGCCTCTTCGACAGCGGCCTTCAGCATGTCGCGGCCGCCGCTCGAATGGATCGTGATGAAGGTCGGCGCCAGCTCGGCCACGGCGCGAATGCCGCCAGCCGCCGTGTTGGGAATGTCGTGCAGCTTGAGGTCGAGGAAGAAACCGACACCGGTCGCCCGCACCGGCTCGGGAAAGGCATAGCGAACGCCCGGCGCGCCGTGCGCCAGGAAGAATTCGAGCCCGAGCTTGATGCCGCCGACGGCCGGCTTCGGCCCTCCGGCAATGGACTGGATGAGCTTGGCAGCCCAGATGAGGTCGGTGGTGTCGACGCCGCAATAGATAGGATTGGCCGGGTTTTTCATCGCGGGGCAACCTAATGGCCATGCCCCGGAGCAGCAATCAGGAACTGCGCACCCGGCGCACGGCATCCTTCCAGCCGGCATAGCGGCGATCGCGCGAAATCGTGTCCTCGGTGGGCTTGAAGGCCCGGTCGAGCACCCAGGTCTTGGACAGCGCCTCCAGCGACGGCCAGAGGCCCGCCGCCAGCCCCGCCAGGAAGGCCGCACCCAGGGCGGTGGTCTCCGTCACCTGCGGCCGCTCCACGGGCGCACCGACCGTGTCGGCCAGCCGCTGCATCAACGGATCGTTCACGACCATGCCGCCATCGACGCGCAGGTCGTCGATCTGCGCCCCGTCGGTGCGCATCGCCTCTACGAGATCGCGGGTCTGGTAGCAGACCGAATCGAGGGTGGCGGCAGCGATCTCACCGGGGCCGGAATCGCGCGTCAGGCCCAGGATCGCCCCGCGGGCTTCGGCATCCCAATAAGGCGCCCCGAGGCCCACGAAGGCCGGCACCATGTAGACGCCGTGGGCATCCTTGGCGCCGCGCGCCAGCGCCTCGACATCCGCCGACTTGCTGATGAGGCGCAGCCCGTCGCGCAGCCA
>CALROF020000359.1:0-3103 GCA_943369775.1 Reyranella massiliensis 521
CTACGACAAGCTCACCACAAGCCGCACCATGATGTCCGAACTGTTCGGCGTCGATATCGCTGCCGAGCGTGCGCGCTACGTCTTCGCGGGCGATTCGCCGAACGACGCGCCGATGTTCGGCTATTTCCCCAATGCCCTGGGCGTGGCCAATGTCCGCGACTTTGCCGACCGTCTCGAACACAAGCCGCGCTGGATCGCGTCGGCGCGGTCGGGCGCAGGCTTCGTGGAACTGGCGAAAGCGTTGATCGCCGCCCGGCGCTAGCGCGTTGGCGGTGTCGGCGGAGCCACCAGCAGCGAGCCGTAGTGGGTGATGCTGTCGGCTTGGCTCCACACGCCCATGGCGCCGGCCTGGACAAGGCCGCGATCGGTTGCGGTGAAGAGCGGTTTGCCGTCGAGCGCCACCTCGAAGCGGTCGTTGACGGCGATCACGCGCAGCGAGTGCCATTCGCCGAGGGCGATCGGCGCGTCCTTGCCGGCGATCTGGCTACGCTTGCCCCGTTCCACGCGATAAAGGCGCACGGAATTGTCGCGCGCATTGGCGCGGACCAGCAGGTAGTCGTTGGCGCTCTGAGCCCGGAAGGCGAAGCCTGCAACCTGCTCGCGCGTGCCTGAGACCGGCTTGAAGCGTAGCGTCGCGTCGAAGTCGCGGGCGACGGTCTGCTCCGAAATGCAGATGGGGAAGCGCAGGTCGGTCGCGTCGGCAGCCGTTTCGGTGAGCGCCCAGCCGTCGGGTCCGTCCTTGTCCTTGATGGCCTGCCAGACCGGAGGACGGCCGATCCCCGTCATGCCCTGGGTGCAGCCGACACGTCCGTCAGGAGTCGTGAGCGGCACCACGAGCTGAGCGGCCGCCGGCGTGGCGAGGAAGAGTGGCAGAAGAAAAAGAACGATACGCATGCCCCCAGCCTAGCAAAAAATGCGTCGTGCTTGACCGGCCGTTCGGGAGGGAGGAATTTACGCCGCGGCCGTATTTCGGACGAATTTTCCAGGGGGAACAGCATGCGTTTGTGCACCATCCAGAGCGGCGGTAAGGCCGCCGTGGGCGTCAAGACAGGCAACGGCAAGATTATCGATCTCAGCAAGCAGATGCCGCGTGGGCCGAAGTCGGTCGTCGAGATCCTGGCGGGTGGCAAGAAGCTGCAGCAGGCCGTCCTCAAGGCGTGCGCCAAGCCCAAGGCGGGCGCCACGGTGTCGGAGAAGTCGGCCAAGTACCTTCCGCCGGTTCCCAATCCCGGCAAGATCCTCTGCATCGGCCTCAATTATCGGAAGCACGCCGAGGAGACCGGCAGCGCGATCCCGGACTATCCGCTGGTGTTCACCCGCTTCAACAACACGCTGGTGCCGCATAACGGCAAGCTGCTGCGTCCCAGCCATTCCAACCAGTTCGACTGGGAAGCCGAGCTCGCCGTCATCATCGGCAAGAAGTGCCGCAACGTGCCGAAGGCGAAGGCCCTCGGCGTGATCGCGGGTTACGCCTGCTTCAACGATGGCTCGCTGCGCGACTGGCAGCGCAAGTCGGGTGGCCAGTTCACCCTGGGCAAGGGCTTCGACGGCACCGGCGGCTTCGGCCCCGACATCGTCACTTCCGACGAGCTGCCGCCGGGCGGTTCGCCGCTGCGCATCATGACCCGCGTCAACGGCGAGACGATGCAGGACAGCAGCACCGACGACCTGATCTTCGACGTGCCGACCCTGGTGCATGAGCTCAGCAAGGTCATGACCCTCGATCCGGGCGATGTCATCATCACCGGTACGCCGTCTGGCGTCGCGATGGCGCGCAAGCCGCCGAACTGGCTGAAGCCGGGCGATGTCTGTGAGATCGAGATCGAGAAGATCGGCGTTCTGCGCAACCCTGTCGTTCAGGGCCCCTGAGCGCAGCGCGTCTAATCGAATGCCGAGGATACGCCGCTTCGGCGGCGTGTTCCCGGCGCGACGACGCTACCGGCGGGGCAGCCTGTGCAGGCCGCCCAGCATCAGGCGGGTGGCGAACTCGGTGGCGGCCTCCGGATCGACGGGGTCGCGGGTGACCATCACCATCGAGATTTCGAAGGCGACACCCGCCATCGAGGCACTGAGGTAAGAAACATCGACATTGGGCAACACGCCCGAGGCAATGGCGGCGCGGATGTCGTCGTTCAGGGCCTTGGCGAGCGCGCGTACGTCCGGCTTGTCGAGTAGCGTGCGCACCGCGGTGAAACTCGAACGCGCCAGCGCCAGCAGCTCGGGATCTTCGGCCAGGAAGTTGAAGTAGGCCGAATAGTGCTGATGGAGGAAGTCCTCAGCGGTCGCGGCGCGGGCGCGGCCCTGGCGATGGCGATGCAGCAGGACGCTAGTGAGTTCACCCACCACGGCTTCGAAGATCTCGTCCTTGTCCTTGAAGTAATTGTAGAAGGTGCCGGATGCGAGATCGGTGCGCCGCACGATGTCGCGCACGCTCGCGGCACCAAAACCCATCTCCGCGAAGACTGCGCGGGCGGCCTTCAGAAGGGCGGTGCGGTTCTCCGCCTTGTTCTGTTCGCGCCGGCCGGAGCGTTCGTTCCGCGAGTCCGCGGCTGCAGTCTCTTCAACCATTCTGGCGTCCTGTCATCGTCCCAACTGCGCGAGTTCGTGGCGCAGACCTGCCACCATATCGTCCATCGCCCGAGCAGCCGCCTGCAAGGCTCCCCGCATTCCGACGAAGCCGTGGATCAGCGTATCGAATTCACGATGGATGGTCTTCACGCCGGCCGCGGAGAGCTGCTTGGCGTAAGCCTGCCCCTCGTCGCGCAACGGATCGAAGCCCGCCGTAAAGACCAATGCCGGCGCTACGCCCGACAGATCGGCGGCCCGCAGCGGCGAGGCGCGGGGATCGTCGACCTCGCCCGGTGCGTTGAGGTACTGGCCGCGAAACCACTCCATGTCGGCATGTGTCAGCAGAAACCCGTCCCCGCAGCTCTTGTGCGACGGCGTATCGCCGCCGAGGTCGGTGGCCGGGTAGATCAGCCATTGCAGGCAGGGTGGGCGAGGCTCGCCGCGCAGCTCCTGCGCGGCTACGGCGGCGATGGTGCCGCCTGCCGAATCGCCGGCCAGCACGATGCGGTCGGGATCAAGGCCAAGGCCGGCTGCT
>CALROF020000360.1:0-3041 GCA_943369775.1 Reyranella massiliensis 521
GCTGCGCGGCCTCGGCGCCAAGCGGCGTGCTGGCGCCGGCGGCATTGGCGGCCTGCTGGGCCAGCACCAGGTCCTTCAGCATCATCGCCGCCGTGAAGCCCGCCTGATAGTCGCGGTTGGCCGGCGACGTCGGCACGGGGCCCGGCACCGGGCAGTAGTTGGTGAGCGACCAGCACTGGCCCGACGAGGTCGACGCCACGTCGAACAGCTTCTGCGCATCGAGGCCCAGACGCTTGGCCAGCATGAAGGCCTCGCTGACGGCGATCATCGAGACGCCCAGCACCATGTTGTTGCAGATTTTGGCCGCCTGGCCGTTTCCGCTGCCGCCGGCATGGACAATGTTCTTGCCCATCTTCTCCAGCACCGGCTTGGCCTTGGCGAAGGCGCCGTCCTTGCCGCCCACCATGAAGGTGAGCGTCCCCGCGGTCGCGCCGCCGACGCCGCCCGAAACCGGCGCGTCGATCATCTCCAACCCGGCCTTGTCGGCCAGGGCCGCAACATGGCGGGCGCTGTCGACGTCGATGGTCGAGCAGTCGATCAGGAGCGTGCCTTTCGCGACGTTCGGCAGCACGTCGGTCTCGTAGACCGATCGCACATGCTTGCCGGCCGGCAGCATGGTGACCACGATCTCGGCCCCCTTCACTGCCTCGGCGGCGGAGGCCGCCTTGTGAGCGCCCTTCTCGACCGCCGTCTTGAGGGCCTCGTCGGACAGATCGAAGGCCGTCACATGATGCTGCGCCTTGGCCAGGTTGGCGGCCATCGGGCCGCCCATGTTGCCGAGACCGATGAAGGCGATTTTCGCCATGGCTTCCTCCCTCTTTGGCCGCTCAGTCGAAGAACAGGTCGTTCGACACCGGCCGGAAATGCTCTTCCACCATCGCCGCGGTCACGCCGTCGATGGTCGGCGGATTCCATTGCGGCTTCTGGTCCTTGTCGATCAGCAGCGCGCGCACGCCCTCGAAGAAGTCGTGGCCCTTCTGCATGCAGCGCTGCGACATGCGGTATTCGATGGTCATCGTGTCCTCGAACGACCGGTTCGCGCAGCGGCGGAGCTGTTCCAGCGTGATCGCCATGGACAGCGGCGAGAGCTTCAGCAGCGCGGCGAGCTGCTTCTGGGCAAACTCGCTGTTCGACTTCCTGAGCTTGGCCACGATCTCCTGCAGCGTCTCGGCCGAGAAGCAACGGTCGATCTCCGGCATCAACGACGGCAGGGTCGCCTCGCCCGGATCGGCCGTGAACTTGGCGATCACCGCATCGACCTTCTCGTTGGCGCGCGGCCCGGAGAGATCGGCCGCGCCCAGTGCGGCCTGCAGGTCGTTGATTTTGGCGCTCGGCACATACGCCTGCACGATGCCGGCCCACAGCGCATCGGCCGCCTTCAGCCGGTAGCTGGTGAGCGCCAGGAACGTTCCAAGCGCGCCCGGCAGGCGCGTCAGGAAATAGCCGCCGCCGACATCGGGGAACAGGCCGATGGTCGTCTCCGGCATGGCGAACAGGAACTTCTCGCTGGCCACCGAATGCGAGCCGTGCGCCGACAGGCCGACGCCACCGCCCATGTTGATGCCGTCGATCAGCGAGATCCACGGCTTGGCGTAGCGATAGATGCGGCGGTTGACGATGTACTCGTCGCGGAAGAAGTCGCGGCGCAGGGTGCCCGCAGGATTGTCACGCATCTCGCGATAGAGGCCGGCCACGTCGCCGCCGGCGCAGAAGGCACGATCGCCGGCGCCGCGCAGGATCACCGCCTTGACCGCGGGGTCCTTCTCCCACTGCGGCATCATCCGTTCCATTTCCTGGATGATGTTGTGCGACAGGGAATTCAGGACCTTGGGACGGTTCAGCGTCATCACGCCCAGACCGTCTTTCACCTCGAACAGAATCTCTGCTTCAGACATCACAACTCCAAAAGAAAAACCGCGCCGCGAAGAGGCAGTGCCGGCGGCGCCCTCGTCATCCCATCAACAGTCTGCGCGAGATGATCACCCTCATGATCTCGTTGGTGCCTTCGAGGATCTGGTGGACGCGCAAGTCGCGGAGATAGCGCTCGATGGGGAAGTCCTTCAAGTAGCCGTAGCCGCCATGCAATTGCAATGCGTCGTTGACGACACGGAAGCCCACGTCGGTGGCGAAGCGCTTGCCCATGGCGGCCGCCTGCGTCGCCTCCGGCGACTTGGCGTCGAGCAGCGATGCCGCGCGCCAGATCATGAGCCGCGCCGCATCCAGTTCGGTCGCCATGTCGGCGAGCTTGAACTGCGTCGCCTGGAAGTCGGCAATCGGCTTGCCGAACTGCTTGCGCTCCACGACGTAGCGCGACGCCGTCTCGAGGCAGGCGCGCGCGCCGCCCAGCGAGCAGGCGCCGATGTTGATGCGCCCGCCATCGAGCCCCATCATCGCGATCTTGAAGCCGTGGCCCTCGGGGCCCAGCCGGTTGGCGACCGGCACCTTGCAGTTGTCGAAGATCACCGCCGCCGTCGGCTGGCTGTTCCAGCCGAGCTTGTTCTCCTGCTTGCCGAAGGAAAGCCCCGGCGTTCCCGCCTCGACCACCAGGGTCGAGACACCGCCCGCCCCCGGTCCGCCGGTGCGCAGCATCACGACATAGATGTCGCTCCGGCCGCCGCCCGAGATGAAGGCCTTGCTGCCGTTCAGCACGTAATGGTCGCCCTGCAGTTCGGCGCGCGTCGACAGCGCCGCCGCATCCGAGCCTGCGCCCGGCTCGGTGAGGCAATAGCTCGCGAAATGCTCCATGGAGCAGAGCCTGGGCAGGAACCGCCGGCGCTGATCGTCGTCGCCGAAAGCGTCGATCATCCAGGCGGCCATGTTGTGGATCGAGATGTAGGCCGCCGTGCTGGGACACGCCGCCGACAGCTCTTCCATGATCAGAGCCGCATCGAACCGGCTGAGGCCGCTGCCGCCGACGTCGTCGCGCACGTAGATGCCGCCGAAGCCGAGTGCCGCTGCTTCGCGCAGCACCTCCTCCGGAAAGATTTTCTCGGCGTCCCAGCGCGCGGCCTGCGGCAGCATGCGATCTGTCGCGAACTGCC
>CALROF020000361.1:0-3036 GCA_943369775.1 Reyranella massiliensis 521
AAAAAACGTCTGCGCATCGAAACACTCCGTGAGACAAGATGCTCCCACATCCGGATTGCCGCCGACCATGCCGGGCGTTAATCCTGACTGTCAAAAGGGAGAAGAAACCTCATGACCGTCGGGAACAGATATCGCGCCATGCACGCGCGCTCGCTGAGCGACCCGGAAGGTTTCTGGGCCGAGCAGGCCGCCGCGATCGACTGGACGAGGCACTGGGACAAGGTGCTCGACGGCGCCAATCCGCCCTTCTATCGCTGGTTCCAGGGTGGCGAACTCAATGCCTGCCACAATGCGCTCGACCGGCATGTCGACGGTGGCCGCGCCGAGCAGGCGGCGCTGATCTACGACTCGCCGCTCACCAACACCAAGAAGACCTTCACCTACCGCGAACTGCGCGATCAGGTCGCGCTCATCGCCGGCATGATCGCGGCCCAGGGCGTGGGCAAGGGCGACCGTGTCATCCTCTACATGCCGATGATCCCCGAAGCCGTTATGGCGATGCTCGCCTGCGCTCGGATCGGTGCCATCCAGTCCGTGGTGTTCGGCGGCTTCGCGGCCAAGGAGCTGTCGAGCCGCATCGACGATTGCGCGCCCAAGCTGATCCTGACGGCCTCGTGCGGCATCGAGCCCAACCGCATCGTGCACTACAAGCCGCTGGTCGATCAGGCGATCGAGCAGGCGACGCACAAGGTGCCGCGCGTGATCCTGCTGCAGCGGCCGCAATCCGCAGCGACGATGGAGAAGGGCCGCGACCTCGACTGGAGCGAGGCGCTGGCCGCCGCCAAGCCGCATGGTTGCGTGAACGTGAAGGCGACCGATCCGCTCTACATTCTCTATACGTCGGGCACGACCGGCCAGCCCAAGGGCGTGGTGCGCGACACCGGCGGCTACTGCGTGGCGCTCGCCTGGTCGATGAAGAACCTCTACGGCGTGCAGCCGGGCGAGGTCTACTGGTGCGCCTCGGATATCGGCTGGGTCGTCGGCCACAGCTACATCGTCTACGGCCCGCTGATCCATGGTGCGACGACGATCCTCTACGAGGGCAAGCCGGTGGGCACGCCCGATGCCGGCGCCTTCTGGCGCGTGATCTCCGAGCACAAGGCGATGGCGCTGTTCACCGCGCCGACGGCGTTCCGCGCCATCAAGCGCGAGGACCCCGACGGCAAGCTGCTCAAGACCTACGACCTCTCCAAGTTCCGCACGCTGTTCCTCGCCGGCGAGCGCGGCGATCCGCCGACGGTCGAGTGGGCGCAGAAACTGTTGGGCGTGCCGGTGATCGACCACTGGTGGCAGACCGAGACGGGCTGGGCGATCTGCGGCAACTTCGTCGGGCTGGAACTGATGCCGGTGAAGCTCGGCTCCACGTCGGTGCCGTCGCCGGGCTGGCATCTCGACGTGCTCGACGAGAACGGCAAGCCGATGAAGCCGGGCGAGGTGGGCGCCCTGGCGGGCAAGCTGCCGCTGCCGCCGGGCACGTTCCCGACGCTCTGGAACGCCGACGAGCGCTACAAGCAGAGCTACATGGCCGAGTTTCCCGGCTACTACAAAACCGGCGACGCGGGCTTCATCGACGCCGACGGCTATGTCTCGGTGATGACGCGCGTCGACGACGTGATCAACGTCGCGGGCCACCGTCTCTCGACGGGCCAGATCGAGGAAGTGCTGGGCGCTCACAGCGACGTCGCCGAATGCGCGGTGATCGGCGTGGCCGACGAGCTGAAGGGCCAGGTGCCGCTGGGCTTCCTGGTGCTGAAGGCCGGCGTCAACCGTCCGCACGAGGAGATCAAGGGCGAGGTGGTCCAGATGGTGCGCGACCGCATCGGCCCCGTCGCCTTCTTCAAGAGTGCGCTGGTGGTCCAACGGCTCCCGAAGACCCGCTCCGGCAAGATCCTGCGCGGCACCATGCAGAAGATGGCTGACAATCTCCCGTGGACTCTGCCCGCAACGATCGAGGACCCGGTAGTCCTCGACGAAATCAAGGACGGCCTCAAGGGAGCGGGGTTTGCTGCGAAGGGGTGAGGGTGGCGATCGGCATGTCTACTTTATCTACCCGCGATACGGAGACGCGCTTCCGTCTGATGGCGGCCCGTGGCAATCCGAAGCGTGGACTTGCCATCCTCGATCGGCTGGATACGGCTGATGCGCGCAAAGGAAAGCGGCACGAGCCCGTAAGGAAGAAAAAGCCCTCATCCTGAGGAGCGGCCCCTCATCATTCATGGGGGCCGCGTCTCGAAGGATGGGAACGAGCACCGAGCCTGAGGCCGACCCTTCGAGACGCCGCACTCCGCGCGGAGTAACCTCCGCGCTCTCGTGCGGCTCCTCAGGGTGAGGTTTGGTTCGGTTGTGAATTTGTAGTGAAGAAGGACAGCAATATGACTCTCGATATCAACCGCTCGGATCTCACCGTGGGCGTGGTCGGAACCGGCGCCATGGGGCGTGGCATTGCGCAAGTCACTGCGCAGGGCGGCATGAAGGCCATCATGTTCGACGCGGCTCCCGGCGGCGCTGCCAAGGCGAAGGCCGCGATCGTCGAGACGCTGAAGGGCCTCGTGGCCAAGGGCCGGCTGACCGATGCCGATCTTGCCAAGGCCGACGCCAACCTGGGCGTCGCCGAGAAGATCGAGGACCTCAAGGGCTGCCATGTCGTCGTGGAAGCTGTGTTCGAGAACCTCGAAGTGAAGCAGAAGCTGTTCGGCGAGTTGGAAGCCGTGATCGCGCCCGACGCGATCCTCGCCTCCAACACCTCGTCGATTCGCATCGCCTCGATCGCGCGCGCGCTCAAGCATCGCGACCGCATCTGCGGCATGCACTATTTCAATCCCGTGCCGCTGATGAAGCTCGTGGAGGTGATCCGCACCACCGACACCGCGCAATGGGTCGTCGACGCCATGGTGGCGCTGGGCAAGCGCCAGACCCGCGTGCCCGTGGTCGTGGGCGACACGCCGGGCTTCCTCGTGAATCTCGGCGGTACCGCGATCGGCACCGAAGGCCTGCGCATCTATCAGGAAGGCCGCGCCACGCCGGCGCAGATCGATA
>CALROF020000362.1:0-3023 GCA_943369775.1 Reyranella massiliensis 521
ATACTTCGACCGCCGAGATCTCCACCAATCTCGCGGTGAACGACAAGTTGAAGGTCGGTCTTTCCTACAATCACACGCAGAGCGCGGGCTACAACACGACGCCCGCCCAGTATCGCAACGTCAACCTGGTTCCGACGGCGTCGAAGGCCGACAATGTCGCCTTCTCCGCCTTCCTGACGCCCAGCGAGAGTCTGAAGCTCTACGCCAAGGCCTATTTCAACCAGACCTACGAAGATGGCCTGACCTGGACCTACGCCCACAATAACTGGTCGACCTATCGGCTGCTGCTGGGCGGCTCCTACCAGCTCGACGAGCGATCCTCGGTCAACTTCAACGCCTGGGCCGGCGGCGGGTCGTTCGGCACCATCAACGTGGCGAGCGGCGGGTATACGCTGAACAACACCAGCGCCACCAACCAGTTCGTCAGCCAGATCGAGACGGCACCCAACTCCGAGCAAGGCGGCTCGGTTTTCTACGAGGCGAACTTCGGACCGATCCGCGACGTCAAGATCGGCGTTGATGCACGTCGCATCGTCATCTCCGACTATAACAACCTCTATGCCAGTGCGACGGCCGCTCCGACCAGCTTCGTCGCCAATGGCGAGCACCGGCTGCAGGGCATCTTCGCCCAAGGCACCTATCGCGTGCCCGGTATACCTCTCGATGTCACGATCGGCCTGCGCGGCGACTTCTGGCAGGCGTTGAACGCCAATGTGCTGACCGTCAATTCCGGCACCAACAATCCGGTCGCCAACTCCAGCGCTTCGAGCTTCGATCCGCGCCTCGGATTGAAATTCCATGTCACCGACGAATTGGTGCTGCGCGGTGCGATCTATCGCAACTTCTCCGCGCCCGGCATGAACCAGATGTACCGCAGCTTCGCCAGCGGCACGTCCTACACGGCGATCAATCCCAACCTGCAGCCGATGACCAACTTCGGCCAGGAGATCGGTTTCGATTTCCAATGGCGCGAGTTCAACCTGTCGGGAACCATTTTCAACAACAACCTCGACAACTTCATCGACTTCGTCACGGTCTGCAATGCCAGCGCCGCTTGCGCCGCTCCCTTCGTTTCGGCGGCAGGCCTCAGCCCTGCCTTCACGACGGTGCGGCAATACCAGAATGTCGGCAACGCGACCTTCCGGGGTGTCGAGATCATCGGCGGCTGGCAGCCGACGAAGGAACTGAAGTTCGGCGCCAGCTTCGTCGCCACCTCGGCCTACCTCACCAGCTCCAACTTCCCGACCCTGATCCGGACCGGTGTGCAGTTGGGGCAGGTGCCGACCACGATGGTGACGGCCAGCGCCGAATGGCGGCCGATCCCGGAACTGGTACTGACGGCATCCCTGAAGTCCTTCCCCGCCTACTGGAACGACACGGGCCATACCCAGCTCAACGAGGGGGCCACCCTGATCGACCTCGGCCTGACCTATTCGCCGGTCAAAGATGTCGATATCTACGCCAGCGTGCAGAACCTCACGAATGTGCAGTATCTCGCGTCGGGCTATACCCTGACCTCGTTCGAGGGCACGACCGTCAATCCGTCGGCCATTCCCGCCCTGGGCATGCCGCTCACCGCCACTGCCGGCCTGAGAGTGAGGTTTTGATGCGCCTGTTCTTTACCTTCCTCGCGACCCTCATGCTGGCCGGCACCGCCGCCGCCCAGCATCACAACCACGGCAAGCCGAGCGCTGCGCCCGAAGCCTTCACCGCTACGCCGGCTTTCGGCCCCGACGGCACGCTATGGCTGGTGCGCGCGACGGCCGACAAGATCGTCGTGGTGAAATCGACCGATCTCGGCAAGACCTTCTCCGAGCCTGTCGCGGTGACCCCCGAGCCGATGAACCTCGACTGGGGTCCAGATGCGCGCGCACGTATCGCGGTTGATCCAAAGGGCGGCTTGATCGTTACTTTTGCGATCTTCCAGGACAAGAACTTCAACGGCCGCGCCTTCTTCGCCCGCTCCAAGGATAGTGGCGCAAGCTTCACGCCCCCGCGGCCGATCACTGCCGACAAGACGAGCCAGCGCTTCGAGACGGTTGCCGTCGATCCCTCTTCGGGTCGCGTCTTCGCCGCCTGGCTCGACAAGCGCAACGGCGCCAAGGCGCGGGCGGCCGGCCGCCCCTATCCAGGCGCCGCGCTGGCCTACGCGTGGGAAGATGGCGATGCCGACTTCGGCAAGACGGAAATCGCGGTCGATAACACCTGCGAATGCTGCCGGCTAGGCGTCGCCTTCGCGGGTCCGGGCCGCCCGGCCATCGTGTTCCGCAACATCTTTCCCGGCTCCGTGCGCGACCATGCCGTCGTCACCTTCAAGGACGCTGCGACGCCCGGTCCGCTGCGCCGGGTGAGCGCCGACGACTGGAAGATCGAGGCCTGCCCGCATCACGGGCCGACCATTGCGATTGCACCGGACGGCTCCCATCACGTCGCCTGGTTCACCGATGCGCCATCGCGCAAGGGTCTGTTCTATGCCCGCGCCGACAATGGCAACGTTCCCTTCGGCGCGCCGCGCGCCCTTTCCTCTCCCAACCGCCAGCCGGCTCGTCCTTACCTCCTGTCCGATGGCCAGGCGCTGCATCTGGTGTGGAAGGAGTTCGACGGAACGAAGTCGGTGGTGCGGTGGCAGGTAAGCCGCGATAGCGGCCGCCAATGGACCGAAGCACGAACCATCGCCGAGACGGCCGATGCCTCTGACCATCCCCTGCTCGTCGCTCACGGTGGCCACGCCTATCTCTCGTGGCTGACCAAAGTCGAGGGTTATCGGTTGATCCCGCTGGAGAACCAGCCATGAGAAAGGCGGCCATCCTCGCCCTGCTGCTGGCGCTGGCTCCACTTTCCAGCGTCCACGCGGCCGAGCCGCAGCCCTTCGAACGGGGAAGTTGGGCGAAACTCCGCGCCACTCATGAAGGCCAGCCGACAATCGTCCACCTGTGGGGGCTCACCTGCGCACCCTGCCTGACCGAGCTGCCGGAGTGGGCCAAACTTCAGAAAGAGCGCCCCGACATGCGGCTGGTACTGCT